>NZ_JBEPPM010000005.1:0-220454 GCF_040547315.1 Arthrobacter sp. UYP6
GTGTCTGCGTGCCATGATTCGTGAATTTCCTCCTGTGTCCATTCTCGGACACAAAACTCACATAAACACCGGACTCCTACACGGGACCCCAACCAGGCGCGCCGCCGCGAGCGCGTCAGGACCGTAGACATGAGGATTCGCTGGAGTGCCAATTCCAGCCCCCCCCTGCCGTGCGCCGTGACAGACGTCCGAGAACCGGCAACAGCGAAACGCCTTCGATCCCGTCATCGTCGGTGCGACCGCTGTATATCCCAAGAAGCATTGCGGCTCCGGGCACGTAGGAAAGCCCGATCGGTCACCCAATGGCTGCAGCCTTCATCGAAGAAGCCCAGTTCGACCCAGTACCTCCAGCGCTCAGCGGAAGAAAGCACCCAGGGAACGGCAGCCCGAAGCAGTAAGGCTGCCTCCGACCTAGACAAACATCGGGAGCTACCCCACCATCGCGGAAAAGCGCACCCGCGCCAACGCCTCGGCCAGCAGATCCACATCCTTCTCCGGGAACAGGCTCTCGGGTCCCGCGGGTGCGGCATCGCTGTAGGGTGATTCATACAGCGCCCCGATTTCTACGACGCCGTTCTCCGTGAGCTGCTGGACGATCATGTCCACGAAATGCAATTGGTTGGCGTTCAGGGTCTTGTCTCCCACGAACTCGGACAGGGAATCCAGAGCTGCCTGGCGGTCCATTCCCACCAGGGACCTCACGAAGAGCCCGAGGCCCTCTGCCTGCTCGGTCGCCGCCGAAAGGTCCTCGGGCGAGCCTGCACCGCTCTCGACCAGCATGCGCTGCAATTCCTCCAGATCGGTCTCCGTCAGGGGCAGCCCGCGGCGGAGGCGGTGAATGGCCATGTGGTTCAGGAACCCCTGCAGATATACGCGGGCCTTCTCCCGGTAGCGGACCAAATCCACGGACCCGGTCTTGGTCGCTATCAGTTCGCCTTCCACGATCTCGCCGAGGGTGTCTTCAAAGTTCGAGTAGACCACCTTGCGGCGCTTCTTCTCGATTAGGTGCACCAGCCCCCGGAGACGAACCCGGATTAACTCAAGCCACTGCGGCGAGACCTGGCCCCATTCCCCTCCCTCCAGGATCGACTGGATCAGAAGCATCTGGGCAGCGATAGCGGGGATGTTCGGCTGGTCCTGGAGTGCGGACGCAATCTCGACAATCTTCTTGCGGTACGGCTCGACGGCGGCCGCTGAGGTCAGTGAAGCCAGCTGAGCCTGGTACATCAGCAGGTCGAAGCGTTTGGCTTCCTCCGTGTCGGCGGCGGAAGCCAGCGTCGCCAAGGGGGCCAGCTTCGTCTGCAGGTCTGTCAGATCCTGAGTGCCAAGGGTGCCCCACGAAGCGGGCTTCGAGAACTTCTCCACCCACTCCAGCTGCGGGCGTACCAGGAAGTTCTCCCGGGGCAGCCCTGCCACTTGCCCTACCAGTCCGGATTGAAGTGCCGGCACGAAGTCGCCGTCGAGCCCGGCAGTGCGGGCTTCGGCCAGCAACTGTGCCCGGACGGCGAAGCTGCGGTGCGCCAGGGACTGTCCCAGGGACCCTTCGGAACCGGGCAGCTCGGCGTTGAAGTATTCAATGTTCTGGCAGACGTCAAAGATGAAAAAGTCCTGTTTGTTTTCACCGGGTCCGTACAGGTCCGGCCGGAGCCGGGTACCCCGGCCGACCATCTGCCAGAACTTGGTCTTGGAGCGCACCACCTTGAAGAAGAGCAGGTTGACCACTTCGGGCACGTCAATCCCGGTGTCGAGCATGTCCACCGACACAGCAATGTGGGGGCTGTCATCGGTACGGGCGAAGGCGTCGATCAGGGTGGAGGCGTAGTTGACGCTGTGCGTGATGATCTTCGCGAAAGTGCCCCCGTACTGGGGGTAGTTGATGTTGAATCGTTCGGCGATGAATTCGGCATGCTTCTGGTTCTTGGCAAAGATGATCGTCTTTCCGAGCCGGTCTCCTCCGGCGACCTTATGCCCTCGGGTCATCAGCACCTCGAGTGCCTTGTCCAAGGTGTCGGCGTTAAACAACCAGGTGTTCAGGATAGCCGGATCCACGGCGTCGGGAATTTCCCCGTCCTCATCCCATTCGGCGGAGTCCCAGTCCTCCTTTTCCTCCTCCGAGAGTTCCTCGTAGCGGATTCCTTCGACCGGGAACTTCAGCGGAATGGACACGGTCCGGGGCGGTACCAGGTAACCGTCGGAGATGGCCTGCGTCAGCTCGTAGGCGAACGTGGGGACGTGGTCCTCGATGTCGAACAGCGAGTAAGTGTTGCGGTCCACCTCGGACTGCGGTGTAGCGGTCAAGCCCACCAGATACGCATCAAAGTAATCGAAGATGGCCCGGTACTTCTGGTACACGGAGCGGTGAGCCTCATCGATGATGATCAGGTCGTAGTGGCCAATTCCGAACCGCTGTTTCAGGACCGTGCCGTCGTCGGTCCGTTCGTTGATCAAGTTCATCATCGTTGGATAGGTCGCGATGTGGATGCGGCTGTCTGCCTCCACATCACGGCCGAGAATTAC
Organism: Arthrobacter sp. UYP6; assembly: GCF_040547315.1. NCBI lineage: Bacteria > Bacillati > Actinomycetota > Actinomycetes > Micrococcales > Micrococcaceae > Arthrobacter > Arthrobacter sp. UYP6. The sequence continues at coordinate 2,518 of NZ_JBEPPM010000005.1, forward strand.
CGGGGATGACCCGGGGAGGCTCGTTTTGAAAGCGCGGGCTGCCTGGTCGACCAGGGCTATGCGGTCCGCAAGAAACAGGACACGTTTGGCCCAGTTCGCCTGCATCAGCAAATCAGACAGCGCGACGACGGTACGCGTCTTGCCGGAGCCGGTCGCCATGACCAGTAACGCCTTGCGTTCCTTATCTGTTTCCAGAGCGTCCGTGACGGCGCGAATGGCCGCCTGCTGATAGCTGCGTCCGGCGATCTCGGTATTGATGGGCGCCGCAGCCAGGGGTTTCCTAGTGGTGCGGCGGTCCACCATCAGCTGGAGCTGGTCCCGGGTGTGGAAGCCTTGCACCGGCCGGGGCGGGTAGCCGGAGGCGTCGTCCCAGATCCAGTGCTCGTAGCCGTTGCTGTAGTAAATGACCGGGCGCTGGCCGTTCTCCGCCTCCAACGCATCGGCGTAGAGCTTGGCCTGCTGCTGCCCCTCGTAGGGTGACTTGGATGAGCGTTTGGCTTCGACGACGGCGAGGGGCTTACCGTCGGATCCCCACAGCACATAGTCCACGAACCCGGTTCCGGTGGCGGGACCGGCATGGGTGGGCATGTGGTGGACTTCGAATTCGCGATCCTCGGCCTTGTCCAGTGACCACCCCGCTTCGCCCAGGTACAGGTCAATGTAGACCCGGGTTTCCACCTCGGAATAGTCGTGGCTGTCTGGGAGCTTCTTGTTGTCTTCCTTGGCCCGGGCGATCTCCGCACGCAGGGCTACAAGCTGGGCCTGCAGCTGCTCGTTGTCCTGCTTCTGCGCGGCCAGAGCCGCATCCTTGTTGGCAAGTTCTTCGGCGAGTTTGGCCGTCTGCTCCGCCGTGCGGGGCTTCCCGGCAGGGGCAGGAACGCCCGGCTTCGGCGTGGGGCTGAGGAACTGTCCGCTAAACGCGAGCGTGGAGGCCGGGCGGTGGGTGGGATCCCGGGTGTAGCGAAGTGCCAGCCAGATGCAGACATGGAAGAGTTCCCGAACGGTCTGCTCGGAGTGCTGGACGGTGATTGCGGCATTGGTGTGGATGGCGCTGTTCGCGACCTTACGGATCAGGTGGAACTTGCTCACCATCGTCTCACCCGCGAGCCGCTTGAACGTCGGTTCCGACATCAGCGCGTTGAGATCGCTCTTGTAAGGCAACGTCAGCGAGCCGTCTGCGTCGTACAGCCAGGCCAGCAGCGCTTCGACCGACCGCCGCGCATATAGCAGCGAAGACCGAGGATCCTTCCGCGCATACAGCTCCGCCAGCCGCGCTTCCTTCGCAATACCCGGCCACTCCGCCTGCAGTACGGCAAAGTTGCTGTTCACATCCCCCAATGCCACTCCTTTATTGTTCTTCTCTCAGGAGCCTAAACGGTGCTGCCCGGATTGCAGCCAGGCGACACCGCTTTCCACTCAAATCCGTGGCGATGCAAACCTGTTCCATGGACTGCAGCTACTCAAAATGATCCTCGTCGAGCTCGACAATGTCGTAACTCTGCTTCACCTGGACTCCCACCCGGTCCTTGATCATCAGCCCCACAAATCGGACACCGTCAATCAGAATGACCCGCGACGGAACCGCCTTCACGTACTCTCGGGCGCCGGCTGTGAAAGCGCTGGTGGTGATTAAGACGCCACGCGAGGCGCCGACGCCGTGCACCGCGCCGACGAACGCCTGAATAGCTTCACGGCCCTCAGTATTGCCATCGGCGTATCGCTGAGCCTACACATAGATACGGTCCAGACCCAGCGCGTCCTGGTCTATGACCCCGTCGACGCCGCCGTCATTGCTGCCACCGATGCGTTTTCCACGCTGTTCGGCTCCGCCGTAGCCCATCCTGAGCATTAGATCGACGACGGCTTGCTCAAAGAAGTCGGAGTGGCTCTCCCGAAGACGCTTCAGCAGCGCATCGCCGACGTCGGAGTGGATGCGGTTGATGCCGGATTCGATCTGCTCAATCGGGTCAATATCCTCCACGAGTGTCTCGTCGGCTGCGGAGAGGATTGGTTTCCGGCTTTCAGTTTGGGGCCAGAATGCCGCGAACAGCGTCCGTGCCGTGGCGAAGTCGCTGATCCCGTCCGGATGTTGGGCGAACCATTCCCGCCCGGCCGCGGTGATGCGGTAGTTTGCCCGTGCTGGCCGCTCGACCCATCCGGCTTTCAGGAGGTTGCTGATGGCCCACCCGAGCCGCTGCTCTGAGCGGAGTCCGCCGGTATTCAGCGTCTCCGCACGCGCGGCTTCAGAAAGCCCAGCAGAGTCAATGGCTCGGCCGACGATGTCCCAGCGATGCAGCGTTTCACCGGCGGAAAGTGCGCGAAGCACATGGGTCACAAAGAGCGGCCACGTCGGCACCTCCGACTCCGTGGTCGCCGATGTGGCCTCGCTCATGAGAGCTGTCCGCTGAAGGCTCGGTGCTGAAGAGTCGCGAACAGGCCATCGAGTTCGGCGAGTTGGGCTCCATGGTGAGCTTTGAGTCGTCCAACGGCCGCAACACGCTCAGCGAATTCGGTCTGGTCGGCCAAGCTCGGCACAAGAATCTGGATATTGGAAAGTGCTCTTGCATCCAGTTTCTTTGTCCCGTGTGCGGCAGTATCCACGAGCGACAGGACGCGGCCGGCTTGGACTCGCAGACACGTAGCCAAGAAATCCGGATCGATTGACTCCCTCGGTATTACAGCCTTCATATCCTGATTCACAGTCGATTCAACACGGATGACGGACACCGGGAACGTATGTGCCAAAATCATTCCTCGAACGACAAAGGCCACGGTGTCTTTGGGAAGTCGTTTCAATGACGATCTGACCGTTACGTCCTCGTCTATGTGATCGGCAGAATCAAACAGGTCATCTCGTTTCATGTCTTTGGGGCTGAACCAAGGCAGGCTCCCAATCCAGTTTCCAGGATGAGCTTTTGAAGGGGTGCCTCCGCTGTAAAGGTGGCCCACCTCAGTCAGAGGCTTGCATGGAAACCCGAGTGGATTGCTGATCGGATCGCCGAACATGTCGTGGAAGATAGCAGGTGCCAGGTCGTCCAGACGGGCCAGGGCTTGGCGGCGTTTGGTGCGGAGCTCGTCGGCCTTGTCCAGGATGGCCGCGATTCGCCGCTGCTCATCGAGGGGCGGGAGGGGAAACGTCAGGGATGCTGACCTCTTCAGATCCAGATTTGAGATGTTGGTCGTTTGATTCCCAAAACTACGGATTTTCCTTTGCACCCGGTCTGACGAGAACCAGTGAAACAAATAGCGAGAATCAACGGAGTCGTCTCGACGCCGGAGAACCGTGACGAAGCCACCAAAAGCCGTAGGACGTTCAAGCCGTGGAATCCAGCTGCATTTCCCTACGAGATTCCAGCTGTTGGCGTTTGAAATGAGTATGTCACCTTCGGTGACGTACTGGTTTGGTCGCTTTACGAACGATGGGTCGATTGCCCAGACGTCTCGGGTATCAAGGGAAGCCTGAACGTTCTTTGTGCGAAGGCAGTCGACGTTTGTATCTGTAGGACCGTGGGCGACATCGGTTGACTTGAACGTGATTCCACGGACGAACTCCGCAATATCTCCGAGGGCTACTAGGCGTGTTCTGACGAGCTCAACCACCGATAAGGCCCTTCAAGTCGGCCATTCCCCGAGTGATTTCCTGCTCCAGCTTCTCCAGGTCGGCAATGATGTCGGCCGGCTCCTTGTGATCGATCTCCTCGTGTTCAACTTCCTTGTACCTGTTCAGAGAGAGGTCGTAGCCGTTTCCGGCGATCTCGGCTTTGGGGACGAGGAAAGACTGATCGGTTCGCGCCCGGCCTTCTTCCGTCGTCGTCCGCTGCTGCCAGCGAACCAAGACGTCGTTGAGGTCGGAGGTTTCCAGCGGAGTGCGTTTGTCGTCGAGGCTGAAGCCGTCCGACGTCACGTCGTAGAACCAGACGTTGTCGGTGCCTCCGGAGTTGGTCTTGGTGAAGAACAGGATCGCCGTGGAGACTCCCGCATAGGGTTTGAAGACGCCAGAGGGGAGTTTGACCACGCCGTCGAGCTTGTGGTCCTCGACCAGCATCTTCCGCAGCGCCTTGTGCGCCGTGGACGAGCCGAACATCACGCCGTCTGGCACGATCACCGCAGCCCGACCGCCGGGCTTGAGCAGCCGCAGGAACAGCGCCAGGAAGAGCAGTTCCGTTTTTTTGGTCTTGACCACGGAGAGCAGGTCCTTGGCGACATTCTCGTAGTCCAGGCTGCCGGCGAAGGGCGGGTTCGCGAGGATGATGTCGTACTTTTCCTCCTCGGAGCCGTGCAGGTCCGCCAGGGAGTCCCGGTAGGTGATTTCCGGGTTTTCCACCCCGTGCAGGAGCATGTTCATGGACCCGATGCGCAGCATGGTGCTGTCAAAGTCGTAGCCGTGGAACTGGTCGTGATGGAAAAACCGGCTCTGCTCAGGATTGGTCAGCAGGGTCGGGTTCTGCTGCCGGAGGTACTCCCCCGCCTGGACCAGGAAACCGGCGGTGCCGGCGGCCGGGTCGCAGATCGCCTCCATTGGCTGGGGCGCCGTCATCTTTACCATCAGGTCAATGATGTGGCGGGGCGTGCGGAACTGGCCGTTCGTGCCGGCGGAAGCGATCTTGGAGAGCATGTATTCATAGAGGTCGCCTTTGGTATCGCGCTCATCCATGGGGATTTCATCGATGATGTCGACGACTTTTTCCAGCAGCCCGGCGTTGGGGATGGTGAAGCGGGCATCCTTCATGTGCTGGGCGTAGGAGGACTCCTCACCGTCGGCCAGTTGGACCAGCCCGGTGCGCAGGAACGGGAAGATGTGCTCGGCGAAGACGGTGTACATCTCGTCCCGGGAGAAGTTCTTGAACTTGCTCCAGCGGAAGTCCTGGTACGAGTGGCCCTTCTCGTCCAGACCGGACGGGAAGACCGGGTTTTCGACCGGATTGCCTGTCCGGTTGGACTTGTTCTCCGCTCGCGTCTGGTTCTCGTCGAGACGCTTCAGGAAGAGCAGATAGGTGATCTGTTCGATCACTTCCAAGGGATTGGAGATGCCGCCCGTCCAGAACGCGTTCCAGACCTTGTCTACCTGAGCTTTGATTTCGCCTGTTATCACTGTTCGAGTTTAGTGGGTCGAATCCATCAGTTCGAACGGCGCGTTCACCTGTGGTTCAAGCCACGATTGCCTCATGAACCAGCTATCAGTCATCCCCCACCGCTCTGGAAGGTAGCCATCCTCCCAACGCTGCTGACAGCCGACATTAAGACCTACTTGCGGCTGACGCGGCCCGACGTATCGCTTCGGCGTAGGGGCGGTCTTCTTCCCTCTTGGCAGTATCCAGCTCGTCGAACGGTATTAGGGCACGATGGGCTGGGTCGGTCTCTGACATCCAGACAGACCAGGCATCATGTACATCCCGAAGGGTGACATTCGGTCCTTTGATGAGCGCAAGAAGGGCGTAGAGCTTATAAAGCTCCGGCCCCCTTTCAGAGGGACGGGAAGCCTCGTCGAGTTCTGACTCAATCTTTTTGGCCAAGACTTCGATGTAGTTCATAACCAGACCATAACCGCCAGCACGGCGTTAAGCAGGAAAAAGAGGGCAGGGACGAATCGCTCCACCGCCCCCAACTCGGCATAGCGTTCCCGCCAGCTCTGCACTCTGTCACCCTTGAGGGAATCCCATTCGTGGGTGAACGGTTTGACACTAAGATGAACGGCTTCAATGTCGTTGATGACTTGAAATTTCGCCCGGTTAAGGTCCCTGTAACTCCGAAGTTGGAGCCACCATGTGATACTCACGATCCCTCCCACCACCGCCAAGAGGAAACTCCGGAGCGGATCGACCTCGCTGCCGTCCCCTACGCTTTCGAACAGCGCAGGCACGCCCAAAATTAGCGTCTGGAGCGTTAGGTAGAACTGATTGGCCTGACCACGCCTAGCGGACACCCGATCAGCCATCTCAACAGCGGTCTTGTACAACTCCCGAACTTCAACACCGGAATCTGACATCAGCTACGACCGCCAGAACTCGTACCATCGACTCGCCCTATCGACGCTGCCCTGGCCACGCAGATCACGCGTTTTTCCCTTCACCCATCATCTGCAGAACGGCAGCCGCGATGTTAGTCCACTTCCAACCGATCACTCGATTCCGAGCCAATCCGACTGGTAACGCCGTATTGGCGTCAGCCCCATCCACATACACGCCAAAGATGGGCACGTTATGCGCCTTGGCCATGGCGATCTCTTTCACCACGCCGGTGGCGGCAGAAGTAGTCTGTCCGACAAGGACTATACACATGTGCGTTGCATTGATCTTCTGTGCAATCAACCGCTCCCACTGCGCCTGAGGCAAAGGGGTCTTACTCGACCAATCTTCGACCGTGAACGGGGTAGGCGAATCGCTCCGGGCCTGCCCAGCGAACAAGGTTCGCTGAATCTGATTGTGGTCGAAATCGAAACTGACAAACGCGCGGGGTTCGGCCACGGCAAAAGCTCCTTGGTGGAAGAGGGAATGTTGCGGGAGTTAGACGAGCGGCAAGGGCATGACGTCGACTGCCAGGAGCTAGACACACTGGGTGCCGTCCAGCTCAAGTGCATCAGTCAGCACCCCTAAAGAAGGCTCACGGACGCCACAAGGAAAGCAACTAGCACAGGCCGACCTGGCCACCACACCAAAGCTGGCCGAGATGGTTGCCACGGCGCCATGCGGTCTGTCAATGCGTCAACTTAATCGTCAACTCAAACCAGGAGTCCGGTCATGCGACCAAGTTCGGACAACACTAGGACTGAGGAGTGAAACGCACCGTCTAGTTGGAAGACTTCCACCTAGACGGCCCGCTTCTCCAAATAGGGTGCGGTTCTTTCAACGAGGTCGATATCTCACACAGGACTAGAAGTCCCAGTCGTCATCTTCCGTGTTCACGGCCTTGCCGATCACGTAAGAGGAACCGGATCCCGAGAAGAAGTCGTGGTTCTCGTCCGCATTCGGAGAGAGCGCGGACAGGATGGCCGGGTTCACATCCGTCAGAGTGGACGGGAACATGGCTTCGTAGCCCAGGTTCATCAGCGCCTTGTTGGCGTTGTAGTGCAGGAACTTCTTGACGTCCTCGGCCAGGCCGACGCCGTCATAGAGGTCATGCGTGTACTGGACTTCGTTTTCGTACAGCTCAAAGAGCAGCTCAAACGTGTAGTCCTTGATCTCGGCCTTGCGCTCTTCCGAGGCGCCTTCCAGACCCTTCTGGAACTTGTAGCCGATGTAGTAGCCGTGCACGGCTTCATCACGGATGATCAGGCGGATCAGGTCAGCCGTGTTTGTCAGCTTGGCCCGCGAGGACCAGTACATCGGCAGGTAGAAACCGGAGTAGAAGAGGAAGGACTCCAGCAGGGTGGAGGCCACCTTGCGCTTCAGGGGATCGTCGCCGCGGTAGTAATCCGTGACGATGTGGGCTTTCTTCTGCAGGTTCTCGTTCTCGGTGGACCAGCGGAATGCCTCGTCGATCTCCTTGGTGGAGGCCAGCGTGGAGAAGATCGAGGAGTAGCTCTTGGCGTGGACCGATTCCATGAACGCAATGTTCGTGTAGACGGCTTCCTCATGCGGGGTGACCGCGTCGGGGATCAGCGAAACAGCACCGACGGTAGCCTGCACCGTGTCCAGCAGAGTCAGGCCGGTGAACACGCGCATGGTCAGCTGCTGCTCCTCCGGAGTGAGCGTGTTCCAGGACTGGACGTCGTTGGACAGCGGAATCTTCTCCGGCAGCCAAAAGTTATTGACCAGGCGGTTCCAGACTTCCACGTCTTTCTCGTCCTGGATCTTGTTCCAGTTGATCGCCTGGACGCTGTCGACCAGCTTCAGCTTCTCGGTCATGAGTAATTCCTTGTCTTCATAAGAGGGGTGCGAGTCAGTGCTGCATTCGGTGCATGGTGGAACGTCACAGCATGCAGGAAACGCAACCTTCGACCTCGGTCCCCTCCAGGGCGAGCTGGCGCAGGCGGATGTAGTAAATGGTCTTGATGCCCTTGCGCCAGGCGTAGATCTGCGCCCTGTTGATGTCACGGGTGGTGGCGGTGTCCTTGAAGAACAGCGTCAGGGACAGGCCCTGGTCCACGTGCTGCGTGGCAGCGGCGTAGGTGTCGATGATCTTCTCGTAGCCGATTTCGTACGCGTCCTGGTAGTACTCCAGGTTGTCGTTCGTCAGGTACGGAGCCGGGTAGTAAACGCGCCCGAGCTTGCCTTCCTTGCGGATTTCGATCTTCGCAGCCACCGGGTGGATCGAGGACGTGGAGTTGTTGATGTAAGAGATAGAGCCCGTGGGCGGCACAGCCTGCAGGTTCTGGTTGTAGATGCCGTGCTCCATGACCGAAGCCCGCAGCGCCGCCCAGTCCTCCTGGGTGGGGATGTGGATTCCTTCGAAGAGTTCGCGCACGCGCTCCGTCTTCGGAACCCATTCCTGGTTCACGTACTTGTCGAAGAACTCGCCGGACGCATACGTGGAGCGCTCGAAGCCGGCGAACTTGCGGCCGGTCTCGATCGAGAGCAGATTCGAGGCCCGCACCGCGTGGTAGACCACCGAGTAGAAGTAGATGTTCGTGAAGTCGATGCCTTCTTCGGAGCCGTAGTACACCCGCTCCCGCGCCAGGTAGCCGTGCAGGTTCATCTGGCCCAGGCCGATGGCGTGTGAGGCGTCGTTACCCTTGGCGATGGACGGAACGGAACCGATGTGGCTCATATCCGAGACAGCGGTCAGCGCACGGATGGACGTCTCGATGGTCTGACCGAAGTCCGGGGAATCCATCGTCTTGGCGATGTTCAGCGAACCCAGATTGCAGGAGATGTCCTTGCCGGTCTCGGCGTAGGAGAGGTCATCGTTGTACGTGGTGGGCTCGGAAACCTGGAGGATCTCGGAGCACAGGTTGGACATGATGATCTTGCCGTCGATCGGGTTTTCCCGGTTCACCGTGTCTTCGAACATGATGTACGGGTAACCGGACTCGAACTGGATCTCGGCCAGGGTCTGGAAGAACTCGCGGGCCTTGATCTTGGTCTTCTTGATCCGCGCGTCATCCACCATCTCGTAGTACTTCTCGGTGACCGAGATGTCCGAGAACGGCATGCCGTAGACCTTTTCGACGTCGTACGGGGAGAACAGGTACATGTCCTCATCGCGCTTGGCCAGTTCAAAGGTGATGTCGGGAACGACGACGCCGAGGGAGAGGGTCTTGATGCGGATCTTTTCGTCCGCGTTCTCGCGCTTGGTGTCCAGGAACCGGTTGATGTCCGGGTGGTGGGCGTGCAGGTACACGGCTCCGGCGCCCTGGCGGGCACCGAGCTGGTTAGCGTAGGAGAAGCTATCCTCGAGGAGCTTCATCACGGGGATGACGCCGGAGGACTGGTTCTCGATCTGCTTGATCGGCGCGCCGACCTCGCGGATGTTCGTCAGGGCAAAGGCCACGCCGCCGCCGCGCTTGGAGAGCTGCAGTGCGGAGTTGATGGACCGGCCGATCGACTCCATGTTGTCTTCGATGCGCAGCAGGAAACAGGAGACCAGCTCGCCGCGCTGGGCCTTGCCGGCGTTCAGGAACGTGGGGGTGGCCGGCTGGAAGCGGCCGCCGATGATCTCGTCCACCATCTGCATGGCCAGCTTCTCGTCGCCGCGGGCCAGGTGCAGGGCAACCATGCACACGCGGTCCTCATAGCGCTCCAGGTAACGCTTGCCGTCAAAGGTCTTCAGCGTGTACGAGGTGTAGAACTTGAAGGCGCCGAGGAAGGTCTCGAAGCGGAACTTCTTCTTGTAGGCGCGCTGGTACAGCTCGCGGATGAAGTTCATCGAGTACTGGTCGAGGGTTTCCTTCTCGTAGTACTCGTTCTTGACCAGGTATTCCAGCTTCTCTTCCAGGTCATGGAAGAACACGGTGTTGTTGTTCACGTGCTCAAGGAAGTACTGGCGCGCAGCAGCGCGGTCGGCGTCGAACTGGATCTCGCCGTTCTTGCCGTACAGGTTCAGCATGGCGTTGAGCTCGTGATAGCCGAGGTCCTTATAGGCCGCGGGGAGCTCCTTGGAGTCCGTCATGCCGGCTTCTGCGACTGATGCGTCCAAAACTCTTCCAATCCTTCGTTAACTTTGGCGACGTCGTCGGACGTGCCCATGAGTTCAAATCTGTAGAGAACGGGGACCCTGCACTTCGCGGAGACGATGTCCGCCGCAAGGCAATAGGATTCCCCGAAGTTTGTATTTCCGGCGCCGATCACTCCCCGGATCAGGGAGCGGTTGTGTTCTTTGTTCAGGAACTTAATGACCTGTTTGGGAACGGCGCCACGTGCTGCAGCCCCGGGCTGCGCCGCGGTGCCGCCGTAGGTGGGCAGCAGCAGGACATAGGGCCGCTGGGCCAGCAACGTGGGTTCGGAGGTGTGCAGCGGGATCTTTCCCGCCTGCGTGTCCAGTTTTTCAACAAAACGCCCGGTGTACCCTGACGCCGATGAAAAGAAAATCAGGGGTGCCTCGGTGGTCGGGTGCTCATCTGCTGCGGATCCCGCTTCCGGGCCAAGCCCGGTGCGGCCTGCTATCCCCAGTGACATGGTTCCTGCGCTCCTGACGGTGCGGTAAATCCGGTGTGGTGCTGGTGCTGCTGAAGCCCTTTTAGGCGACCGAAGAGGCCGATGCCTGAGCCAGCGCGTCGATCTTGTCCGGACGGAAACCGGACCAGGAATCCTGCTCGGTAACAACGACGGGGGCCTGCATATAGCCCAGCGCCCGGACCCGTTCCAGGGCCTCGGCATCCTGGGACATATCCACGATCTGGTACGTGATGCCCTTCTTGTCCAGCGCCCGGTAAGTAGCGTTGCACTGAACGCAGGAGGGTTTGGTGTAAACCGTAACGGTCATGGTTGGTCTCCCCTTGTGAAGCCTTGAAGTCTGTCCCTTGATCCTACATCCAGACACTACATCTAGTGCGCAGCCCCGGTGGGAACCCCAAGATGATGTACTACAAGTATGTCATTCCCCCGGGCCGTCGTCCACAGTTAATGCACAGGGTGGACAGGAAAATTCCGTGGATTCCCGCAGAACGGGCCGGAGTTCTCCACAGCCTGTGCAGAGTGAACGCACAGAGTCAGCGGCGTAGCGAAGGCCACAGTTTTATCGCAATTTCATCGCGTGTCGCGGAACCTCGGCGTGTCGTCGAGTTCCCGTCCCGGCGTAGGCCGCCGAGTGTCGGGAACGTGCCGCTTTCCGCCGTCGAGCGCTGGAGTAATGCCGCTTTGGAGGCGGCAGAGCCGCACGATTCCTACTCTCGGTGCTGGTAAGCGGCATGACCTCGACAATCGCTCCCGTGCAGCGGCAGCGGCTAAAAACGGCGTCGGCGCCCGGAGCCGCGTCAGCGGCAGCACCGGGATCCCGACGGGCTCAACAGCCGGAACCCTCCGAGGCCTAAACAACCGGATAAAGTGGTCGACGGCGGAGCAGCCGGCCCGGCAGCCGCACCCACGCCACGGAAGGCGGCACCAGTGGTAAACCCGATCCATCTCAAGACCCTCCTGGAAGTTATCCGGGTAGGTTCCTTTGCCGCCGCTGCCCTCCGGCTGGGCTACACCGCCTCAGCTGTCTCCCAGCAGATGTCAGCGCTGGAACGCGACACCGGAGCACACCTGTTTGAACGCTCCGCCCGCACAGCAGTTCCCACGGAGGCCGCCGTTGTCATGGCCCGCCACGCTGCGAAGGTCCTCACCGACATGGACGCTTTGCTGGCGGCCACTACACGGGTGGAGGCGGGCACCGCCCATGAGCTGCGTCTGGGGATCTTCCCCAGCCTGGCCACCTTTGCCCTTCCGCGTTTGGTGGGCTCACCCGGCTGGCAGGATCTGGGCATCAATCTGAAAATCCATGTGGCTGAGCCGGGCCAGACCATCCAGGGGCTGCGCACCGGCGGCGAGCTCGACGTCGCCCTCATCTACCAGGTGGGGCAGGGCGGGCTCGCCTGGCCCTCAACGATCAGCAGGCGATGGCTGGGTGACGACAATTTCCGTGTGGTCCTCCCCCGGTCCTGGGGCATCCGGGACGGATCTCAGGTCTCAGCCGAGCAGCTCTCGGACATGCCCTGGATCATGCACCACCCAGGGACCCCTGATGCACTGGTCATCGAGCGGCTCTTCGCCGGCTGTAATCTTCATCCCCGGGTGGCCGCATACTGCGATGATTTCAACGCCAGCCTGGAGATGACGGCGGCAGGCCTGGGTGCCGCACTGGTTCCCGAGCTGGCCATGCTCAACCCGCACGACGGCGTGGTGGTCCTGGACGTGCCCGAAATCCGCCTTGCCCGCAGCATCTTCGCACTGCTCATCAACGAACGCGAAAACCCCCGGGTCCGGCTCTTCCTTGACCAGCTCGCCGAAGTCCTACGGACCCAAAGCATCGCCCCCCGGGCCGCGGCCGGCATCTGAACGCACCGGGCACCTGAACACACCCGGCATCTTCTGTGACCGGAGCTACCCAAATCGGTTTCCCGGAGAGGCCCGGGTCATACTTATCTGATGCCCACTACCGAAAACCTCTTTCGCCGAACGGGCGCCAAGCTTCGCGGCATGTCCCTGTCAGCTGTCTCCAACCGCTTGACGGGCATGGTCCGCTACACCCGCATCCAGCTCTCCATTAAGGCGGCCGTGGCAGTGGGTATCGCCTGGACCATCGCACCGCTGGTGCCCGGCGTTGCCGCGCACTATCCCTATTACGCTCCGCTGGGCGCGCTGGTGAGCATGTACCCGACCGTCTCCGGCTCGGCGAAGGCCGGAGTTCAGACCCTGATTGGGCTGATCACCGGGATGGGGCTGGCTCTCATAGCCCTGCTGTTCGGCGGACCGTCCGTGTGGACGATTGCCCTGATTGTGGGTCTGGGTGTGCTTCTGGCCGGCATTCCCAGGCTCGGCGCAGGCAAGGACTATCTGCCTATGGCAGCCCTATTTGTCCTGGTGCTGGGAGGAGATGACCCGGACGGCTATTCGCTGGGTTATGCGGTGCAAATGCTGGTGGGTGTGGCCGTGGGACTGACCGTCAACGCCGTCGTCTTCCCTCCGCTGCATCTGAGCGGTGCGGTGGACGGCCTGGCCTCCCTGCGGTTGTCACTGGCCCGGCAGCTCAAGGAGATGGGCACCGCCATTTCGGAAACCTGGCCGCCCGAGCATGAGGACTGGTCCAAGCGGCGGACCGAGCTCGTATCCTTCAGCAGGGAAGTACGTGAATCGGTGCAGCTGGCGGACAGCAGCCGCTACGGCAACCTGCGAAGCCGCCGCCACCAGCGTGACCTCTCCGCGGATTACCGGGCGCTGCGGGCGATGGAACGGGTGACCCTGTATGTGGAGGACATGACCGAGGTCCTGGCAACGTCCATCTGGACCCACCCCAAGGACATGCCGGTTCCCTCCGGGCTTGCCGATCAGCTCTCCGCGGCCATGCTGGCCTGCGGCGAGGCCGTGGAGACCTGGGATGCCGACACCGAGGAATACACCGAGGCGCGCGACGCCGTCCACAAGCTCCAGATCGATATGAACACCGCAGCATCCCCGGACAGCCCGGTGGATGTTACGGCATCCCTGGCCATGAGCATGCGCCGGATCCTGCGCACCGTGGAAACCGAAGAAGACCAGCCCTAACCGGCGTCCGGCAGCAGTCCCAGCTCCGCCAGCTGCCGTGCCATACCGGCACCGTCCGGGGCGTAGATCCAGGGAATCGCCGACGGCCGCTCACCCGACCTCGACGGTGAGCGGCCGCCGGCAAGGACAGCCTCTCCGGCGGAGAGCTGCCGGATGGCGATCGCGCGAACATTCTCCGGATGCCGCTTGGCAAACTCGGCGTAGATCGCTTCGTCGTGCTGGCCGTTGTCGCCGATCAGCAGCCACTTGATCTGGGGGAACTCTTTGGCCAGCCGCTCCAGCTGCGTTTTCTTGTGCTCAGGTCCGCTGCGGAACCAGCGGTCCCGTGTGGGACCCCAATCCGTGAGCAGCAGAGGACCCGCCGGATACAGGTTGCGGGTGATGAAGCGGGTCAGGGTCGCAGCCACGTTCCACGCGCCGGTGGAGAGGTACAGGACGGGGCCGCCGGGGTTTTCCCTGGCCAGCCGGTCCATCATCACGGCCATGCCGGGAGTGGGTGTCCTTGCGTGCTCATCCAGCACAAACGTGTTCCACGCGGCAAGAAAAGGACGCGGCAGGGCGGTCACCATGACGGTGTCATCAATGTCGGAGACCACACCCACCCGGGCAGACGGGTCCACGATGTACACGGGAGCCACGGCGGCCTCGGAATCTTCCGAACGCAGCGTCACGGTAGTCCAGCCCGGTTCCAGCTGCACCGGGATAACGACGTCGATGACGCCGCCCCGGTCCGCGGAGACGGGATAACATTCTTCGCCGATTTCCACGGTGACGGCAGCCTTGTTGATGGGCGGACTCATGAAGTTGCGCCAGCCGCGAATGCCGTCGCGGATGGCCTGGGCCCCGGCCGAATTCTCCTCGGGTGAAACATATCCGGGCTTGGCGAGGATCACCCGGCCCAGGACGCGGACCCATTCGGTGGTGCCGTATCCCGTGAAGGGCAGTACGGTCTGGACTTCACCGCGTTTGCGGGCCCGTCCCTCACGGTAACTGTGCAGGGCATCTTCCAGGCGCATGCCGATGTGGCTGGCCTGTTCCTTGACTGTGGGGGCAGCACCGGTGGAAGCGGAGATGCCAGCGGGCTGGTCTGAAGGTGTCGGCGACATGACCCCAGTCTGTCAGACGCAGCCGCAAGGGCGCGCAAAAAAGCCGGCAGCACCGTCCGAAGACAATGCTGCCGGCTTCCTGAGCGCAGGATGAGGCTGGCGAATTACCGCCGGAACTGCGACGTCATGGGGCAGTCGAAGGGATCCCTTGCCGACAGGCCCACCTTGTTCAGGTAGCGGACAACAATGCCGTAGGACTGTGTCAGCGATGTTTCGGTGTACGGGATCTTGTTCTCCGCGCAGTAAGCCTTCACGATCTCCGATGCACGGGCCAGGTGCGGGCGGGGCATGTTCGGGAACAGGTGGTGCTCAATCTGGTAGTTGAGTCCGCCCATCATGGTGTTCATGCCGCGGCCCTTGATGTTCCGGGAGGTGAGGACCTGACGGGACAGGAAGTCCACCTTGGAGTCGTTCGGGAGGATCGGCATGCCCTTGTGGTTGGGGGCAAACGAGGCTCCCATGTACACGCCGAAGACAGCCAGCTGCACACCGAGGAAGGCAAATGCCATGCCCACCGGCAGGAAGAAGAACACCGCGCCGACATAGAGGCCCAAGCGCAGGAACACCATGGTCAATTCGGTGAAACGCCCCTTGATCTGCTTGTTGGCGAAAAGGTGCTTGATGGAGACGGCATGCAGGTTGATGCCCTCGAGCATCAGCAGCGGGAAGAAGAGCCAGCCCTGACGGCGGGCAAACCAGGCCATGAAGCCCTTCTGCCGTGCGGCCTGCTCCGGGAGGAAGGAGATGGTGTCCATCTCGATGTCCGGATCCTTGCCGATGGTGTTGGGGTTGGCGTGGTGCCGGCTGTGCTTGTTCATCCACCACTGGTAGCTGATGCCGACGACGGCGTTGGCAACAAAGCGACCGGCGCGGTCATTCGCGGGACCGGATTCAAACACCTGCTTATGGGCAGCTTCGTGGGCGATGAAGGCAAGCTGCGTCAGCAGCACACCCAGCGCAGCGGCGATCAGCAGCTGGAACCAGCTTTCACCGATCAGGAAAAACCCGGTACCCGCGGCCACGAGCCCGGCGCAGAGAAAAACAAACGTCGTGATGTAGAAGGAACGGCGGCGCTTCAGCAGCCCTTCTTCACGGACGGTCTTCAGCAGGCCTGAATAGCTGCTGACGACCGAGTTGGTGCGGGTTTTTGATCCGGCTGTTTTTGCTGGTTGTGCAGTTGTGCTCATGCGGCCCTCGAGGGTCTTCGGCTTCCCAGCCGGCGGTAAACGAGCAATGCTGCTCTGCAGATACCCCAGCGTAACCCGTATTTCAGGTAAAACCATGTGAGCGGCCCCACGGCTCCGTCTTTTATGTCCGCTGTGCAGTAATTCTCCCGCAGTTCTCCCCCGCCGCCAGCTAGGATCCGGTGGAAGCCCGTCTTCAGTGAACGGCGGCATCGGAAAGGACCCGGCGATGACGTTCCCGAACACCACACCCAGACACGGCACCCTGGACCTCAGCGGACCTGCCGGGCCGCAGACGTGGCAGGATCCGGCGGCCTACTGGCCTGCGCTCAGCCGGGCCGTTGCCCATCTGGGCGCACCCGTGGCCACACTGGACCTGCAGGGTCTCCGCTTCAACGCGCAGGACCTGCTGCGGCGCGCCGGCGGTACTCCCCTGCGTGTTGCCAGCAAATCCATCCGGGTCCGCGGTGTCATCGATGCCCTGCTGAAGTTGCCCGGATTCCGCGGCATTTTTGCCTTCACCCTCGCGGAGGCGCTGTGGCTCGCCGAAAGCTGTGACGACGTCGTCGTCGGCTATCCCAGCGCAGACCGCGCCGCGCTCTCCCGCCTCCTCGCCAGCGACCAGCTTGCCGCCAGGGTGACCCTCATGATCGACGACGAGTCCCAACTGGACCTGGTTGATTCGCTGGCGCCGGCAGGCAGCCGCCCGGCGGTGCGCGTGTGCCTCGATGCCGACGCGTCGTGGCGGTCACCGGTTCTGGGCTTCATTGGCACCCGCCGCTCTCCGGTGCACACCGCGGCCGACGCCGTGCGCCTCGCCCGCCGCATCGTCTCCCGCCCCGGGTTCACCCTGGTGGGACTGATGATGTACGAGGGCCAGGTGGCCGGGGTGGGCGACGCGGTTCCCGGCGCTGCCGTGATGAATACCCTGATGCGCTGGATCCAGCCGCGTTCCATGACGGAGCTCGGCGAGCGCCGCGGCGCCATTGCCCGGGGGCTGCGGGAGCTCGCGGACCTGGAGTTCGTCAACGGCGGCGGCACAGGATCAATCGAAGCGACCGCCGCTGATCCGTCGGTCACCGAGATTACCGCCGGCTCGGGAGTGTTCGCGGGACATCTGTTTGACTCTTACCGGGCATTCACCCCGGCACCGGCTGCCGCCGTCGCCTTCGAGGTGGTGCGCCGTCCCGCGCCGGACATCGCCACCGTCCTGGGCGGAGGATGGATTGCTTCGGGTCCGCCCGGCGCGTCCCGCGTCCCGCAGGTGGCCTGGCCGCCGGGACTTCGGCTGCTGCCGCGCGAAGGCGCCGGAGAAGTCCAGACCCCGCTGGCCGGCCGGGCGGCGTCGAACCTCACCCTGGGCGACCGGGTCTGGATGCGTCATGCCAAGAGCGGGGAACTCGCCGAGCGGGTCAACGAATATGCCGTGGTTGACGGCGGCAGCGTTGTCACAATACTTCCCACCTACCGCGGCGAAGGAAAGGCATTCCTGTGAGCGAAGCAAACCGCACCTGGCAGAACTGGGCCCGCTCCGTTGTGGTAACACCCCGGCGCGTTGAACGCCCCTCGTCCACTGAAGAGCTGCAGCAAGCCGTCAAACGGGCAGTCGCAGCGGGACAGCGGGTCAAGGCCGTTGGCGCCGGCCACAGCTTTACCGGGATTGCCGCCGCCCCTGATGTCCTGCTGGAACTGGAGAATCTGCAGGGAATTATCGACGTCGATGCCCAGCGTGGCCGGGTGAAGTTCCACGCCGGTACGCGCCTGCACCGGATACCGGTCCTGCTGGCCGGGCACCACCTGGCAATGCCGAATCTTGGCGATATTGACCGGCAGTCGCTGGCAGGGGCGATCTCCACGGGAACCCATGGGACCGGCGCCGGTTTCGGCGGCCTCGCCACCCAGGTGGTGGGGCTGACTCTGGTCCAGCCCGACGGCGGTCTGCTCACCATAGCCGACGACGATCCGCTGCTGCCTGCCGCGGCTCTGGGCCTGGGGGCCCTGGGTATCCTTGCCGATATCACGGTGCAGTGCGTACCGGGATTTGCCCTGCGGGCGGAGGAAAGCTCTGAGCTGCTGGCCGACACGCTGGACACCCTTGCCCTGCGGGTGGAGTCCGCTGACCATTTTGAGTTCTACTGGTTCCCCCATACGGACCGCGCGGCTACAAAGTCCAATACCCGCCTGCCCGGGACCGTTCCCCTTCAGCCGCGCTCACCGGTTCAGCGCTGGCTTGACGAGTCGCTGCTGTCCAACTCAGTGTTCCGGGCCACCTGTGCTGCCGGCACCGCCGTCCCGGCGCTCATTCCGACGGTGAACCGGACGGCCGCCCGGCTGCTGGGCGGGCGGCAGTACACGGAGGTCTCGCACCGGGTCTTCACCCAGCGGCGTACGGTCCGTTTTCGGGAGATGGAATATGGCCTTCCCGCCGGCCGGCTGGAGGCGGCATTCACGGCGTTGAGGCAGCTGGTCGAGGACCACGGGTGGCGGATTTCCTTTCCGGTGGAGGTCCGGTGGGCCGCAGCGGATAACCGCTGGCTATCGACGGCGCATGGCCGGGACAGCGCCTATATTGCCGTGCACCGCTATTACCGGGAGGAGTATCGCGAGTACTTTGACGCCGTCGAGGAAATCATGCTTGCCCACGGCGGGCGGCCGCACTGGGGCAAGCTGCATTCCCTGGATGCGGCAGCATTGGGCTCACGTTATCCGCACTTTGATGATTTCCTGGCAGTGCGGAACCGGCTGGACCCGGACCGGGTCTTCAGCAATGACTATCTGGACCGGGTGCTGGGGCCCTAAAGCCGCGCTGCTCCAGGTTCGGTGGGCCGCCGCGGGCGGGCGGCGGTTCCACCGTACGATGGGCTCCTGCCGATCCGAAGGAATCCCTTGACCACCGCACCCGCCCGAAACCAGACCAGCGCCCTGCCCCGTTCGTGGTGGTGGGGTTTCCTGCCCTTCGCCGCTGTTTCAGCGGTCCATGTGGGCGCCCGGTTTGCCAACGCCGCCGAGATCGCAGAACCGACCAAGCTTGCACTGATGCCGCTGCTCGCCGTCGCAGCTCTCTGGGGCGGGCGGCATTCCCGGCGAGGCCTGCCCACTGCGCTGCTGCTGATGGCTCTGCTCTTCTCCTGGCTCGGTGACGGTGCCGGCGCCTTCTTCCCGTTTGCACCGGAGCTGCCGGTGATGCTGGGCTCCTTTGGACTGGCCCATCTCTGTTACATCTGGCTGCTGGCCCGCTACGCCGCAGTTGGCCCCTTTCCCCGCTGGGCACTGGTGTTTCCGGTGTGGTGGCTGCTGATGCTGCTGGTATTGTGGCCCTCCCTTGGCGGTCTGGCCTTTGCCGTAGCAGCCTACGGTATTGTGCTTGCCGGAACTGCGGCGACGGCGGCACGCTGCCGCCCTATGGTTGCCGCCGGCGGGCTGCTGTTCCTGACATCCGACACGATCCTTGCCCTCCGCATCTTCGTCCCCGAGGCCATGCCCGGCTGGACCAGCGCCTTGGTGATGCTGACGTATTGCGCCGGGCAGGGCCTCATTGTTGCAGGCGTCCTGCGCGGGCCGGCACCGCGCACCCGCACTCAGTAGCCCAGCAGCTCCCGCAGCCGCCCGGAACTGACCACCGATGCTCCGGCCCGGCGGCTGCGGCCGGCGAGTCCGCGGTCACTGGTGGCCACAGTGACCTTTCGGCCGCCGGCCAGCAGCTGCTGCACTTCGGCCAGCACCGCGTCGTCGCCGGATCCCTGGGCCCGGACCAGCCTCACCGGCGGTTCGGGGCGGTCTGCTCCGTCCACGGCGCGTGCATGGCCCTCCACAACCACCGTGTACTCGGGAAACCACGTACCGTCAGGAAGCTCAAGGAAGCCGTCCCCAAGCCCCCGTGCGGCGAGGTCCGAAACCGCCTGGAGCAGTCGGGCAGCTGCTCCGGTGCGGTCCTGCCACCAACCGTCCGGAACTGACCCGATGACATTTGCGGCATCAACAACCACCACCGGACGAATCTCCAGCAGCGGCCGCAGCCACTGCCAGGACCGGGCAAAGGCGGGGTGCAGCGGAAGGTCCTCCACCTTGTCCGCAGGAACCCAGGCCAGCGCATGGCTCTCAGCGTCACTGATCACGGGCTCGAACGGCTCCGTCACATCACCCATGAGGGTCGCGTAGGTCCAGACGCCCACGTCGAGGACGCTCATCATGCGCGGCCTGATGGACGCAGCCGGCACACCGGCCTCTTCCGAGGCTTCCCGCAACGCCGCCGAGATCGCAGACTCGCCCTCATGCCGGGCGCCCCCGGGCAGGGCCCAGGTATCTCCGTGGTGGCTCCAGGAGGCACGGTGCTGAAGCAGGATTCCGCGCTCCGGATCCACCGCAAGCAGCCCGGCTGCACCGAACCGGCCCCAGTACCGCCGGCCGTCGGGCCCCACCACCCAAGCGTCACCGGGATTGCGCGGCCCGCTGGCAGGGCATGGTCCTACGGGGCGGCGCGGGTCATTGGCGGCAGACGGTTCGATGGTCATGGGACCACCCTATGGAATCATTGCCGAAATCAAGGCCGTACCAATCCCGCGTTCCGCTGTGACGATCCAACAACCAACCCCACCCGAAGGAGCACTAATGACACACCAGGACCAAATATCCCGGCGCGGCAGGCTCGCTTGGGCCGACGGATTGTGGACACATCCGCCGGCTCGGGCCGTCGAAGACGGCTCCGACCTGCTGGTTGAAGCCGCGGAGGGTTCCGATGCGTGGCGGCACACGGCCTACGGCTTTATCCATGACTCTGAGCATGCGCTCCTGGCCCCTTTTGCCGTCGGTTCCGCCATGGAGGTTACATTCACTGCGGACCTCGCCGAGCAGTTTGATCAGGCGGGCATCTTTATCCGGGTGGACAGTGAAACATGGATTAAGGCCGGGCTTGAACGCTCCGACGGCCTCCTGCAGTTGGGAGCCGTGGTGACCTTTGGCCGGTCGGACTGGTCGGTGGCTTCTGTGGATGGCTGGGACGGCCGCAAGGTGACCGTTCGCCTCAGCCGCACGGCGGACGCACTCATTGTGCGGGCCGGTCTTTCCGGAGCGCCGCAGCAGCTGGTGCGGGTGATCCCGTTCGACGGCGATCAGCAGGCCGGCGCCGGGCCGTTCACCTGTGCTCCCACCCGGGCAGGCCTGTTGGTCCGGTTCCACTCCTGGATCATCACCGACGCCGACGCTTCCCTCCACTGATTGACGGGCCCTTCCCGCCCCAGGGAACCACAGCCGCATCCACTACCGTTCCGAGGACATGTTCAATTCCCGGATGAGGGTAGCTGCGTCTATATGCCCGGTGTGCCGCACTGAGCCGATGAAGAAGGTGGGGGTGGAGGACAGGTCCATGAACTCCGCATCCAGTGCGTCATCCTCCACCCGGTTGGCCACTGCTGCGGACTGCAGGTCGTCGTGAAACTGCTCCATATCCAGCCCCAGGTCACCTGCGTAGCCGATCAGATCCTCGGACTCCAGATGGTCCTGGCGCCGGAACAGCAGCTGGGCGTACTCCCGGAACGCTCCCTGCCGGTCCGCGGCTTCGCTGGCACGGGCGGCTTCCACCGCATGCGGGTGGAACCTGGTCAGCGGCAAGTGCCGCCACACGTAGACCAGCCGCTGCCCGAAGTGCTCCCGGACCTCATCTATGGAGCCGGTGGCCCGTGAACAAAACGGACACTCAAAGTCACCGTACTCAACCAGCTGCAGGGGTGCCGCTGGATCCCCGCGGAAATGGTCGCGCTGCGGGTCAAAAGGGCGAACCAAAAAGCGTCCCGCTGACGACGGCGGCTGCACCCGGTCAAGGGCGCGGAACCAGCCCCAGCCCAGCACAAAGGCTATGCCGGACGCGGCCAGGATACCCACCCGCGCCTGTGCCTGCAGCGCCGGATCCTCCACGGCGAGTTCCACAATGAAGAGGGAGATGGTGAACCCGATTCCGCACAGCATGGCTCCCCCGCCCACCCGGGCCAGGGTCAGCCCTGGTGCCAGCTGGCCCATGCCGGTGACCCGCAGGAGGGCGGTGGCTCCGGTGATGCCTATCGTCTTGCCGATCACCAGCGCCGCGATAATGCCCCAGGTAAGGCTCGACGCGGCCGAAGCCGCCAGGGTTTCACCGTCCAGCCGAACACCGGCGTTGGCGAGGGCAAACAGCGGCAGGATCAGGAAGGACACGTACGGCCCGTAGGAGCGCTGCAGGCGTTCGTTGATGGAAATGGATTCCTTCAGGCTGCGCGCCGTGGCAGCCGCATACTCGGGGCTGGGCGACTGGCGAAAGGCCCGGGCCAGCTCCGCTGTCCGCTCGACCTGTCCGCGGCGCGGCGGAAACACCGGAATCAGCAGGGCAATGGCCACCCCTGCCAGGGTGGGGTGCACGCCGGAGGCATACAGTGTGGCCCACGTCGCCAGGCTCAGCACCGCGTACGCAGGGCCGCGGCCCACCGGCAGGAACCGGGTCAACCCCACCAACACCAACAAGGCGACGCAGGCCAGCAGCGGAACCAGGTCCAGGTCCGACGTATAAAACACGGCAATGGCAGCCAGTGCCCCGACGTCGTCCACCACCGCCAGCGTCAGGAGGAACACCCGCAGCCGGCCCGGGAACCTGGGACCTGCCACCGCCAGTGCCCCCACCAGGAAGGCCGTGTCGGTGGAGATGACGGCGCCCCACACTGCGGCGTTCTCGCCGGTGGGGTTCAGGAGCAAAAAGATGCCGGCCGGAACCAGCAGTCCCGCCAGGGCCGCCGCCACAGGGACCACCGCCCGGGCTGGTTCGGTGAGCTCGCCGATGGTGAACTCCCGCTTTACCTCCAGCCCCACGGTGAAAAAGAAAAAAGCCATCAGGCCGTCATTCACAATGTCGTGGAAGGTCATTTCCACGGCGGTGCCGCCAACTTGCAGGTCGACGGCAGTGCCCCAGAACTGCGCGTACGTCGCCCCGAACGGCAGGTTGGCCCAGAGCAGCGCCGCTGCGGTGAAGGCAAGGAGCAGCGCCGCAGAGATTCGTTCCATGGTCAGGGAGTTTCGGGACAGCGGTTGCGGAATCCGGGCAATACAGCCATCCCAGCATCCTGTCACGGCAGCCACCCGGTGGGACAGGCGGCCAAACAAAAAAGCCCCGCGGTTAGGCGGGACTTTTCTGATCTTCTATGAGTTTTGGTGGAGCTGAGGGGATTCGAACCCCTGACCCCCTGCATGCCATGCAGGTGCGCTACCAGCTGCGCCACAGCCCCAAAACAAGTGCTATCCGATGCTTCCGCAACCGGGTTTCCACCGCAAATCCTCCGGTTTCCCGAAATCTTTGGTGGAGCTGAGGGGATTCGAACCCCTGACCCCCTGCATGCCATGCAGGTGCGCTACCAGCTGCGCCACAGCCCCAAACAAACTATTTACACTATGCCCGAACCGTTGGATTTTGTATCCCCCGGGCCGAAGCAACTCCTCTACTTTAGTACAGAAATAACAGAGTGCAAAATCGAACTACACCGGTGAAATTCACGCCGCGCACGCCGCGTTTATGCCTGGCCTCGGGACTATTCCTCCGGCGGATTATCCCTCCAGCGGGCCGCTGGGGAGGGAGTCCAGTCCCACGTTGTGCTGTGCCAGGTTCCAGCGGACACCGCCGCCGGAGACATCCCGTTCCTCCAGCACTGACCAGTGGCAGTTCGATACCCCGCTGATAACCGTCCAGGAGTCGGTGGGTAACCCCAGCAGCGCACAGATCCCGGCACGGATGGCGCCGCCGTGGCTCACTGCCACGAGGGTTCCCCCGGGTGCCAGCGCATCGGCGGCTTCGGTGACTGCCTCGGCTACGCGCCGGCCAACATCCAGCCTGCTTTCGCCGCCGCCGGCGCGCACGTCGCCGCTGCCTGCCGCCCAGCCGGCCTGTTCGCGGGGGAACCGGGCGGAGATGTCGGCAAAGAGCATTCCCTCCCAGGCTCCTGCAAAGGTCTCCCTCAGCCGCGGATCCGTAGTGACCGGTTTCTCCGCGGCCTCCCCCAGAGCCTGGGCCGTGACCAGGGCGCGGCTCAGGTCCGAGGAAATGACAACGTCAGGATGCAGATGCCGCAGCACAGCAGCCGCCTGGACCGCCTGATGGGCACCGGCCGGATCCAGAGCAATATCCTGCTGGCCCTGGAACCGCCCGGCACGGTTCCACTCAGTGCGGCCGTGCCGCCAGAAAACGACACGTTTGCCGGTGCGGTCGGGGTCCCAGGCAGCGGAGGAAGTCATAGGAGGCAGGTGCTACTCGGCGTCCGGAGCTGCCGGGGCTGCCGGAGCTGCTGCCGCTGAATCCTCGATCTGCAGGTCAACGGCGGGGCAGTCCTTCCACAGGCGTTCCAGCGCATAGAAGACGCGGTCTTCCTCATGCTGGACGTGCACCACAACGTTGGCGTAGTCGAGCAGGACCCAGCGGCCCTCGCTGCGGCCTTCACGGCGGACCGGCTTTAGGTTCTTCTTGGCCAGCTCTTCTTCAATGCCGTCCACAATGGCATTAACCTGACGCTCGTTGGATGCTGAGGCGATCAGGAACACGTCCGTGATGGCAAGCCGATCGCTGACGTCAATGGCAACGATGTCGTTGGCCAGTTTCCCGGAGGCTGCCTGGGCGGCCACCCGTGCAATGTCAATGGATGATTCGGTGGCGCTCAAAGTGTCTCCTTGTTTAACATCAGCTGCCAAAGCCGCCGACGATCATTGCTACTGAGATGATCAGGGCCAGAAGGCCCAGACCACCAATGCCCAGCGATACAAAACGCAGTCGCCGGGTACGGCCGAGTCCGGCCGTCTTTACGTCCAACGGGTCGAGCCCGAAAGCGCTTCGTGCGCCGACGGGCTTGGCGCCCTCGGCTGGATCCAGGGGTGCATTGACCAGGGCGTCCGCCCGGGCCAGGATGCGGGAATGCCGCACGTCGGTGGAACCCGACGGACGGCGCACCTCAAAGCGCTTATCTCCGGCGCGGGGAGCTCCCTGCGGCGCTGCCGGGACCCCCTTGCCGGGCTGCTTCGGAGTGGTGGAGGTGACAACAGGCACATGCGAGGTGGGTGGCCGCCTCATGACCGGCCGGTCCATGCCGGGAACCCGCACAAACTCCAGCGGCGTCACCATGGCCAGGTTGTGGGCGGTGGTGGGGTCGCTGGCAGAGGGCTTGCGCTGCTCGTTTTCCTGCGACAGCCGCTGCATGTTCTGCGTGCGCTTGTTCAGGACCGCCGCCCGTTCCGCGAGGGCCTTCTGCTGGGCCAGTAGTTCCAGATCGACGGCGCTGGGATCCTTCTCCTGGATGGCCTCCATCGCTGCCACCTGGTTACGGGCCTGTGCCTGCAGCGCTTCTCGCGCCACCAGCGCCTGCTCCACGGTCATACCTGCAACATCGGCGTTGGGGTCCGGGGACTTTTCCCCGGCCTTCACCCCTGCGGCCTTGGGCGCCGTTGCCGGAACGCCCGCCGCCGGGGTGTCCTGCTCCGCACGACGACGGCGATCCCGGCGTCCGCCCTCACGAACCGGGTGCAGCACGGAGGGAGCCGCGTCCACGACCGGCACGGCCGCAGGCTTCCCGGCTTTGGAGCCGGGACTCTTAGGCGTGGTGGAGGATGGCTTCTTGGTCGCCGCCGCGGATGTGGAGGCGCCGGCCGGTTGTGTTGCTGCCGGGGGCTTCGCGGCTGCAGGATTCTGCGTCCCGGCGCCCTTGGGCGTCGCCAAAGGCTTCGCCGCGGCCGGTTTCCCTGCCGCCGGCTCTGCGGACTTCGCTTGGGTACCGGGAGCGCCTGCCCGCTGCTGCTGCAGTTGCTGTTGCTGCAGTCTCAGCTGGCGGCGGGTCGGCGGGTTCGCCGAGTTCTCCGCACGGACCTGCTTATCTGCGAGTGCCTTGGACGCACGCAGGGCCTCCCGATCCCTGGCCCGCTGCTGGGACTCCCTCTCGCGGGGCCCGGCAGGGGCGTCCACCGGCACGTCAGCCGCCCGGCGGCTGCGCCGCGGTGCGTCTGCGGACTCTGGACCGTTAGTCATTTCCTACCCATCCGGTTTCGTTTGATTAAGCTACTGGCTCTGAGGTGGCTGCGGAGTTCCCCACGTGCCGCGGTTCAGCTTCGTAGAGCCCGTGTTTGGCGATGTACTGCACCACGCCGTCGGGCACGAGATACCACACCGGATCTCCGTCCGCTACCCGTTCCCGGCAGTCCGTGGAGGAGATGGCCATGGCGGGCACTTCCAACAGGCTGACATCGTCCCGGCCCATGTTTTCCAGTACATGGCCCGGGCGGGTAACTCCTACAAAGTGGGCCAGCGACCACAGTTCCTGAATGTCTTTCCAAGACAGGATCTGGGCCATGGCATCCGCGCCGGTGATGAAGAACAATTCCGCGTCCGGACGGGATGCCCGCAGGTCCCGCAGCGTGTCAATGGTGTACGTCGGCCCGGGGCGGTCGATATCCACCCGACTGACGGTGAACCGCGGATTGGACGCCGTGGCAATCACCGTCATCAGGTACCGGTGCTCCGGCGGACTGACTTCACGTGCCGATTTGTGCCAGGGCTCCCCCGTTGGCACAAAGACCACTTCATCCAGATCAAAGACGGAAGCCACTTCACTGGCTGCCACCAGGTGGCCGTGGTGGATCGGATCGAAAGTGCCGCCCATCACGCCGAGCCTTACCCGCCGGTTTCCGCGATTCTGCTCCGGCTGTGCCGTCGCCAGAAAAGTTCCCACTGATTCCACTGAGGGATCAGCCCTCGATGCCCTGGCCATGGTCATGCTTGTTCGGGAACTGACGCTGGGGGTCAACGTGCTCAGGGGTTGCTTCGTGGCGCTTCCCCACGCTCTGGAAGGAGATAGTCGCGAACATCAGGACCAGCAGGGCGCCCATGATGATGACCCCGTACATGATCGGGTCCATCGGAATCGACACGTGGTGTTCGGCCGTCTCGCTGGCAGCAAGTACGGCGCCGGAAAGCTGGGTCAGCATGAATCTCCCCTAGAGAGCTAAAAGGTGTTGAGCCCGCCGGCCGCAGCTGACGGAGTATTGGTTTCCCCCAAGTCTACGCGTAAGCGCGAGTGACCCGCACCCGGCGGTGTTCGGGGCGCGCCCGAGCGTACCCCGGACGCACCGCGGACGCACCTCAGATGCGGATCTGTCCGTCGCCCTGGACAATCCATTTGGTGGTGGTCAGTTCTTTCAGCCCCATGGGGCCACGGGCGTGCATCTTCTGGGTGGAGATACCAACCTCGGCACCAAGGCCAAGCTCACCGCCGTCGGTAAACCGGGTTGAGGCGTTCACGATCACTGCTGCAGAGTCGATTTCCGCGATGAAACGATCGGCGTTGGCAAGATCATTGGTGATGATCGCCTCCGTGTGGCCGGTGGTCCAGCGGCGGATGTGGGCCAGTGCCTGGTCCAGGTCATCCACCATGGCCACGGCGAGGTCAAGGTCCATGTACTCCCGCCCCCAGTCCTCGTCGAGGGCCGGCTGCGCTTGAACGCCGGCCGGAAGGATGGCCCGCACCCTTTCATCGGCATGCAGCCGCACGCCGGCCGCGGCCAGTGCGGCCAGAACATCACCTGCGGCTGCTGCGTCGCGGTGGACCAGAAGGGTTTCCACTGTGTTGCAGACGCTGGGCCGCTGGGTCTTGGCGTTGAGCAGGATGTCCACCGCCATCTCCACCGGGGCGCTCTGGTCCAGGTAGATGTGAACGTTGCCCTCGCCGGTCTCGATCACCGGAACAGCGGCATTGGCAACCACGGTCTGGATCAGGTCCCGGCCGCCGCGCGGAATCAGGACATCGACCTTGCCGCGGGCCTTCATCAGGACATTGGCACCGGCACGGCCGTAGGCATCGACGCTCTGCACGGCGTCCGCCGGCAGGCCTACAGCGTCCAGCGAGTCGCGGATGATGTCTACGAGCACTGCGTTGGTGTTCTCGGCGGCGCTGCCGCCGCGGAGCAGGACGGCGTTGCCGCTCTTCAGCGCCAGGCCGGCAATATCCAGCGTTACGTTGGGGCGGGCTTCATAAATGGCTGCCACCACGCCCAGCGGAACATGCACCTGGCGCAGGCGCAGCCCGTTGGGCAGAGTCTGCCCGCGCGCCACCGAGCCTACCGGGTCCGGCAGACCGGCCAGCATCTCCAGGGCCGCGGCCAGGGCATCAATCCGTTCCGGCGTCAGGGTCAGCCGGTCCAGCATTGCCTCCGAGGTTCCCTTTTTCTTCCCGGCGGCCACGTCCTTTGCGTTGGCAGCCAGCACCAGGTCCCGCTTGGCAACCACGTTCCTGCTGATTTCCTGCAGACCCAGATCCTTCCAGGCACGGTTTGCCCGGGCCAGACGCCGGGCCGCGATGCGGGCCCGGTCTGCCGCTGCATGGACTCCGGTCTCTACCTCCTCCGCGGCCGTCAGGCCGGCAGGGTCAGCAGCCGCTGCTTCAGCAGGCTCGGTTTCGGTGAGCCCGGTTTCGGTGAGCCCGGTTTCGGTTGTTGCCTCTTCGGTCGGTTCCGGTGCGGCGGTCTCGGTGTGTGCATTCACGGCGCTCATCCTCCCAGTGTATTGGCGGTCTCAGTGCTGGCAACGGAGGATCCCTGCCGAGCGGATGCCCCGGACAACGAAGCTGCGGACTCCGATGCGCCGGACTTGTGGTCCTGCAGGATCACCAGGTCATTCACGTGCACCACGGCGCGTTCATAGCTGCGGCCCAGTTCCCTGGAGAGCTCCCGGGTGGACCGTCCGAGCATCTGCGGCAGTTCGTCGGACCCGTAGTTGGTCAGTCCATGCGCAATGACGTTTCCGGCCGGATCGGCAATGGCCACGGGGTCCCCCGGCTCAAAATGTCCCGCCACCGAGCTGATCCCGGCAGCCAGCAGCGACCGGCGGCGGTCCGCAACAGCCTTGGCGGCGCCGTCGTCCACCACCAGGGTGCCCTGGATGCGGGCCACGTGTGCCAGCCAGAGCAGGCGCACCGGCTGGCGGCGTCCCCGCCCGGTGAACCAGGTGCCCACATCCTCGCCGGCCAGTGCGGCGGCGGCGTTGGCGGTGGAGGTGACCAGGGCGGGAATACCGGACTGGGCGGCGATGGTGGCGGCTTCCACTTTGGTGGCCATGCCGCCGGTGCCCACGCCGGCTCCGCCGACCTTCCCGATCCGCACGTCTTCCAGGTCCTGCATGCCGGTGACCTGCGGAATGCGCACTGCACCTTCGGCGGGCGGGCCGTCATAGAGGGCATCGACGTCGGAGAGCAGGATCAAGGCGTCAGCCTTCACCAGATGCGCCACAAGGGCGGCTAGGCGGTCATTGTCGCCAAAGCGGATTTCGTGGCTGGCAACGGTGTCATTTTCATTCACGATGGGCACGACGCCGAAGTTCAGCAGCCGCTCCATGGCCCGGTTGGCGTTGGCGTGGGTGGTGCGGCGCATCAGGTCTTCGACGGTGAGCAGGACCTGGCTGACGGTGACGCCGTGGCGGCCGAAAGCTTCGGTGTAACGGGCCATCAGCAGGCCCTGTCCTACAGACGCGGCGGCCTGCTGGGAGGAAAGCTGGGTGGGGCGCTTGGTCAGCCCCAGTGGTGCCAGGCCGGCGGAAATGGCGCCGGAGGACACCAGAATGATCTCGGTGCCGGCGGCGCGGCGCACAGCCAGGACATCGGCCAGTCCGGTGAGGGCCTCATCCGAGATGCCGCCGGCAACAGAGGTCAGGGAGGACGAGCCCACCTTGACGACGATGCGCTGCGCCCGAGCGAGCCCGGAACGGGAGCGTAGCGCCCGTTTGGGCGCAGGAACTGTGGTGGGGGGTGCTGTGTGTTCAGTCATATCCCCACCACTTTATGCATATCCTGCGCCCGTCCGGGCTGTGTGAAGCCGCTATTCGCCGTCTTTGGGCGCTGCCGGCGGGTTGTGCTTATAGTTCACGGATTCGGTCCAGATTCCGGCCTTGCGCTCCGCTTCCAGTTCGGCGCGTGCTGCCGCCCGGGCATCGCGGCGAGCCTGATGGTCTTCGCGCTTTTCCTCACGGGTGGGCCGGGAGAACTCTTCGATGCGGATGTCCGAGCCGCGCGGCGAGGCTGCCAGCAGCTCGGCACCGCCAATCATGGTCGGCTCCCAGTCGAAGACAACGCCGTCGCCCTCACCGATCACCACGGCGTCGCCGGGCTTGGCGCCGGCCTTGAAGAGCTTGTCTTCCACACCGAGCTTGGCCAGGCGGTCGGCCAAGTAGCCCACAGCCTCGTCATTGGTGAAGTCGGTCTGGGCAACCCAGCGCACCGGCTTGTCGCCGAGGACGCGGAACAGCGGCTCAAGGTTGCGCTCTTCCTTACGGATGCTGAAGCCGCCCTTGGTGTCCGCGTTGCGCACACGCAGCGTGGGGGTCTTGACCCGCGGCGGGGCAGCCTTCACGGCAGTGCGGGCGTCACGGACGATTTCCGCCATGGCGTATCCGAGGGCCTTCAGGCCCTCATGGCTGGACGCGGATACTTCAAAGACACGGTAGCCGCGCTTCTCCAGTTCCGGGCGCACAAATTCGGCCATGTCACGGCCGTCGGGAACGTCCACCTTGTTCAGGGCCACCAGGCGCGGACGCTGATTCAGCGGGACAACGTCGCCGTCGGTGCCGGCGAAGCTCATGTCCACGGTGTACTTGTCGAGTTCCTTCTCGATGATGTCCAGATCGCCGAGCGGATCACGGTCCGTCTCAAGCGCGGCGCAGTCCAGCACATGCACCAGGGCGGCGCAGCGCTCAACGTGGCGCAGGAAGTTGTGGCCCAGGCCCTTACCCTCGGAGGCACCTTCGATGAGTCCGGGAACGTCTGCCACGGTGAAGCGGACGTCGCCGGCTTCCACCACGCCCAGGTTCGGGATCAGGGTGGTGAAGGGGTAGTCGGCAATCTTGGGCCGGGCTGCGGACATGGCAGCGATCAACGAGGACTTGCCGGCGGACGGGAAGCCCACCAGGGCAATGTCGGCAATGGACTTGAGCTCCAGGACAATGTCCCGCTCGTCGCCGGGAACGCCAAGCAGGGCGAAGCCCGGGGCCTTGCGCTTCTGCGAGGACAGCGAGGAGTTGCCAAGGCCGCCCTGGCCGCCGGCGGCCGCAATGTATTCAGTGCCTTCACCCACGAGGTCGGCCAGGACTTCGCCGTCCTTGTTCTTGACCACGGTGCCGTCCGGCACCGGCAGGATCAGCGTTTCGCCGGTCTTGCCGTTGCGCCAGTCGCCCATGCCGTTGCCGCCGTTGGTGGCGTGGCGGTGGGGAACATGGTGGTAGTCCAGCAGCGTGGTGGCACTGGAGTCAACGCGCAGGATGACGTCGCCGCCGTCGCCGCCGTTGCCGCCGTCGGGCCCGCCCAGCGGCTTGAACTTTTCACGCTTGACGGACACGCAACCATGGCCGCCTGTACCGCCCGAAACATGCAGTACTACACGGTCTACAAAGCTGGCCATGGTTCTCCTTCAAAGGAACTACTTGATCATGCCAATTCTACTTGGCTTAAAAGACGACGGGGCGGGCCATCAAGGCCCGCCCCGTCGGAAAAGCTAATTGCCGGTGATTACTCGGCAGCTGCAGCAGCCACGATGTTCACGACGCGGCGGCCACGACGGCTGCCGAATTCAACTGCGCCTGCTTCGAGGGCGAACAGAGTGTCGTCGCCTCCGCGGCCAACGCCCTCACCCGGGTGGAAGTGGGTGCCGCGCTGGCGAACGATGATTTCGCCTGCCTTGACAACCTGGCCGCCGAAACGCTTTACGCCGAGGTACTGGGCGTTGGAGTCGCGACCGTTGCGAGTGGAACTCGCACCTTTCTTATGTGCCATTTTCTACTGCCTGCCTTTGCTTTACTGATTATGAAACTCAGGGGCGGGATACTTCCCGCGTTCCGGCCCCTGGTGGAGCCGGCACGAGAATCAGGAGTTGATGGACGTAACCTTGACCTTGGTCAGCGAGGAGCGGTAGCCCTGACGCTTCTTGTAGCCGGTCTTGTTCTTGAATTTCTGGATGACAATCTTCGGACCCCGAAAATTCTCAACGATCTCTGCCGTCACGGTGACCTTGGCCAGGTCCTGTGCGGAAGAGGTGACCTGGTCGCCATCAACCAATAGCAGGGCGGGCAGCTCAAAAGTGCTGCCGGCTCCACCGGGGACGCGGTCCAGGGTTACGAGGTCTCCGACGGAAACCTTTTCTTGGCGGCCGCCAGCGCGGACAATCGCGTACACCACTTGGGAACTCACTTCTCTCGACGTTTAATACTTGGATGCGCATTTGGCTGGGCTGAAATATTCGCCTGCCTTGCGCCATGCAGTCACGCCCTGTACCGAAAACGGTCTTGAAGGCGTTCGCACCGAAGTTCAAGGTTACGCTACGCAACCGATAACCCGCAAATGCTGGGGGCTTCCGGGCGCACCGCCTCTTCGGACGTCACTGCTCTTGTTCTACTTTATAGCATTTCCGGGCGACCGGTGTCCTCCCGTGAGTTGAAGGAGGCGGCCACCCCCGTTTGGGGATGGCCGCCTCCTTTCCTTGGTACGGGTACGGGCGCTGCCGGAACCGGCTAGAGCTCCGAGGCCGGAACGCCGACGCCCAGGATCACCGGTGCGTTTCCGGTGGTCTCGCGGCGCTTCTCCTGCTTCTGAGCCGGTGCCGGTACAACCGCGCGGCGCACGGCTACGGGAGCCGGCGCGGGCTCGGCTCCGCCGGTCTGAATGGCGTCCGCTCCTGCCGCACCCTGGGGGCTTCCGGCAGCACGACGACGGCGGGGCGCCCGCGCCGGTGCGGCGGCGGGTGCAGCGGCGGGTGCAGCTGACCGTACCGGTGCAGCGGACTGTGTAGGAGCAGCCTCAGGGGCAGTTACAGGGGCAGTCCGGACGGCTGCAGGGGCTTCCCTGGTCACCGCCGGAGCTTCCTGGGGTGCAGGAGCCTGGACGTTCCGGGCCGCGGCACTGCTGCGGCGGGACCGCCGCGGTGCCCGCCCGGCAGGCTGACCGGCTCTGGCTCCCGTTGCTTCATCGGTGGTCTCCGCCGTCGTTGCTGCCGGCGGAGTGCTTTCCGGTGCCTGGTTCTGCTCCGGTGCCTGGTTCTGCTCCGGTGAGCCGGCGGCAGCCACGTCATCGAACGCCTCGGTGAGGCTCTGCAGCGTGAACCGGGATTCCTCCCGGACCGGCTGGCGGCGATCCCGGCGCGGAACCACTACGGTCTCGCCCTGGATCTTCAGCACGGCGCCTGCCTCGGAATCCGTTGCTTCAGCCGGGCGCTCAGCAGGCTCGTTTGCTGCCGCCTGCTCCGACTCCTTCAGGGCTGCAGCCTTCTCCCCCGCCTCAACGGTGTCGTGGGCGGCAGCCGTTGCAGCGGCAATGGTTGCCAGCGCCGCCCGTGCCGCCTCCGCCTTGGCCTGCCGCTCGGCGTCGTCCTGGCTCGGCTGCTCCGATTTGGCCGGCTCTTCGGCCGCCACGGCGGGATTGTGCTGCGGTGCACCCTGGCCGCGGCTGCGGCTGCGCTTACGGTCACCGCGGGACTGCTTTTCCTGCTTCAGGTGCTGCTGGTGGTTCTCTTCTGAGACAGCATGGGCCACCACGCTGTTCGCGGGGTTGCCGTTGTAGCTGGTGCTGCGGCGGTGTTCCACGGGAATGTCATGAGTAATGACGCCGCGGCCGGCGCATGCCTCGCACTCTTCGCCAAACACCTCCAACAGGCCGGTGCCCATGCGCTTACGCGTCATCTGGACCAGGCCCAGCGACGTCACCTCTGCCACCTGATGCTTGGTCCGGTCCCGGCCCAGGCACTCCACAAGACGGCGCAGCACCAGGTCGCGGTTGGCTTCGAGGACCATGTCGATGAAGTCAATGACAATGATGCCGCCAATGTCCCGCAGCCGCAGCTGCCGGACAACTTCCTCGGCCGCTTCCAGGTTGTTCTTGGTGACGGTTTCTTCGAGGTTGCCGCCGGTGCCGGTGAACTTGCCCGTATTGACGTCCACCACAGTCATGGCTTCAGTGCGGTCAATGACCAGCGAGCCGCCCGAGGGCAGGAATACCTTGCGGTCCAGCGCCTTGGCGATCTGCTCGTCGATGCGGTAAGCGCCGAAGATATCTTCGTCCTTGGTCCACTTTTCCAGCCGGTCCACCAGATCAGGCGCCACGTACGTGACGTAAGCCTCGATGGTGTCCCAGGCTTCATCGCCGGAAACGATCAGCTTGGAGAAGTCCTCGTTGAAGACGTCCCGGACCACCTTGATGGTCAGGTCCGGTTCCCCGTAGAGCAGTTCCGGAGCCAGGGTCTTGGTGGACTTGGCCTTGGCCTCAATGGTCTCCCACTGTGCCCGGAGCCGGTTGATGTCATTCATCAGCTCCTCTTCGGATGCACCCTCGGCGGCCGTGCGCACAATGACGCCGGCGTCCTGGGGCAGGTGGTCCTTGAGGATCTTCTTCAGCCGGTTCCGCTCAACATCGGGCAGCTTGCGGGAGATACCCGTCATGGAGCCGCCCGGCACGTACACCAGGTAACGCCCCGGCAGGGAGATCTGGCTGGTCAGGCGTGCACCCTTGTGGCCCACCGGGTCCTTGGTGACCTGGACCAGCACGGAGTCGCCGGACTTCAGCGCCAGTTCAATGCGGCGCGGCTGGCCATCCAGGCCTGCGGCGTCCCAGTTGACCTCGCCGGCATACAGTACGGCGTTGCGGCCGCGTCCAATGTCCACAAAGGCGGCTTCCATGCTGGGCAGCACGTTCTGGACCTTGCCGACGTAGACGTTGCCGATCAGCGAGTCCTGCTGGGTGTTGGAAACGAAGTGCTCCGCCAGCACGCCGTCCTCGAGGACACCGATCTGGATCCGCTCATCACGCTGGCGGACAATCATCTGCCGGTCAACGGATTCCCGGCGGGCCAGGAACTCGGCTTCGGTGATCACGTGGCGGCGGCGGCCCGACTCGCGAGATTCGCGGCGGCGCTGCTTCTTGGCCTCCAGACGCGTGGAGCCCTTAACACTGGTCACGCGGTCGGACACGGGCGCTTCGGCGTGGGCACGCGGTGCACGGACACGGGTTACCGTGTTGGGCGGATCATCATCGGCTCCGCCGGTCAGTTCCAGATCGGCATCTCCGCGGCGACGGCGACGACGACGGCGGGACGTAACGCCCTCAGCATTGTCCGGCCCCGCGGCGGCTTCCTCCGGGGAGGCCTCGGAACCGGAATCGGCCTCGGCTGCGGAGGCATGTGCTGACGGCTGGGATTCGCTGCGGGGACGGTTGCGGCCGCGCCGGCTGCGCCGCCGGCTCCGGTTCTCCTCTGAGTCCTCGTCATCTTCTGCACCCTCAGCGGCGTCCTGAGCGGGGACCGGGCGAACAACACTCAGATCCGGCGCGTGGAACAACGGCAGGGCGGGAACAGCAAACGGGTTCAGGCTGGAAGCGGCGTCAGAGTCTTCGGCTGCAGCTTTTTCCTGCTGCTGCGTTTCCTCCTGCTGCACTGGCTGCTGCACTGTGCCGGACGGGACGGCTTCGGCGGCAGGCACATCGGCTGCCGTGTTTGCAGAGTCAGCCTGGGCAGGAGCTTCGGGTGCCTGCTCGGCGGCCTTGGCCGGACGGCGCCGGGCACGGGTCTTGGGTGCAGCCTTGGCAACTGGAGCTGCCGCGGCATCCACCGGAGTTTCCGGGCTCTCGGCCGCAGCCTCGGTTTCCGGAACAGCAGGAGCTTCTGCTTCGGCCGCGGGTGCAGCTGCCGGCTTCTTGACAGGCGCACGACGACGACGGACCGCCTTCACCGGCGCCCCATCCTCGGGTGCGGCTTTGGCTGCAGCACCGGCAGTGGACGCTGTTGCCTCGGGTACAGCCGGCTCCGTGGTGCCTGCCATTTCGGCGGCGGGCTGAGCAGGTGCCTCCGCAGAGTCTGTTGCTTCGCCTGCGGGAACCGTCTTGCGACGGGAGGCGCGTACACGCTTGGGCTTCTCGGCAGGAGCTGCTTCCACCGAGGCTGGGTCGGCAGGAGCTGCTTCCACCGAAGGATCGGACGCTGGAGCTTCAGTCGCAGGTGCAGAAGCAGCCACCGACTTGCGGCGGCTGCGGGTGGCCTTTTTGGCTGGCTCCTTGGCCTGCGGTGCATCTTCCAAGGATGCAGCTTCGGCGTTTTTCTCGTTTGCTGCTAGGTCATTATTCAGTGCATCACTCATAAAAGGCTACGCTCCGGCCCCTGCGGCACTGGCCACATTCCAATGCCCAGCGGGCAATGTGTCGGCTGTACGGGGGCATCAGTTGCCTGCCGCCAGCCGGAAGTCGTCTGGATGTCATCCGAGGTCGCGCCATCTGTAGGGCGCGGTATCACTCGAAGACCAGCGGCGCTTTTCCTGCTACTCGCGGCACGTTCACGACGTTGCCGCTGCGGGTAGGTCTTATCGGCGGATTCCCTGGTTCCCATCCGGATTGATGGGCGAACTGACTGGGAAGCGTCACCGACAGAACCGGAAGCCTGTCGCTGGACCGGTGCCGGAATGTGGTTCCGCCATCAGCCACAGTCATTATCTCACATGCCCGTCTTTTTGGCCCGCAGCAGCGCATAGACTCGACACATATCGCCCACAGCCAAAAGGAGATCTCAGTGCCTTCCAGTGCAGCCAACCCACGGGCCACTCATCAGGCCCCCGAGCGGCAAGGCCCGGAACGCGGTTTCGCCTGGATCATGCTCATTACCGGCATTGTTGGCTGGCTGGCCTCCGGTGTTCTGGTCCTGGAACGGCTCCGCGTCTACGACGACGCCAATTACATCACCAGCTGCGACATCAGCCCCTGGGTTTCCTGCGGAACAGTGTTCAAGACGTGGCAGGCAGCGATCTTCGGTTTCCCCAACCCGCTGATCGGCATTGTGGCCTTTGCGGTTGTCATTACCACGGCCGTCGGGATGCTGGCCGGTGCACGGTATGCGCGCTGGTACTGGCTGGGCCTGCAGGCCGGCGTCACGCTGGGCATGGTGTTCGTGGTCTGGCTGTGGAGCCAGGCCCTGTTCGACATCTACGTACTGTGCATTTACTGCATCGTCGTCTGGACAGCCATGATTCCGCTCTTCGTCTTCACCACACTGCGCAACATGGCCCACGGCGTCCTGCCCGCTTCTCCCAGTGTGGTGAAGTTCTTCTCGGAATGGGCGTGGGTGATTGTTGCGCTGCTGTGGGTGGCCACCGCTGCGTCAATCTTCTTCCGGTTCATGAGTTCGTTTATTGGCTGATTTTCTTATCGACTGATCCTCACTATTGACTGATTCGCCCCGTCGAGTGTCGCAAAAATGCGGGAATAGCCGTCGCTTCAGACGCATCTGCCCGACACTCGACCGGGCAAGAAGGCATCAACGCGACGCTCGACCGGGAACTGGCTTTGTGGCGGCGGATCAGTCGGCCGGCAGCGCCCAGGCCAGGAGGACAGGAACGTCCTGTCCATTCCAGGTGGCGGTTACTGACGGATCAGCCACCGCCTCTCCCCCGAGCTCCAGCACCCGCACCACGGATAGTTCCCAGTCGCCGGTGCTGATGCGTGCCACGGGAAGATCCGCCGGCCCCGGCTGCGGGCCCTCCGCCAGTTCTTCGCCGTCCGGCAGGCCGCTGGCCACAACGTTGACGGACTCCGGAATGCCCTCCCGGACGCCGTCGTTCTCGAAGTACTGCGGCGCCTGACCCTGGCCGGAAAGGATCGAAGCCGCCAGCGCCTGAGCGTACGCCGGATCCCCGCAGGCGTCGTAGACCCAGCGCCGGCCCAGCACCGAATGCTCCATGGTGCTGATCAGGAACTCCTGCGCCCCCTCCAGCGGGGCGTCTCGATAGGTGAGCGGGACCTGAAGAACGTCAACCCCGACGGCAACGAGGTGGGTCTCGATGCCCACTTTCCCTTCCGGATCATCGAAACGGAAGGAACCAACACGTTCAAGTGGAAGCTGTCCGACGCCGGGAAACCATGCCGTTGTGGGCAGCCAGGAGGCGAGCAGTTCCATTTTGTCCGGGTGCAATTCTGCGTGATAGATGTGTGCCATCCGCCCAGCCTAGGGGCTTTGCGCCGGAACGTCAGGAATTTCCCCCGCCGCTGCCCGGTTGTCGCTTTCACGGGACACGGCAGTTATTCCCTGCCGTGCTCCGGACGCACGCCCCACCCGATCAGGAGAACCATGCTGAGAACTGCCCCCGCACACACTGCTTCAAGGGACTCTGCGCCCACTGCCCTGGTGGCCGGAGCGACCGGAATTGCCGGCGCTGCCCTCGTTGACCTGCTCGTAAAGGAGGGCTGGAGCGTCCTCGCACTCTCACGAAAGGGAGTCGCCCCGGAGGGGGCGCGCCCCGGCGTCGTGCCCGTTGCCGCTGATCTGACCAATCCCGAAAGCCTCGCCGCCGCGCTTGGCGACAAGCGTCCGACGCACGTGTACTTCACCTCCTGGTCGCGTCAGGAAACAGAAGTGGAGAACATTGCCGTCAACTCCGCCATGGTCCGTAATCTCCTGACGGCACTGGAGCATGCCCCGCTGGAACATGTGGCGCTGATGACCGGGCTGAAGCATTACATGGGCCCCTTCGAGGCCTACGGAGAGGGCCCCATGCCGGACACACCGTTCTCCGAGGACGAACCCCGGCTGCCGGTGGACAACTTCTACTACGCACAGGAAGACGAGCTGATGGCGGCCGCCGAGCGGCAGGGTTTTGCCTTCTCCGTTCACCGCGCGCACACGGTCATTGGCTTTGCCGTGGGCAATGCCATGAACATGGGGCAGACGCTGGCTGCGCAGGCAACACTGTGCCGGGAACTGGGCCTGCCGTTTGTTTTCCCCGGTTCGGAAACCCAGTGGAATTCGATCACGGATATGACCGATGCCGGGCTGCTCGCCGAGCACATGCTGTGGGCTGCCACCGCTGTGAACACCGCCAATGAGGCCTTCAACGTGGTCAACGGTGATGTTTTCCGCTGGCGTTCCCTCTGGCCGCGGCTGGCTGAGTATTTCGGGGTGGAGCCGGTGGGTTTCGACTCCACGCCACGGCCGCTCGAGGAGCAGATGGCGGACATGGGTGAAGCGTGGAAGAAGCTGGCTGCACGCCACGGCCTTGCAGAACCGAACCTTCAGAGGCTGGCATCGTGGTGGCATACCGATGCTGACCTGGGCCGCAACATCGAGGTGTTGACCGATATGAGCAAGAGCCGGCTGGCGGGCTTCACCGGATATCGCCGCACCGAGGATGCGTTCAAGGAGCTCTTCGCCAGGCTGCGGGCAGATCGGTTGATTCCTTAGGACCTCGCAGGATGATGCGGGGAAAGCTCAGGCATGATGTGTTCCCCCGCACCATCTGTGCAGGTCAATCCCCGATCTGGAGTAGGATCAAAGCACAACCCGGGTTTTGATGTGCTGCTTTGGCGCGCCCACCCGGCGATGCAACTTTAGAAGGTCAGGAGGTGAACCGCACGCATGGACGACGGACATAGTCGATCTACCGCCCCGCGTGAGCCTCGCCTTCCACTGAAGGTCCTCTAAATACTCCGGACCTTCCCCTTCAGGGCCTGAGCTTGTGCGGCAGCGGTATTTCGCATCCCCGCTCATTTTCCTGCACACGCCGCGGCACTGCCGCTGCCTCTAAGGTGTGCCCCACCGGAGGAACCCGGCTCATGATTAAGTCCCCCACCCTGACCTTCGATGCCCGCGCCGAACTGCTGGCCGATGCACTGGACAAAAACAGCATGCCCGATGTTGCCCGCGCCCTGGAGCGGTTGAACGTGGCAGAGACTATGGAACAGCTCGAACGCCTCACCACGATCGACCGGGCGCTGGCTTTCCGCACCCTGCCCAAGGGACGGGCACTGGAGGTCTTCGAGAGACTCGATGCCCTGCTCCAGGCTGACCTTGTGGCCGGTCTGCAGGACGCCCAGGTGGCCGAGGTCTTTGCCGGGCTAAGCCCCGATGACCGGGTGGCGCTGCTCGATGAGCTGCCCGCGTCAGTGGCCAAGCGCCTGCTCCTGGGACTGAGCGAGAAGGACCGCGCACTCACCAACACCGTGCTCGGTTACCCGCAGGGCGCCGTAGGCCGCTACATGAGCCCGCAGTTTGTCACGGCCCGCCCCTGGTTCACTGCCGCCCAGACAATGGCCCGCGTCCGTGCCCAGCTGGACGACGCCGAGAGCATCTACACGATTCCGGTTGTTGACGAGGGCCGGCGCCTGGTGGGCGTGGTCTCCCTGCGGGACGTGTTACGCGCCGCCGAATCAGACCCTGTGTCGGCTCTGATGAAGGACCCGCTCTCCGCCCCAGCCACACTGGATGCAGAGGAAGCGGCCCGGTACTGCGCTGATGCGAAGGTCCTGGTGCTGCCGATTGTCGACGCCGAGACCCGGCTGGTCGGAATCCTGACCGTGGACGATGCCCTGGGCATTCTGGAGGACGCCGAAAGTGAGGATGCGGCAAGGGCCGGCGGTGCAGAACCGCTGCGCCGGCCCTATCTGGCCACCCCGGTGCGCAGTATTGTGCGTGCCCGCGTGGTCTGGCTGCTGGTGCTGGCCGTGGGCGCAACGTTGACGGTCCAGGTCATGGGCGCCTTCGAAGCCACCCTGGCCGAGCAGGTGGTGCTCTCCCTGTTCATTCCCCTGCTGATCGGCACCGGCGGAAACACCGGCAACCAGGCAGCCACCACCATTACCCGCGCCCTGGCGCTGGGTGACGTACGGCCCGGGGACGTTTTCAAGGTCCTGGCCCGGGAGGTCCGGGTAGGCGCCTGGCTGGGCATCCTACTGGGCGGGCTGGGGTTCGTGGTTGCCTCCCTCCTGTTCACCGTGCCGCTGGGCCTGGTCATTGGCCTGACGCTGCTGGGGGTCTGCACCATGGCGGCCAGCGTTGGCGGGCTGATGCCGTTGCTGGGCAAAGCACTCAAGGTGGATCCGGCAGTGTTTTCCAACCCCTTTATTTCCACCTTTGTGGATGCAACGGGCCTGATCATCTACTTCCTGATCGCCTCAGCCGTACTGGGGCTCTAAAAAGCCGCGAGGGCCTGAGCACGGTTCAATCCCATGCTCAGGCCCTCGCGGTTTTACGCTTCTTGGGCGACTATTTGCCGAACCAGATGCCGATCTCCCGGGCAGCGGACTCGGGGGAATCCGAACCGTGGACCAGGTTCTGCTGAACTGCGGTGCCCCAGTCACGGCCAAAGTCTCCGCGGATGGTACCCGGAGCTGCAGTGGTGGGGTCGGTGGTGCCGGCCAGGGACCGGAAACCTTCGATGACGCGTTCACCTTCGAAGATGGCCGCAACAATCGGACCGCTGAGCATGAATTCAACCAGCGGTTCGTAGAACGGTTTGCCCTCGTGTTCTGCGTAGTGCTCTTCGAGCACCTCACGGGTGGCGTTCACCTTCTTCAGCTCCACCAGGGTGTAGCCCTTGGCTTCCACCCGTGCCAGGATTGCGCCGGAGAGCTTCCGCTCCACGCCGTCGGGCTTGATCAGTACAAGTGTGCGCTCGGTGCTCACGGTGTATCTCCTTGCGAAGTTGCGGTTTTCGAGTCTAAGCCTAGTCTGCGGCGGCTTCGCCGGCAGTTCCGGAAGCCGAGGAGTCCTCGGGATGGGCCTTTTCCCATTCCGCCTGCTCGCGGTCCCGGACCCGGTTCTCCCGGTCCAGGCGTATGCCCGTCTTCAGTCCGTACCACCAGGTGGCGGCGAAGACTGCACCGACCAGGAACATCTCCGGTACCAGGAAGCCGGTGGCAATGATGACCAGCTGCAGTATCCAGCCGATCACCGGACCTGCCGGCTTGGACAGGATCGCACAGGTCCCGATCAATGCCGCAAAGAGGACCAGCCCGCCGCTGAAGATGATCGCCGGGGACAGCTCGTCGCGCTGCAGGCCGAAGACGACAAGCGTCGCGAAGAGCACCAGGAATGCTTCCAGGACCAGAACGGTGGAAGCGAACATCATACGGATGGAACGCCGTTTTTTGGGCATTCCCGGGCGCCATTCGCGCTGCGCCTTGGTGAGTTTTGCCATGGTGCTTACTTTCCGAGAAGGGTGCGCGCTTCGGCCACCAGGGTAATGGAGCCAATGATGAGCACGCCGCCGGCGAGGTCATTGTTTTCCTCGGCCTTGGCCACCGCCCATTCAAGGGCGTTGTCCAGGCCGGGTTCCACCTGCAGGTCTTCGTCGGCAAAGCCTGCGTCGACGGCGTCCTGGACCAGGTCTTCGGCCGAGAGGGCGCGCGGTGAGCTGGACTGTGTGAGGCAGACTCCGGCGATCTGGTCGCCGAGCGTCTCCCGCAGTTCGGTGAGGATGCCCACCGAATCCTTTTCGGCCAGGATGCCGACCACGAGCACCAGCGAGGTGAAGCTGAACGCTTCCAGCACCGCTTCCGCCGCAGCCTTGGCACCGGCGGGGTTGTGCGCGGCATCCACCACGATGGTGGGCGCCGTGCGCACCACTTCCAGGCGGCCGGGCGAGGTCACGGTGGAGAACCCGGTGCGCAGCAGTTCCACGTCCAGTTCCTTGGTGCCTCCGCCAATGAAGGCCTCCAG
Source organism: Arthrobacter sp. UYP6 (assembly GCF_040547315.1). Lineage (NCBI taxonomy): Bacteria > Bacillati > Actinomycetota > Actinomycetes > Micrococcales > Micrococcaceae > Arthrobacter > Arthrobacter sp. UYP6. The sequence goes on from NZ_JBEPPM010000005.1 coordinate 44,911, forward strand.
TGCAGCCACGGCCAGGGCGGCGTTCTCCGCCTGGTGCTTGCCGTGCAGCGGCAGGAGCAGCTCCTCGTAGCGTCCGGCGAGTCCGGTAATGGTCAGCATCTGCCCGCCCACCGCCATGACACGGGACTCGACGCCGAATTCGACGCCCTCGAAGCGGTACGGGATGCCCACTTCGCGCGCCTTTTCCAGCAGCACCTGCGCGGCCTCCATGGGCTGGGCGGCGCTGATCAGGAAGCCGCCCTCCTTGATGATGCCGGCCTTTTCCATCGCAATGTCGGCCACGTCGTCGCCCAGCAGTTCCGTGTGGTCCAGGGAGATGGGCGTGACGACGGCGACGGAGCCGTCACCCACGTTGGTGGCGTCGGTAATGCCGCCCAGGCCCACCTCGATGACCGCAACGTCCACCGGCTCGTCGGCGAAAACCGCAAACGCGAGGATGGTGATGGCCTCGAAGTAGGTCAGGCGCGGCTCCCCAGCGGCCGTGAGTTCGCCGTCGACAATGTCCAGGTAGGGGTGGATCTCGTCCCAGATCCGCACAAAGGTTTCGTCGGAGACGGGTTCGCCGTCAATGCTGATCCGTTCGGTGACCTTGCTCAGGTGCGGGCTGGTGTACCGGCCGGTGCGCAGCCCGTAGGCCCGCAGCCCGGCCTCGATCATCCGTGCCGTGGAGGTCTTGCCGTTGGTTCCGGTGATGTGGATGATCGGAAACGCCTTGTTCGGCTCCCCCAGCACCTCCATCGCCCGGAACAGCGGCGCCATACGCGGCTCCATCTTGTTCTCGGGGGCGCGGCTCAGCAGCTCGGCGTAGACGCTCTCCACCGAGAAACCGTCGATTGCCCCGGAGGGTCCGTCAGACATGCTCATTAGATCTTCTCCACAGTGACGGTGAATTCTTCAGCGTCGTCGGCAAGCTCGACGGCGGTGACCACCAGTTGGTCGGTTAGGGTTTCGGACTTGATCAGCTCCGCATTAGCCTCAAGGGCCGCGGCGGAGGCTTCGGAAGTGATGACCTCGGTACGGATGTGGTCGCTGATGTGCAGGTCCGCGTCGCGGCGGGCCTGCTGGATGGCACGGATGCCGTCCCGGGCGGTGCCCTCGGCGGCCAGCTCGGGGGTGACCTCGGTGTTGAGCACCAGGAAGCCGCCGCCGGGCAGCACGGAGACAGCCTTGGCGGATTCGCCGTCGGCCGTTTCCACTACCGTTTCCAGCGTGTATTCCTGCGGCTGCAGTTCCAGGCCGCCGGCGGTGACCGTGCCGGCGTCGTCCACCGACCAGTTCCCGGACTTGGAGGCCTTGATGGCCGTCTGGACATTCTTGCCCAGGCGGGGACCGGCGGCGCGGGCGTTGACCACCAGCTTTTGCGTGATGCCGAACTCAGCCGGATCAGCGGCCGCAGCCTCCATCAGCCGGACGGACTTCAGGTTCAGCTCATCGGCGATGATCGCCGCGAACTGGCCCTGCAGCGCCCCGGCGTCGGGGGCCACAACGGTCATTTCGGACAGCGGCAGCCGCACCCGAAGGTTGGCGGCCTTGCGCAGGGAGGAACCCACGGAGGCGATGCGGCGGGTGCGGTCCATGCGGTCCACGAGGGCGGGGTCCTGCGGGAACGCTCCGGCGTCGGGCCAGTCGGTCAGGTGCACGGAGCGCCCGCCGGTGAGCCCGCGCCAGATTTCCTCGGAGACCAGCGGCAGCAGCGGGGCTGCCACCCGGCACACCGTTTCCAGGCAGGTGTAGAGCACATCGAACGCCTGAGTATCTTCGTCGAAGAAGCGGGTGCGGCTGCGGCGGATGTACCAGTTGGTCAGCGTGTCCATATACTGGCGCAGCGTTTCGCAGGCCTCGGACACGTCATAGCTGTCCAGCTGCTCCGTCATGGTCCGGACCAGGTCGCCGGTGGCTGCCAGCATGTAGTTGTCCAGCGGTTCGGTGGACTCGTAGCGCGCCTTGGCCTCGTAGCCGTTGCCGTTGTTCGCGGCGTTGGTGTAAAGGGTGAAGAAGTGCCACACGTTCCACAGCGGCAGGATGACCTGGCGGACGCCCTCGCGGATGCCCTGTTCGGTGACGATCAGGTTTCCGCCGCGCAGAATCGGAGAGGCCATGAGGAACCAGCGCATGGCGTCGGAGCCGTCGCGGTCCAGGACCTCGGAGACGTCCGGGTAATTGCGCAGGGACTTGGACATCTTCTGCCCGTCCGAGCCCAGCACAATGCCGTGGCTGATGACGTTGCGGAAGGCCGGGCGGTCAAAAAGCGCGGTGGCGAGGACGTGCAGCGTGTAGAACCAGCCGCGGGTCTGGCCGATGTACTCCACGATGAAGTCGCCCGGGTTGTGGTGCTCAAACCAGTCGGCGTTCTCATGCGGGTAGTGCACCTGGGCGTAGGGCATGGAGCCGGAGTCGAACCAGACGTCCAGGACGTCCTCGACCCGGCGCATGGTGGACTGGCCCTCTTCGGGGGTGCGCGGATCATCCGGGTTCGGGCGCGTCAGCTCGTCGATGAAGGGGCGGTGCAGGTCCGGCTCGCCGGCCTTGTTTACCGGCAGGCGGCCAAAGTCGGCCTTGATTTCTGCCAGCGAACCGTACACGTCGGTGCGCGGATAGTTGGGATCATCGGAGACCCAGACCGGGATGGGGCTGCCCCAGTAGCGGTTGCGGCTGATGGACCAGTCGCGGGCGTTTTCCAGCCATTTGCCGAACTGGCCGTCCTTGACGTTTTCCGGGATCCAGTTGATCTGCTGGTTCAGTTCCACCATGCGGTCCTTGACCTTGGTGACCTCCACGAACCAGGAGGAAACAGCCTTGTAGATCAGCGGGTTCCGGCAGCGCCAGCAGTGCGGGTAGCTGTGCTCGTAGCTGGCCTGGCGCAGCAGGCGGCCGTCGGCGCGCAGCACCTTGGTGATGGGTTTGTTGGCGTCGAAGACCTGCAGTCCGGCGATGTCCGAGAGCTCGCCCGCACCGAACATGGGCAGGAACTTGCCGCCCTCGTCCACGGACAGGATCACGGGGATGCCGTTGAGTTCGCAGATCTTCTGGTCGTCTTCACCGTAGGCCGGAGCCTGGTGGACAATGCCGGTACCGTCGGTGGTGGTGACGTAGTCGGCCGTGACGATCTGCCAGGCCTTGTCCGTGCCCCACTTCTCGGTGTCGGTGTAGTAGTTCCACAGCGGCTCGTAGCGCAGTCCGGCCAGCTCGCTGCCCAGGTGCACGGAGGTGACGGCCGCCCGGGCGGCCTCGGCGTCGTCGTACCCCAGGTCCTTGGCGTAGGCACCCACCAGGTCTTCGGCCAGCAGGTAGCGGGCCTCCGGTTTGTCCTGCGGCGTGCCGTTGGGGCCGGCGGGCACTACGGCGTAGCGGACCTTGGGGCCGACGGCGAGGGCCATGTTAGTGGGCAGGGTCCAGGGCGTGGTGGTCCAGGCGATGGCGAGGACGCCGTCGAGTTCCGCGGACAGCCCGTTCTCACCGGCGATGATCGGGAAGGTCACCGTGACGGTCTGGTCCTGGCGGTCCTTATAGACGTCGTCGTCCATGCGCAGCTCATGGTTGGAGAGTGGAGTCTCGTCCTTCCAGCAGTACGGGAGCACCCGGAAGCCGCTGTAGGTCAGGCCCTTCTCATGCAGGGTCTTGAAGGCCCAGATGACGGACTCCATGTAGTCCACGTTGAGGGTCTTGTAGTCGTTCTCGAAGTCCACCCAGCGGGCCTGGCGGGTGACGTAGTCCTTCCACTCGCCGGCGTATTCCATCACGGAGGCGCGGCAGGCGTCGTTGAACTTGTCGATGCCCATCTTTTCGATCTGGACCTTGTCGGACATGCCCAGCTGCTTCATCGCCTCGAGTTCGGCGGGCAGACCGTGCGTGTCCCAGCCGAAGCGTCGCTCCACGCGGCGGCCGCGCTGGGTCTGGTAGCGGGCCACCAGGTCCTTGACGTATCCGGTGAGCAGGTGGCCGTAATGCGGCAGGCCGTTGGCGAAGGGAGGGCCGTCGTAGAAGACAAACTCGTTGGAGCCGTCCTTGCCGGCGGGCCGGGCGTCAATGGAGGCCTGGAAGGTGCCGTCCTTCTCCCAGTACTTCAGAACCAGTTCTTCGAGTTCCGGAAACTTAGGGGAAGACGGGGCGGCGTTTTCTGCCGGAGCGGCGGCCGTAGTGGCCTTGGGATAAATAGAAGGCATATTCGTCATCCTGATAGCGGCAAGTAGTTCTGGTGAAATACAGGATGCGAGGGCGGAGTTATTACCGACTCAAAGCCGACTCAGAACCCGCGGTACCACCTCGCTTGCCGCCGTCGTCGTCGTGCGCCGTGCTGCACATCTGCAGTGCACTGCGCCGTCGAGTCGGGCTGCCGCTCGTTGACTGCTGTGACGGGCTTACCCGTCCGGTTCTACTGGGCGCGCGATCGTCCTTCTACATCCCAAAACATCTCAAAAAAGGGGTGCGGCGCCGTTCTTCCGGAAGCTCACCGGTGATGGCCGGGTCAAAGCTGCTTCCGTCAGTTTAGGCCACACCCCCGGGGTTGTCGAAGTTACCCCTGGTGGAAGTTCCCTCTGTCGAAGCTATCCCTGCGCCGGCTGGCGGCGGATGACCTTATGGTTGGCGGCCTGGGCCACGGGACGCAGCACTACCTTATCCAGGTTGATGTGATGCGGGAGGTTCAGGGAATAGGCCATGACGTCCGCAACGTCCTCCGCGGTGAGGGGCTTCTCCACTCCGGCGTAGACCTTTTCCGCGGCTTCCTTGTTGTTGCCCAGACGGTTCAGGGTGAACTCTTCAGTCTTGACCATGCCGGGCAGGATCTCGATGACGCGGACGTTGTTCTCCGCTTCCTCCAGGCGCAGGGTTTCTGCGAGCGCCTGCTCAGCGGACTTGGCGGCGCAGTATCCGGCGCCGCCTTCGTAGGAGGCGAGCGCGGCGGTGGAGGTCACCATCAGCACTGAGCCGTGTCCGGAGGCGCGCAGCGCGGGCAGGAAGGCCTGGGTGACGCGGAGCGCGCCGAGCACGTTCACGTTGTACATGGCTTCCCAGTCGCCGAGCTTGCCGGTCGCCACGGAGTCCACACCCCAGGCTCCGCCGGCATTGTTGATCACGGCGTCTACTCCCCCGGTTGCCAGCACCTCTCCGGCCATCCGGGCCACTGACTCGCTGTCGGTCACGTCTGCTGTGATGGCCCGCGCGCCGGTCTCCGCGGCGAGCGCCTGGAGTTTTTCCCCGCGGCGGGCCACGGCCACCACGTCCCAGCCTGAATTCCGCAGGGCCCGAACGGCCGCCGCTCCAATTCCTGAACTTGCTCCGGTCACTACTGCGCGTTTGGTGGTCATGGCACAACCCTAGCGACTTCCCCTGCCGGTTCAGCTTCTGTGTTGCGGTGTTGCGGTGTTGCAGTGTGGCGGGTCCCGGGTCCGGGTTGCGGCTCCTCCCGGGCTTGCCGCTCCTCCCGGGTTGCGGCTCCTCCCGGGCTTGCCGCGCACGCGTTCCCACCCTTCGTTATCTCCTGTTGCTGCTGGGACCTCAGCAATATCCATCTGTCACAGAGCGTGGGATCGCGTGCGCGGGGTCGGCGGATTGGCCTGATCAACGATCCTCCACCGGCGCTGAAAGGGGCGGGCCAATCAACAGAAGCCCTGTAGCCACTGCCGTGCTGGACAAAGCACTCTCAAGCTGGCGGACATGCAGAATATGGAAGTGTTCCTGCGGGTACACCACGGGGCAGCACGATACGGCACCCTAACGGCCAACGGCTTTCACCGAGCGGAGATCGAGCGGGCGGTAAAAGACAGGATCGTCGTTCAACCGGGACGGGGCACCTACGCCCTGCACGATGCACCTGCTGAAGTTGTCTTTGCAGCAGTCAACGGTGTGTCACTGACCTGCATCTCGGCGGCGAGGGTGCTGGGCTGGTGGACGCTGGCGGATGGACCTGGCTCCGGGCCGCATCAACCGGGCCCGTGCCGGGTTCACGTCGCTGCGGATCGGCAGAACCACCTCCCACTGGCCGTAGTCCACAGGGGTCCACGCACTGCGAAAAGGCTGATAGCGGCGCCGCGGCAGATCATCACAACGGCGTTCCGTTGCCTTCCCCCGTTGCAGGCCTTGCTGTTGGCCGAGTGTGCAGTCAGCCGGAACCACATCGGGCTTCGGGCCCTCGAGCAGTCTTTTACCGGCCCCAAGGACTGGCACATTCGGCAGCTCCTCCGCACCGTCAGTCCGCGGACCGCGTCACCGCTGGAAGTCTGCGCCCGTTTTCATCTCCACGCAGCTGGGTTAGGGATTGAGAGGGAAGTGCAGATCCCGGGAGTCGGCCGCGTTGACTTTCTGGTCCAGGGGCGCCTGATCCTGGAAATTGACGGCTACGAGTTCCACAGCAGCCGGGAACATTACCGCAGGGACCGGGCACGCTGGAATGAAGCCACGGTGGCGGGATGGCACACGTTGAGGGTCACTGCGGAGATGGTGCTGTACCACCCGGAGCAGTTCGTGGCACTTGTTCGCCGAGCCCTCAATCGCTAAGCCCAAAACAGCAGCTGCCGGGCCAGGCCGCGCACACGTTCCCACCCTTTGAGGCAGATGGGCACTCCTGATGTCCCACCAGCAACAGCAGGCAACAAAGGGTGGGAACCCGTGCCCAGTTGCCACCCGGTAAGTACCCCCGGCCGACGCACGCGCTCGCGCCCCGGCTCACGCACGGGCTCACGCACGGGCTCCGAGCAGGCCCAGCAGATACTCCCGCAGCACCACCGCTTCGTTTTCCGTCTCGGAACGTGCCCCGTAGAGCAGCACGGTGTCCGCCCGGGAGGCGCAGGCACGCGAGAAGGCCGGGACCTCCGGGTTGGCAGCAAGCTCCTCCCGATACCGTTCCTGGAATCCGGACCAACGGTCCTCCCGATGCCCGAACCATTTGCGCAGGTCAGTGCTCGGGGCCAGGTCCTTGCGCCATTCATCCAGTTGAGCCCGGGCCTTGGAAACCCCGCGCGGCCACAGCCGGTCCACCAGCACCCGGTAGCCGCCGTCGGGCGCTTCATAGATGCGGCGGATGCGGATCGAACCCGGGTTCTCCTGAAGCCTTGCCATACCCCGGATGCTACGGCGGGCGGCACGGACCGCACAGGGTCCGTACCCGGTGACCGCAGCCCGGCGGGCGCAACAGTTCCCCGCGCCGCACCTCCCGCATGGAAGAATGGCACCATGGCTGATAATTTTCCGGGCACAGACACGCCCGACAATGAACCCAAGACCGTATCCGTCCCCGACAAGCCCGCCCTTGAGGGGCTGGAAGCAACTCTGAGCCGCCGCTGGCGCGACGAGGGAACGTACGCGTTCAACGAAGACACGGTCCGCGAGGACGTCTATTCCATCGACACTCCCCCGCCCACGGCCTCCGGCTCGCTGCATGTGGGCCATATGTTCTCCTACACGCAGACCGATGTCATGGCGCGGTACCAGCGGATGACCGGCAAAAACGTGTTCTACCCGATGGGCTGGGACGACAACGGACTTCCCACCGAGCGCCGGGTGCAGAACTACTACGGTGTGCGCTGCGATCCGACAAAGCCGTACGATCCCGATTACCGGCCCCCGGCAACCGCACCCAAGAACCAGCGCGACTTCGACGTCATCTCCCGCCGGAACTTCATCGAGCTGTGCGAAGAGCTGGCGGTGGAGGACGAAAAGGTGTTCGAGGACCTCTTCTCCACCCTGGGCCTGTCCGTGGACTGGACCCGGACCTACCGCACCATCGATGACAACTCCCGCGCCGTCAGCCAGCGCGCCTTCCTGGAGAATCTCAAGGCCGGCGATGCCTACATGTCGGAGGCCCCCACGCTGTGGGACGTCACTTTCCGCACCGCCGTCGCCCAGGCCGAGGTGGAGGACCGGGAACAGACCGGCGCCTACCACCGCATCAGCTTCTCTGCGCCCGACGGCGAAAAGGTCTTCATCGAGACCACCCGCCCCGAGCTGCTGCCTGCCTGCGTGGCCCTGGTGGCACACCCCGACGACGAGCGCTACCAGCGCCTGTTCGGCACCACGGTGACCTCCCCGCTGTTCGACGTCGAGGTTCAGGTTCGCGCGCACCCGCTGGCTAAGCCGGACAAGGGTTCGGGCATCGCCATGATCTGTACCTTCGGCGATCAGACCGACGTCACCTGGTGGCGCGAACTGAACCTGCCCACCCGTGCCGTCGTCGGCCGTGACGGCCGCCTGCTGGCTGACACCCCGGAGTGGATCACCACGGAACAGGCGAAGGAAAACTACGCCGCCGTGGCTGCGAAGACCGTCTTCAGCGCCAAGGAAGCCGTCGTGGAGATGCTGCGCGAAAGCGGCGACCTCGAGGGCGAGCCGAAGAAGATTACCCACCCGGTCAACTTCTTCGAAAAGGGCGACAAGCCCCTCGAGGTGGTCACCAGCCGCCAGTGGTACATCCGCAACGGCGGCCGCGACGAGGACCGCCGCGCGGCCCTGATCGCCCGAGGCAAGGAAATCGACTTCCACCCCTCGTTCATGCGGTCCCGCTACGAAAACTGGATTGAAGGCCTGAACGGGGACTGGCTGGTCTCCCGCCAGCGTTTCTTCGGCGTTCCCGTGCCTGTCTGGTATCCGTTGGATGCCTCCGGAAACCCGGACTATGACCACCCTGTGCTGCCCGCCTCCGAGCAGCTCCCCGTAGATCCGGCGGCCGAACCGGCCCCGGGTTACGAGGAATCCCAGCGCAACGCGCCCGGCGGTTTTGTGGGCGACGCTGACGTCCTGGACACCTGGGCCACTTCTTCGCTGACCCCGCAGATTGTGGGCGGCTGGAGCCGCGACGAGGACCTCTTCGCCAAGGTGTTCCCGTTTGACCTGCGCCCGCAGGGCCACGACATCATCCGCACCTGGCTGTTCTCCTCCGTGGTGCGCGCCAATGCGCTGAACCATGCCGCACCGTGGAAGCACGCGGCCATCTCCGGCTGGATCCTGGATCCGGACCGCAAAAAGATGTCCAAGTCCAAGGGCAACGTGGTGGTTCCCACCGACGTGCTCGACGACTACGGTTCCGACGCCGTGCGCTACTGGGCGGCCTCCGCCAAGCTGGGTGCGGACACGGCCTACGAGATTGCGCAGATGAAGATCGGCCGCCGTCTGGCCATCAAGCTGCTCAACGCCTCCAAGTTTGTGCTGAACCTGGGCGCCACCGAGAAGAACGTGGTCACGGCCGACACTTCGGTAATCACCAATGCCCTGGACTCCGCACTGCTGAAGCAGCTGGCCGAAGTGGTCAACGCTTCCACCAAGGCGTTCGAGAAGTACGACTACGCCAAGGCGCTGCAGCTGACCGAGTCCTTCTTCTGGTCCTTCACCGATGACTATGTGGAACTGATCAAGGACCGCGCGTACGGAGCGTTCGGCGAGGAGGAGCAGGCTTCGGTCCTGGCCGCCCTGGCGACCACCCTGGATGCGTTGCTGCGCCTGTTCGCGCCGTTCCTGCCCTTCGCCACTGAAGAGGTGTGGGGCTGGTGGCGCCACGGTTCGGTGCACCGCGCCCCGTGGCCGAACGTTGACGCGCTGTCCTCCGCAGTGGCAACGGCCGACGCCGGCATCCTCGCCACTGTTGCCGCCGCTCTGGGCGGCATCCGCAAGGCCAAATCCGAGGCGAAGGTCAAGCAGCGCACAGAGGTCCTTAAAGCCACGGTGACGGCGTCCGAGGCGCAGGTGGCGCAGCTGCAGGCAGGGCTGGCTGATCTCAAGGCAGCCGGCAACGTCCGCGAGCTGTCCCTGGCCGCCGGTGACGGCGAACTGGCTGTCTCCGACGTTGAGCTGACACCCGCAGCTGAGTAGGTCCAACGCCTGAGCAAGACGAAAGCCCCGCCGGATCGAAAAATCCGGCGGGGCTTTCTGCGTCCTGGGCACCGGCTGAGCCGGGACATGTCCTAGTCGAACTGCGGGCTCTCGGTTCGGCTGCGCTTGATTTCAAAGAAAGCCGGATTTTCGGCGAGCATGAGGGCGCCGTCGAACATTTTGCCCGCTTCCTCGCCGCGCGGAATCCGCGTCAGCACCGGACCGAAGAAGGCGGTGCCGTTGAAGGCCACCACCGGGGTTCCGACGTCGTCGCCCACCTTGGAAATGCCCTCCTGGTGCGAGGCCCGCAGCTGAGTGTCGTATTCCCCGCTGTGCGCGTATCCGGCCAGCTCAGCCGGCAGCCCCACCTCGGCCAGGGATTCACGGATGACGGCGTCCAGGTCGGAGTTTCCACCGATATGGATCCGGGTCCCCATGGCGTCATAGAGCGGCTTGATGTACTCGTCGCCGTGGCGTTCGGAGGCTGCAATGATGACCCGGACCGGGCCGAACGCCGCCTTCATACGCTCCTGGTAGTCCTCGGGCAGGTCACGGCCCTCATTCAGGACGCCCAGGCTCATGACGTGCCAGGAGGTGCTGACCTCCCGGACCTTTTCCACCTCACCCATCCACCGTGAGGTGACCCAGGCAAACGGACAGATCGGATCAAACCAAAAATCAGCTGTGGCGGCAGAATCAGGTGAGCTCACGGAACACTCCTTCAGGATTAGCGGAAAACGCGGGCAGCCCTCTGGCCCCCGGGTGCAGGGTACTGCTGGTTGGGGGTAACCGCGGATCAGGCCGATTTGTTCCGGCGCTTGGCTGCCACGGCCTGCGAGATCAGGGTGGGCTCGGCCTTCTTCGTGACCACGTCTTCGGTGATGACCACCGTGGCGACGTCCTCGCGGCTGGGCAGGTCAAACATCACCGGCAGCAGCACTTCCTCGAGGATGGCCCGGAGGCCGCGGGCACCGGTGCCGCGGGACAGTGCGGCGTCTGCGACGGCGTCCAGGGCTGCGGGTTCGAAGGTGAGTTCAACGCCGTCGAGCTGGAACATCCGCTGGTACTGCTTGACGAGCGCGTTCTTGGGCTCGGTGAGGATCCGGATCAGCGCCTCCCGATCCAGGCTGGAGACCGTGGTGATCACGGGGAGCCGGCCGATGAACTCGGGGATCAAGCCAAACTTGAGCAGATCCTCGGGCATGACGTCCGCGTAGGAATCTGCTTCCTTGGCGCTCTCATTCAAAGGCGCACCGAAACCGATGCCCTTCCGTCCGGACCTGGAACCGATGATCTCTTCCAGCCCGGCGAAGGCACCGGCCACAATGAAGAGGACATTGGTGGTGTCGATCTGGATGAATTCCTGGTGCGGATGCTTGCGGCCGCCCTGCGGGGGAACCGAGGCAACTGTGCCTTCGAGGATTTTCAGCAGGGCCTGCTGCACGCCTTCGCCCGAGACATCACGGGTGATGGAGGGGTTTTCGCTTTTGCGCGAGATCTTGTCGATCTCGTCAATGTAAATGATGCCCTGCTCGGCCTTCTTGACGTCGTAATCAGCGGCCTGGATGAGCTTGAGCAGGATGTTCTCCACGTCCTCGCCCACATAACCGGCTTCAGTCAGTGCGGTGGCATCGGCGACGGCAAAGGGAACGTTCAGGCGCCGGGCCAGGGTTTGCGCCAGGTAGGTCTTGCCGCAGCCGGTGGGGCCGATCAGGAGGATGTTGGACTTGCCGATTTCCACGTCGTCCGAAATGACGGCGTCGGACAGGTTGCCGGTGTTGCGTGGAGCATGGCCGGCCTGGATGCGCTTGTAGTGGTTGTACACGGCGACCGCGAGGGAGCGCTTGGCCGGTTCCTGGCCAATGACGTACTCCTGGAGCGAGTCAAAGATCTCGCGCGGCTTGGGCAGCTCAAACGTGCCCAGGTCCGCTACTTCGGAGAGTTCCTCTTCGATGATCTCGTTGCAGAGGTCGATGCACTCGTCGCAAATGTAGACTCCGGGGCCGGCAATGAGCTTGCGGACCTGCTTCTGGCTCTTTCCGCAGAAAGAGCACTTGAGCAGATCCGTGCTCTCACCAATGCGAGCCATAGTTCAGTCCCCTTAGATGGTCCATCGTTTAAAACAGTGCCGGCATCCGTCCCGTGCAGGACAGCCGAAGGCCGAAGCCATGTTCCACTCTAGGACACTTGGAACAGTGATACAGCAACCGAAAGGCCCGCGGTGCGAAATTTCGCGCCGCGGGCCTCCCTGAGACTTACATTCGGTTGATGGCCGGAGTCTTGATCTTGCGGGAGTCCAGCACCTGGTCAATCAGTCCGTATTCGAGAGCGCTGGCGGCCGTGAGAATCTTGTCACGCTCGATGTCCCGGTTCACTTCTTCGGACGTGTGGTTGGAGTGCAGGGCCAGAGTGTCCTCCAGCCAGGTCCGCATGCGCATCACTTCAGCTGCCTGGATTTCCAGGTCCGAAGCCTGTCCACGCTCGCCGCCGCCGAGGGCGGGCTGGTGGATCAGCACGCGGGCGTTCGGCAGCGCCAGGCGCTTGCCCGGTGTGCCGGCAGCCAGCAGGACGGCAGCGGCGCTGGCCGCCTGGCCCAGGCAGACTGTCTGGATTTCCGGACGAATGTACTGCATGGTGTCGTAAATGGCCGTCATGGCCGTGAACGAACCGCCCGGGGAGTTGATGTACAGGGTGATGTCGCGGTCCGGGTCGTTGGACTCAAGGACCAGCAGCTGGGCCATGACGTCGTCGGCGGAGGCGTCGTCAACCTGGACACCCAGGAAGATGATGCGGTCCTCGAACAGCTTGGTGTACGGGTCCTGGCGCTTGAAGCCGTAAGGCGTGCGCTCTTCGAACTGCGGCAGTACGTAGCGGTTGGACGGCATCTGCGGCGCCGTTCCGCCTGCGGTTCCAAAATTCATGTTCATTGCTTTACTCCTGAAGTCTAAGAAAGGTGCGCGGGGAGGGAGGAAGGGTTAGTCCTCGGCCGGGGCCGCGCCCTTGTCCTGATCCGTTCCGCCGCCGCCGGTGACGCCGCCGGCGTGCGCGGAGATCTTGTCGAAGAATCCGTACTCCAGTGCTTCCTGGGCAGTGAACCACTTGTCGCGGTCATTGTCCTTCAGGATGGTCTCCACAGTCTGTCCGGTCTGCTCGGCGGTAAGTTCCGCCATGACCTGCTTCATGTGAAGGATCAGTTCCGCCTGAATCCGAATATCGGAGGCGGTGCCGCCGATACCGCCGGAGGGCTGGTGCATGAGGATGCGGGCATGGGGCGTGGCGTAGCGCTTGCCCTTGGTGCCCGAGGACAGCAGGAACTGGCCCATGGAGGCGGCCAGGCCCGTTGCCACGGTGACCACGTCGTTGGGGATGAACTGCATGGTGTCGTAAATGGCCATGCCGGCCGTCACCGATCCGCCGGGAGAGTTGATGTAGAGGAAGATGTCCTTTTCAGGGTCCTCGGCGGAGAGCAGCAGCAGCTGAGAGCAGATGGCGTTGGCGTTGTCATCGCGGACTTCCGAGCCCAACCAGATGATCCGCTCACGCAGCAGGCGATTGTAGATGTAGTCGTCGCGGCTGGCCGGGTCGACCGTTGCCATGGTGGGTGTGGTGGGTGCAATTGCCATTCTGAGTGACCTCTCGCTCTGGCGGGGTACAGAACCGCTAACCGCGTCAGCTGGTCCCGCCGTTTATCTCTCCTAGGACACTAACCTGTTACGCCTGTGATCTGCTCCCGTTTCGCGGACTGTTCGCTGACGGCGCACGATGCCCGTCACAGCTGTAGGCCGTGCCTGTCACACCCCCGGAGCTTAAGCAAAATGCGCCGCCGGCCCTTGCGGGCAGGCGGCGCATTTAGGTCCGACCAGGCGGTCAGTCTCCCAGCGGGAGACTACGCCTTGTCATCCTTCTTGGCTTCTTCGGCAACCTCGGCCTCGGGCGCTTCGGTTTCTTCAACCGGTGCTTCTTCGCCGGCGGGGCGGACGAATTCGCTCAGGTCGATTTCAACACCTGCGGTGTCGGTAACCTTGGCCTGCTCCAGGACCTTGGCAAGTGCCTTGCGGCGGCGGACTTCGCCAACCATCATGGGGACCTGGCCGCTCTGGTCAATCAGCTGGGCGAACTGGTTCGGATCCATGCCGTACTGGCCGGCTGCGGAGACGATGTAGTCGATGAGCTCGTTCTGGCTGACGCCGATCTCTTCCTTGTCAGCGACAGCGTCAAGGATGATCTCGTTCTTGAAGGCAGCGGCGGTGTTCTCGCGAACTTCTGCGCGGTGCTCTTCGGTGTCGTGATCCTTACCCTGGGACTGTGCGTTCTCAGAGTTGAAGTGCTGTTCCAGCTGCTCTTCGACGACGGACTCCGGAACCGGAACCTCGATCATTTCCAGCAGCTTCTCCAGGACCTTGTCGCGGGCCTCAACACCCTGCTCCATCAGCTTGGACTCAGCGGCACGCTTGGTCAGGTCTTCACGGAGTTCTTCGATGGTGTCGAATTCGCTCGCCAGCTGAGCGAAGTCGTCGTCGGCCTCAGGAAGCTCGCGCTCCTTGACAGCCTTGATGGTGACCGTGACGGTGGCGTCTTCGCCGGCGTGCTCGCCGCCGGCGAGCTTGGTCTCGAAGGTGGCGGACTCGTCAACGGACAGGCCGGTGACTGCTTCGTCCATGCCCTCAAGCATGGTGCCGGCGCCTACCTGGTAAGACAGGTCTGCAGCGGAATCGATCTCTTCGCCGTTGACCTTGGCCACGAGATCCATGGTGAGGAAGTCGCCTTCGGCAGCGGGACGGTCAACAGTCTTGAGGGTGCCAAAGCGGCCGCGGAGCTCGTCCAGGGCCTTGGCGACGTCGTCGTCGGAGGCTTCAGCCGGCTCAACGGTGACCTCAAGGCCGGCGTAATCCGGAAGCTCGATTTCGGGACGGATATCCAGCTCAACGTTGAAGACCAGCTGGCCCTCGTCGGTGGCCGGGTCCGGAACTTCGCTGATTTCCACCTCGGGGCGGCTCAGCGGACGGATGCCCGTTTCCTGCACAGCTTCCTGGTAGAAGCCGTTAAGGCCGTCGTTGATGGCTGTTTCCAGCACGTAGCCGCGGCCGACGCGCTGGTCGATGAGCCTGTTGGGGACCTTGCCCTTGCGGAAGCCAGGCACCTGGACCTGGGTGGCGACGGTCTTGTAGGCCTCGTCGATGCTCGGCTTCAGTTCCTCAAACGGAACTTCCACAACGAGCTTTACCCGCGTGGGTGTGAGGTTTTCTACAGCGCTCTTCACAGCGTAGTTCTCCTGAGGGTTCTGGGATTGGGTCTGCACCATGTGTACTACAGAGTCGGGGTGACAGGATTTGAACCTGCGACTTCCTGCTCCCAAAGCAGGCGCTCTTCCAAGCTGAGCTACACCCCGTCAGTGCACCTGACAGCCTACCGGCAGAAACCGCCCAGTGCACAATTCGATGTGGCCCGGCACTCCATGGAGGCCGATTCGGGACGGGATTACCGAACCGCTGATTTACCGTGCTAAGGTAAAACCTGCCTTAGGGCGCCGGGGATGTAGCTCAATGGTAGAGCCTCAGTTTTCCAAACTGATCACGCGGGTTCGATTCCCGTCATCCCCTCAGCAAAATATAACCGGCATTTGCCGGGTTCGAAAGGGTCTTCCGCTTATGTGGAAGACCCTTTTCTTTTGTCCCGCCGTCGAAGGCAGCCAACGCGCGAGGGCGCTAAACCCGCCGCGAGTCACCATGCAACGGTGCCCCGGCCGGCGCCGGGGTTACTTCTCCTGGCAGACGGGACACCAGTACAGCTTCCGGGCACCCATCTCAGTTCCGGCAATAGTCGTCCCGCACCGGCGGCAGGGCAGGCCTGTGCGTTGATAAACGTAGTGTGCTTCCTCCCGGGGCACGGGGGCCGCGTCATTGTCACGGTCTGCAGGCACGGTGGTAATAATTCGGCCCTGGGCAACGCCGTCAGCCATGACGGAGACGATGTCCGCCCAGAGCACTGCTGCCTCCTGTTCCCGCACCTCGCGGCCCAGCCGCCAGGGTGAGAGCCGCTGCCGGAAAAGGACTTCGGCACGGTAAACGTTGCCCACCCCGGCCAGGACCTCCTGGTTCATCAGCAGCAGGCCCACCGGCGATCCGCGCTTACGCAGCCGTGCTGCAAATTCCGCGCCGTCGGCGCCTGCTCCGTCCTGCAGCGGATCGGGGCCCAGGCGGGCGACCACGGCGGCACGCTCCGCGTCGGTCATCACTTCACAGGCCGTCGGTCCGCGGAGGTCCGCCCAGCCATGCTCCGACACCAGCCGCACGCGGACGGCCCCCCGGGGAGGGGGCGGACCAGCATAGGAGCCGCCGTCGTCGTCGGACGCTATCTCCCGCTCCCCCACCTTCCGCGGGGCCCCAATGCTGGAGGCACCCAGGAAACTGGAGTCGCCGCCAAAATCGAATGCTCCGTACAGGCCAAGGTGGATGCGCAGGAACAGATCATTGTCGAAGCCCAGGAAAAGCTGCTTGCCGTGCGCGGATGCACTGACCAGGACGTGCCCGTCCAGACGCGCGGCACCGCCGGAGAAGCGCCCCTGCGGGCTGGATACTTCCAGCCGGTGCCCGGCAAACACCGAAGTGAACTGCCGGGCAAGCCGGTGGATGGAATGCCCTTCAGGCATCAGGAACCCGAGATTGAACCGGTCGTTTCGTATTCGGCAATCTGCGCAATGCGGCGGTTGTGCCGCTCGGCGTTGCTGTACGGCTCGGTAAGGAACGCCTCGATGATTTCGGTTGCCTCTTCCACTGTGTGCTGACGGCCGCCCACGGCGATGACATTCGCATCATTGTGCTCACGGGCCAGTTTTGCGGTGGAGAGATTCCAGGCGAGCGCAGCGCGGACGCCGCGGACCTTGTTGGCGGCAATCTGTTCGCCGTTGCCGGAGCCGCCCAGGACAATACCCAGCGCGTCGACGCCGCTCTGGCGGTCAATCACCACGGCTTCAGCTGCTGCAATACAGAACGCCGGGTAATCATCTTCGGCGTCATAGGCCTGCGGACCGTGATCCACCATCTCGTAACCCTTCTCCTGAAGGTGTGCCAGGAGGTGGGCACTGAGTTCCATGCCCGCGTGGTCGGTTGCAATGTGGACGCGCATGTTCCATCCGTTTCATGTGTGGGGAAATCCTGCGCTTCCAGCCTAGCCGTTGCCCCGCTGGCACAAATAATGGGCCTCATCGGCGGCCGTCATGATCCGGGGCAGCCGGCGGAATCGGCACTTACCCCAACAATCTGCAGTTCCTTTCTTTCCTGAGCCTCAACCAGTGAGACAATGTTGCAATTGTTATAAGTCGTCAGGCCGAGTTCCGCCAGGCCGATTTTATGGGACGGCGGACTCCACTTCGCATATTGGAAAGGCAACACCTTGCCAGGTATGAATCTCACGCGCTCAGAAGCCCGTGAACGAGCAGAACTGATCAGCGTCGATTCCTATGACGTGAACCTTGACCTCACCCGCGGGGATGAAGTCTTCGGCAGCACCACCGTGGTTCGGTTCTCCGCACGGCAGGGCGCTTCCACCTTCATCGATGCCGTTACGGCAGCAGTCCGCCGCGTCACCCTGAACGGCGTGGATCTGGACGCCGCCGAGGTGTCCGACGGCGTCCGCATCCAGCTGCCGAACCTGGCCGAGTCCAATGAGCTCGTGGTGGAGGCCGATGCCTTCTATATGAACACCGGCGAAGGCCTGCACCGTTTTGTGGACCCGGTGGACAACGAGGTATACCTCTATTCCCAGTTTGAGGTCCCCGACTCCCGCCGGATGTTCACCGTCTTTGAACAGCCGGATTTGAAGGCGGCCTTCCGCTTCACCGTCACGGCGCCGTCGCACTGGGATGTCATCTCCAACTCCCCCACCCCGGCACCCGTTGCGGCAGGTTCACTGGAAGAAGACGGCAAGAACGCCACCTGGTCCTTTGCACCCACCCCGCGCATTTCCTCCTACATCACTGCACTCATCGCCGGACCGTACCAGTCGGTGCGCAGCGAGCTCACCAGCTCCGACGGACGCGTGATTCCGCTGGGCGTGTTTGCCCGCAAGTCGCTGATGCAGCACCTGGACGCAGAAAACGTGTTCACGCTGACCCGGCAGGGCTTCGAGTTCTACGAACAGCAGTTCGGGACGCCGTACCCGTTCGAAAAGTATGACCAGCTTTTCGTGCCGGAATTCAACGCCGGGGCCATGGAAAACGCCGGGGCCGTGACGTTCCTGGAAAGCTACGTTTTCCGCTCCCGCGTGCCGGAGGCCACCGTGGAGCGCCGCGCCGTCACCATTCTGCACGAGCTGGCGCACATGTGGTTTGGCGACCTGGTCACCATGCGCTGGTGGAATGACCTGTGGCTGAATGAATCCTTCGCCGAATTCATGTCCACCCTGGCCGCAGCGGACGCCACCGAATTCAAGCAGTCCTGGACCACGTTCGCGTCCATGGAGAAGGCCTGGGCCTACCGCCAGGACCAGCTGCCCACCACGCACCCGATTGTTGCCGAGATCCGTGACCTCGAAGACGTGCAGGTGAATTTTGACGGCATCACCTATGCCAAGGGCGCCTCCGTGCTCAAGCAGCTGGTCGCCTGGGTGGGCCAGGACCAGTTCATGGCCGGTGTGCGTGAGTACTTCGGCAAGCATGCCTGGGGCAACACCGAGCTGAAGGATCTGCTCTCCGAGCTGGAAGCAGCCAGCGGCCGGGATTTGAAGGAATGGTCCGAGCTGTGGCTGGAGACCGCCGGCGTGAACACGCTGCGCCCTGAACTGGTAGTGGACGACGACGGCGCGATCACCTCGTTCGCGGTTCTTCAGGGTGCCGTGGCCGAGTACCCGACCCTGCGGCCGCACCGGCTGGCCATTGGCTTCTATGACGGCGGCGAGGACGGCAAGCTGCACCGCACCCACCGTGTGGAGCTGGACATTGACGGTGAACGCACCGAGGTTCCCGAGCTGGTGGGACGGCAGCGCCCGGACCTGCTGCTGCTGAACGACGATGACCTGGCCTATGCCAAGATCCGCCTGGATCCCAAGTCCGAGCACACCGCTGTCCGGCGGCTGCGGGACATCTCAGCTTCCCTGCCCCGCACCCTTGTCTGGGCTTCGGCCTGGGACGCAGCGCGCGACGGCGAGATTCCCGCCCGCAATTACGTGGAACTGGTCCTGCAGAACATCGGCTCCGAATCGGACTCCTCGGTGGTGCAGGTGCTGCTGCGCCAGCTTGCCACCACGCTCGCCTTCTACGTGGCGCCGGCGGACCGCGAAGCCATGACGGCCGCAGCAGCAGACAGTGTGTGGGAGCTCGCCGCCGCGGCAGCCCCCGGTTCCGACTCCCAGCTCCAGTTCGTCAAGTCCTTCGCCGGGCATGCCGTCACCGGTGAGCACCTGGATACTTTGGCCGGCCTGCTCTCCGGTGACCGGACGCTGGAAGGCCTGAACATCGATGCCGACCTGCGCTGGGAACTGCTGACCGGACTGGTGGCCGGCGGCCGCCTCGGCGAAGCGGACATCGCCGCAGAGCTGGAAAAGGACGCTACGGCAACCGGCCAGCTTGCCGCGGCCATGGCGCGGGCCGCCCTTCCCACCGCCGAGGCCAAGGCCAAAGCATGGGAAGCCATCGTTCAGCGCACCGACATGCCCAACGCCGCCCAGCGTTCGGCGATCGTCGGTTTCAGCCGCGTGCATGACACGGCGCTGCTGGAACCCTATGCCCGGAAGTACTTCACGTCGGTGCGCGAGGTGTGGAATACCCGGACCCACGAAATTGCCCAGCAGATCGTGACCGGTCTTTACCCGTCACGGCTAACCACGCAGGCCACTGTGGACGCCACAGATGCGTTCCTGGAGTCCCTGGGCGACGAGGCTCCCTCTCTGCGCCGGCTCCTTCTGGAAAGCCGCGACGGCGTGGTCCGTGCCTTGAAGGCCCAGGCGGCGGACAAGTAACATCCCCGGCCGCCCGAAGCGGCCAACACGGCGCTGCCCCACAGGAGAACCTGCGGGGCAGCGCCGTTACTCCACAGCAGAAAAGGAAGTGCCTGGAACCATGGATCTTTCCGAACACCGGTACGCCGTCTCCCTGGAGTGGACGGGAAACCGGGGCAGCGGCACTGACACTTACCGCAGCTACGGCCGCGACCACATCATCCGGGCCGACGGCCTGCCCGATCTGGCCGGCACCGCCGATCCCACCTTCCGCGGCGACCGGGACCGGTGGAACCCCGAGCAGCTGCTGCTCACCGCTCTCTCCCAGTGCCACATGCTCTCCTACCTGCACGTCGCGGTGAAGCACGGCATTACGGTGGTGGCCTACGCCGACGACGCCGAAGGCACCCTGCACCTAAACCGGGACGGCAGCGGCGAATTTACCGGCGCCCTGCTCCGCCCCCGGGTCACCGTTGCCGCGGGGAACTCCGCCGTTACAGCGGCGGAACTACATGCCGAAGCCAACCGGCTGTGCTTCATCGCCCGCAGCGTGAACTTTCCGGTGCTGCATCAGCCCGAACCCGCCGTCGCGCTCTGACCTGCGGATCCCCGGACTTTACCCATCGCCTACCCGCGCCCCGTGCCTTCGGCTTCATCCAGGGCAGCCAGCAGCGCCGTTTCCCGGGCAGCCGAGAGCCCTGATTTGCGCTCCCGGTGCAGTCCCCTGTCCTCTTCATCGGCGAGGACGTCGCGGACGGTGTGTTCCACAGGCCGCAGGCTCAGCCCGGCCGCCAGTGCAGCCGCGTTCGAGCGGGTGGAGAAGCCCGCATACCCCTGGGGCATCCACAGCGGCAGGGACTCATTCCCTGCCCAGTACGCCACGCCCTGCTCATGCAGCCACTGCGGATCCGCGGTGCGGAAACTCCCGTGATAGCCCGCGGCGGCAGTGGAGAGAGTCAACAGCTCCCCAAAGGGAACCGAGGGACCCATGGTGTTGTAAGTACCGGTCCGGGTATCTTCGGCACCCGTGACCAGCCACAGCGCCAGATCACGTACGTCGATGGTCTGTGTCATGGTCTCGGCCATATCGGGGATCAACACCGGGCTGCGTTCCTGCGCCACCCGTGCCGGCCAGTAGCCAAACCGGTCACTTTCATCTTCGGGGCCGGCGATCAGGCCGGGCCGAGTCACCAGCACGTCTCCCGGACCCAAATCCCATACCAGTTCTTCACAGGCAACCTTGGCCTCACCGTATTCATGGTCCGCAGGGTCTGGGAACACCCCGTCAACCGGCTTCAGAGCCGGAAGAAGTTCAGCATTCTCGTCTTCGCCAGGTGTGTTGTTGGAGGCGTACACCGAGGACGTGGACACCAGTGACCAGTAACTGCTGCGCCCTGCCAGCGCCAGCAGCGCCTCCTGGACCTGCCGCGGTTTGCGGGCGACGTCGATCACTGCGTCCCAGCCGCCGTCGAGCCCTTCATAGGCGACGGCGCCCACCTCCCGATCTGCGGTGACAAAGGCCGCGCCGGTCACGGGCGGCCCGGACTCGCCGCGGGCAAGGCACGTCACATCATGGCCGCGGGCCACCGCCTGCCGGGCAACTTCACGGGACAAAAACCGGGTTCCACCAAGAATGAGAATGCGCATGTTGGGAGCCTATCCCGGTAGCCTTGTCTGTGCCCGCAGCTTGCTTCCCAACACGGCAGCTCGCTCCCCCAAGATGAAAGGGACGGTAACCGTCCGTTGCTGACCGCCGCAGAAATTGATACCTCGTCCCTCACCGTTGCCGACTTCGATTGGTCCGGCCTTATCCAAGCCGGCATGATCATCCTGATCGGTCTGCTGGTTTGGACCGCAGCGAGGTTCCTGATCAACCGCGTTGTCCAACGCGCGCAGAAGGGTTATGCCCTCTTCAGCTCCTCGAAGCTGAAATGGGCCCAGCCGGTGATGCGCACCCTGGACAAGAAGCGCCGCGCCCAGCGTGCGGACACTATCGGAGCGCTGCTGCGCAGCGCGGTAAGCCTGTGTATCTGGACTGTGGTAATCATCATGGTCCTTGGTGCCGTCGGCATCGACGTTGCCCCGCTGATTGCGAGTGTGGGAATTGTTGGCATCACCCTGGGCTTCGGTGCCCGGGAGCTGATCCGCGACGCCCTGGCCGGGTTCTTCATCACCATCGAGGACCAGTACGGCATCGGTGACGTGATTGAGGTGGGAGACACCGTCGGAACGGTGCAGTCGGTGGGTATCCGCATCACCCGGGTTGTCGATGACCGCGGCGTGATCTGGTACATCCGCAACGGCGAGCTGGCCAAGGTGGGCAACCGTTCCCAGGGCGACTACCGCGAGCCGGAACCAGCTGCCGAGGAGCACCAGGGTGCCGCCGCGGCTTCCACCAAGGGAGAGCTCTCATGAGCACACCGTCAGAAAACCGGCCCTCCATGCCGCTGTCCGTCTCACCGGCGTTCACGCAGCCGGCCTACACGGAGAACTTCTACGAGGCCGTGGGCGGGCATGAGACCTTCGTGAAACTGGTGGATGTCTTTTACGCCGGGGTCGCCGAGGACCCGCTGATGCGGCCCATGTACCCCGAGGAGGACCTGACAGCAGCAAAGGAGCGCCTGCAGGGGTTCCTTGAGCAGTACTGGGGTGGTCCGCGGACCTACTCTGAGCAGCGCGGACATCCTCGGCTGCGGATGCGGCACATGCCCTTCGCCGTCACTCCCTCCGCCCGCGATGCCTGGCTGAGGCACATGCGCGACGCCGTGGACTCCCTGGAGCTTTCGCCGCTGCATGAAGCGACGCTCTGGGATTATCTGGAGCGCGCGGCACACTCAATGGTCAATTCCGCCTAGCCCGACGGCGGTTAGCCCTCCGCCGGGCTCAGCCCGGCAGCGTCAGCCCGGCGGTGTCAGCCCAACACTGACGCCGAGCGGATCAGGACGTGGCCGCGAGGCATACTCAAGCGCGTCCACCTGCCGCAGTGGAAAACCGCTGCCTGGCCGTCCGCGCCGGCCGGGAGGAACCCCAGGGTCAGCGCGGCAAATGCCGCTCCCGCAGGAATGGCCGCAGCGACGTCCGGCAGGCGGCGGCCCCACACGGCGCCGCGGGCAGTATTGACCACCGGCGCCCCGGAGCTGGCAGGAACCAGCGCCGCCACCTCCTTGATGCCGCGGTGGGCAGCCTGTTCCAACAACTTGAAGGAAACATCCGCGCCGCGTTCCCATCCGCTGCGTGGTGCGCCCACCCCGGTCCAGCTTTCGGTCACGGTCACGGGCGGCACCGGAAGCACCGTATCCGTCTCCCCCATCCGGGCCAGGCGGTCGGCAACCGAAGCCAGGGAAACTGCTGTATCAACCTGCGCCGGCGCGGCGAGCGGCATGGTCCGCATCCCCAGCACCGTGGGCACGTCCTCGCCCAGAGCGCGCGGCCGCAGGACGCAGACGTAGGCGGCAAGCACGGATCCGACGGCCTGCAGCCGCACGGCGCCGTCATCGGCTGCCCGGGCACGGACCACGAAGGTCCGAAGATCGGCAGTGACCTGCGGATCCGCCAGAATCAATTCGTTCGACGCCGTCATCGGGTTCCCCCGGCGGGAGCGGACACGGCGGAACCGGTTTTGGCGGCTGTGCTTCCACGGAACGGCACGGGCTCCCCGCGCCACCCGTCCAGGATCCGTTGCTGCAGCTCGGTCAACGGCGTCGGCCGGCCGGTCTGCGCGTCGGCCATGACCAGCATGGCCTCGGCATAGGCGTAGACCCTGCCGCCGTCGTCGTCCGCAATCCGGAACCCGTAGGTGAGGCTGGAAGCCCCGATACCGGTCACCCAGATTTCCACCCAGACAGGTTCCTGGCGGTAGACAAGCGGCGCGCGGTATTCAATCTCCTGGCGTGCCACCAGCGTCATGCCGATCCGGGAGGTCACGGACCGGAAGGTCTCGGCCGGATCCTGAGGAGACAGAGAGGCTCCCAGCGGCAGCAGGCTCAGGCGCACCCGCGCCTCTTCCATGAATTGGACAAAGCGCACGTTGTTCACATGCCCGTTGGAGTCCTCGTCGCCGAAGCGCAGCTGGAGGGGAAAGCGGTTGATAGGCATTCACCCATCCTCTCAAACCCTGCGGCCACTCGTGTATTCCGGCTCCGGCTTGGGCGTTACCGGCGGGTACGTCTAATCTCGAAGAGGGCCCTGGCGTTTTCCGGGGCCTTCACCACCCGCATGACCGAGGAGACTAACCGCCCATGGCTGACACCGCCGATCCCACTGCTTCCCTGCTGAACCTGTTGAACCTCAGCCCTGCCGACGGCGCGCAGACTGACGAAGACATCTTTGTGGGCGGATCGCAGCAGGAACCCCGGAAACGGGTCTTCGGCGGGCAGGTCCTGGGACAGTCGCTCGTAGCCGCCGCGCTGACCGTGGAGCCCGGACGCCTGATGCACTCCATGCACGGCTACTTCCTGCGTCCCGGCGACACCGAGATTCCCATCACCTTCGGTGTCCAGCGCCTGCGGGACGGCCGGTCCTTTTCGGCCCGCCGCACGCATGCCTACCAAAACGGTGCACCCATCCTTTCCATGATTTCCTCGTTCCAGGAGCCCGGCGAAGGCCTGGACCACCAGGTGGAAATGCCGGCGGGAATTCCGGAACCGGACTCCCTGCCCACCACTGCGGAACTGCTCAAGGGGATCGACCATCCCGTGGCGAAAGCCTGGTCCCACCAGCGGCCCATGGACATCCGGCATGTGGAAAAGCCCGTGTACTTTGAGGCCGGCCCCGAAAAAGTTGCCCGGAACGCCGTGTGGATGAAGACCTTCGGCCCCATGCCCGATGACCAGAACCTGCATCGGGCAGCCCTGGCGTACGCCAGCGACTACACGCTGCTGGAGTCCGTCCTGCGCCGCCACGGCCTGGCTTGGGCGACGCGCGGCATGTCCGTGGCCAGCCTGGACCATGCCATGTGGTGGCACCGCCCGCTGCGCGTGGACGAATGGCTGCTGTATGTGCAGGAGTCACCCAGTGCCTCCGGCGCCCGGGGCCTGGCCAGCGGGAGGATCTTCAACCGCGCCGGCGAGCTGGTGGCCACCGTGGCCCAGGAAGGCATGCTCCGCATTCCGGAAAAGCCGTAACAACCGCTTCGGCCCACAGAGCAAAAAAAACCCGCCCCGTGCAAAAACGGGGCGGGTTCTTTCGGTTCTCCTAGTCGCGGGTGAGGCGACGGTGGGTTACGCGGTGCGGCTTGGCTGCATCCGGGCCCAGGCGCTCAATCTTGTTCTGCTCGTAGGCCTCGAAGTTACCCTCGAACCAGTACCAGTTCGCCGGGTTCTCCTCAGTGCCTTCATAAGCCAGAATGTGGGTCGAGACGCGGTCCAGGAACCACCGGTCGTGCGATACCACCACAGCGCAGCCGGGGAATTCCAGCAGGGCGTTCTCCAGGCTGGACAGTGTTTCCACATCCAGGTCGTTAGTGGGCTCATCGAGCAGGAGCAGGTTTCCGCCCTGCTTCAGAGTCATCGCCAGATTCAGGCGGTTGCGCTCACCACCGGAAAGCACACCGGCCTTCTTCTGCTGGTCCGGGCCCTTGAAGCCGAATGCGGAGACGTAGGCACGGGACGGCATTTCCACCTGGCCAACCTGAATCCAGTCGTGGCCTTCGGAAACGACCTCCCAGAGGCTCTTCTCCGGATCGATGCCTCCGCGGGACTGATCCACGTAGGAGATCTTGACGGAGTCACCGATCTTCAGCTCACCGCCGTCCAGCTCTTCCAGGCCAACAATGGTCTTGAACAGGGTGGACTTACCCACACCGTTGGGGCCGATGACTCCGACGATGCCGTTGCGCGGCAGTGAAAAGGACAGTCCGTCGATGAGCTGACGGTCACCGAAGCCCTTCTGCAGGTTTTTGGCTTCCAGCACCAGCGAGCCCAGGCGCGGGCCCGGCGGGATTTGGATTTCTTCGAAGTCCAGCTTGCGGGTGCGGTCAGCTTCAGCAGCCATTTCCTCGTAGCGGGCCAGACGGGCCTTGGACTTGGTCTGGCGTCCCTTGGCGTTGGAGCGGACCCAGTCCAGTTCCTCGGTGAGGCGCTTGGCCAGCTTCTGGTCTTTTTTGCCCTGGACTTCCAGGCGGGCACGCTTCTTTTCCAGGTATGTGGAGTAGTTGCCCTCATACGGGTAAAGGTGTCCGCGGTCCACTTCGGCGATCCACTGGGCCACGTGGTCCAGGAAGTACCGGTCGTGGGTTACGGCCAGGACGGCGCCGTGGTAGGCAGAGAGGTGCTGCTCAAGCCAGAGCACGCTCTCGGCGTCCAAGTGGTTGGTGGGCTCATCGAGGAGCAGCAGATCAGGCTTCTGCAGCAGCAGCTTACACAGCGCAACGCGGCGCCGCTCACCGCCGGAAAGCAGAGTGACGTCGGCATCGGCCGGCGGGCACCGCAGGGCATCCATGGCCTGTTCGAGCTGGGAATCAATGTCCCATGCATCGGCAGCATCAATGGCTTCCTGCAGCTTGCCCATTTCGTCCAGCAGGCTGTCGAAGTCCGCATCGGGTTCCGACATCGCCTCGGAAATTTCGTTGAATCGCTGAATCTTGGCATAGATCTCGCCAACGCCCTCCTGGACGTTGCCGAGTACGGTCTTTTCCTCATTCAGCGGTGGTTCCTGGAGCAGGATACCCACGGAGTAGCCGGCGCTCAGCCGGGCCTCCCCGTTGGAAGGGGTGTCGAGTCCGGCCATGATTTTGAGGATGGTGGACTTACCCGCACCGTTGGGACCCACCACGCCGATCTTGGCACCGGGGAAGAAGGACATGCTTACGTCGTCGAGGATAACTTTGTCGCCAACGGCCTTGCGAGCCTTGGTCATCGTGTAGATAAATTCCGCCATACGTTCAAGGCTAGTGGGTCAACGGCGATAAGTGCCATTTGGCCGCCGACCTCGATTCACGCAATGACCTGCAAAAACGGGCCTCGACCTTCCTCCGCGGGCAGGACCGGCTGACTCAGGGAGGGTCCGCGTAAAACTACCGCTGGTCTCCCACGAAGCAGTATCCGCTCGCCAGCACCGGCAGGATGCTGACCGAGACGTTGCCCTCCCGCACTTCTCCGAACAGGCATGAGCCGTCCTCGGTCACCGCTCCGCGAATGGAATCAACGGCCAGGCCGGTGGGCGTAACGTCCAAGGACACTTCCACTGATTCAGCTGCGAAACCTGCTGCGGAAAATGCTTCCAGCATCATGGGCCGATCGGGACTGGGTGTCTTGGCAGCGAGTGCTTCCAAAGCATCCGTCAGGCTCTCCGCGGTCCTGTCCGCTACGGCCGGAAGGATGGTACCTGCCGCCGCCGGCTGCGCGGCGGCTTCGGGCCGGACCTCCGCTGCCGGCCGGGTTCCAGCAGAGGGCGATGCCGGGACGGCGGCAGGAGCGAGCACGCCAACAGAACCGATGATCAGGACGGAAAGGGCAGCTCCGGAGAGCCTGCTGCTGCGGCGAGCGTGAATCATCCGCCCATTCTGCCACGCCCGCGCCCCGTTGCCGCCGGACCTGGCGCCTCCGGCAGCACGAACGGATCATCGGGGCCCTCCCCTTCACCCGCCGCAACGCTGTCACCGGTTTCCCCGGCCCCGGCATCAGTCCCGGCCAGTTCACCGGTTTCCAGATCCAGGTCTGCCGGAAGGTCGTCGGTATCAGCTCCCTCACCCGCGCTCCCGGTTTCCTCACCGTTGCCGGCACCGGCACGGTCTTGGACGTTACGCCGATAATTGGCGGTGCCCCACATGAGGTCGTGTCCGACGCTTTCCGCGTCGATGTCCACGGATGTCCCGCTTCGTCCGTCATCGTTAACCCACTGGCGGACTTTGAGCCGGCCGGTCACGATAACCCGGTCCCCTTTATGAACGCTGAAGACAGCGTTACTGGCCAGCTGGCGGAAGAGGGACACGGAAAACCAATTGGTCTGCCCGTCGACCCAGGTGCCGGTGTCCCGGTCGTAGCGGCGTTCGGTGGTGCACATGCGGAACCCGGCAATGGCCAGTCCGCTCTCTGCGGTGGTGCTTCGCACCTCCGTGGCAACGTATCCCCGGACTGTGATGGTGTCGCTCATGCTGCTTCCTGCCTGTCTGTGGAGGGTTCCGGTTTTTCCCGGCACAGGCAAGTCTGGCTCCGCTCCGCCCAGGGCAGGTGGGGACGGCACCCGTTTGTGGATCATTGGTAGGAATAGTCTGCCTGTGGAGGACTCAGCCGGCCGCTGCTCCAGCAGGGAGACCGGGACAGAGTTCCCGGGGAGAGGAAGAAGCACCAATTAAAAAGGTGATGCCGAAACAGCTGCCGCGGCTCATCGAGGAATACTCGAGTCGTTTCGCGGCGGCCGTATCGGCATCACCTTGTTGTGCCCCCGGCAGGATTCGAACCTGCGACCAAGAGATTAGAAGGCTCCTGCTCTATCCCCTGAGCTACGGAGGCAACCAGTCGATAATACTACGCAGCTGCCCGGGTTCATGGACGTGGTTGCCGGCGGCCTGGACCGCTGGGTGCGGACCGCCCAAAAAAAGATTCTTCCAAACTGCATCCAAACCCGACCCCACGCAGGTAAAGGAGGTGTAAGCAACACAACATCTTCGCTGGCCGGCGGAGAAGCGACCATCAAGGAGACATCATGCGTAAGACCGTCACCGCCCTCGCAGCAGCAGCAGGTTTGACTGCTGCAGTGGGTTTCATGACCCCTGCCGCAGCTGCGGACACCGCCCAGCTTTCCGTCCTGCACGCGGTACCCGACACCACCGTTGACGTGTATGTCAACGGTGCGCTGACCTTGGATGATTTCACCCCCGGGACACTCGCCGGACCTCTGGATCTGCCCGCGGGCAGCTACGAGTTGGCCATCACGGCTCCGGACGCCGCGGACGCATCAGCTCCAATCATCGGACCGGTCACGGTAGACCTGGCCGCGGGCGGAAATTACACGGCCGTCGCCAACCTCGACGCCGCCGGCGCACCCACAGCAAACTTCTACACCAATGACCTCTCCATGGTGGCCCCCGGCAAGTCGCACCTCACCGTGCGGCACACGGCCGCTGCGCCCGCCGTCGACGTCCTGGCCGGCGGTACTCCGATCATCAGCGGACTGGAGAACCCGGGTGAGGAAACACTGGCAGTGGACGCCGGAACAGTCTCCGCTTCGGTTGCAGCGGCGGGAACCACCGATCCCGTCATTGGCCCGGCCGATCTGACGCTGCCCGAAGGCACCCACACCTTTGTTTACGCGTGGGGTTCGCTGGCCGACGGTAACCTCGCTCTCGCCACACAGACGATTGAGGGCATGGAGTCTGCACCGAATGCCGTCCCCGGGGCCCTTGAGTCCGCGCAGGACGGCAGCGGAGCCGCACTGGCCGCCGGTGCCGGCGTCGCAGTGATGCTTCTGGTTGGCGCGGCTGTAGTGACGCGCCGCAGCAAGGCTGCATCAGCCCGGAGCTAACCCACAGGTCCCCCGCCCAGCGCAGCCCCCCAACTCGTCGCTGGGCGGGGTCATCAAGAAACAGTGGCAGGCGGCCGGAGTTCTTCTCCGGCCGTCTGTCCGTCCCTCCCCTGACCATGGATTGGAAGACCAACAACATGGCGCATTCCGCTTTTAGCCGCCGGTTCTGGGCCGGAGCAGCCCTGGTAGCCACTCTCTCCGCCGGCGCAACAGCGTGCGGAGAGAACCCTGCTGCTTCATCGCCCGGCCCTCCACCCGCAGCGGCTATGCAAACCTCCCCTATTCCTGCGCCGACGCCGCCCGTTGCCACAGCCCAGCCTTCAACCATCGCGATCCGCCCCGCAGTACCCGAACCCGCGGTCAGCATCCCGCAGCCGGTTCGGGTCCAGGTGGACGGGACCGGCATCGATCTTGAAGTCATCCCGGTGGGTGTGGAGGACAACGGGGCCATGACGTTGCCGAACAACCACTATCAGGCCGGCTGGTACCAGTACGGTCCGGCGCCGGGGGCCACGCAAGGCTCCAGCGTGCTGGCTGCCCATGTGGACTCCCGCACCGAGCAGCTGCCGATCGCCGGGCTGAAGAACGTACCGGCGGGCACCATCATCAGTGTGACCAGGGAGGACGGTTCCATTCAGCGGTACGCAACCGAGGCAGTGGAGAATATCGCGAAGCGAAGCCTGGACGGCCACCGGTTCTTTGACCGCACCGGAGAACCGCGGCTGAAACTGGTGACCTGCGGCGGCAAGTGGCTTGAGGCCCAGGACGACTACGAAGATAACGTGGTCCTGACAGCGGCACCGGTATCATAGGGAAAACTGCCGACCCGTTGGGCGGGCCGGCAGGCCGCGCCGCGCCGGAGCGGCTTTCCGAGATCAGGAGTCCGCACCCGATGCCAGCCGGTTCCCTGGAGCAGGACACAGGCCTAGACCACGACTTTGCCTCCGGCAGCCAACCTGCCCTTGCCGAAGCGTACCGCCGGTTTGCACCCCTGATTCGTTCACTGGCGCTGCGGCGTCT
Organism: Arthrobacter sp. UYP6; assembly: GCF_040547315.1. Taxonomy (NCBI): domain Bacteria; kingdom Bacillati; phylum Actinomycetota; class Actinomycetes; order Micrococcales; family Micrococcaceae; genus Arthrobacter; species Arthrobacter sp. UYP6. The sequence continues at coordinate 75,124 of NZ_JBEPPM010000005.1, forward strand.
CACCGACACGGCGGCCGCCGACGACGTTGTTCAGGAGGTCTTCATCCGGGCCTGGAAGTATCGGAGCAGTTATGCGCCGGAGCGGTCCAGCCTCCTGGCCTGGCTGATCGGCATTACCCGCAACGTGGCGGTGGGCATTGGCACCTCACGGACCCGCGAGGAGAGCGTTTGGGAACGTGCCGCTTCGCAGCAGCGCCAGGACGCCGACGACGGAACCGGCAACCCCGACCGCGTCGCGGACAAGATGGTCATCGACGCGGAACTTGACCGGCTGGGAGAACCACAGGGATCAATCCTTCGGCTGGCCTTCCACGAAGACATGACACACCAGCAAATCGCCGACCGGCTCCAAATGCCGTTGGGAACCGTTAAGAGCCATATACGCCGAAGCCTCGTCCATCTGAGGCAACGATTGGAGGTAAGTGATGCAGCACCTGCACGATGACGCGCTCACTCTCCTGGCGTTGGGCGAAGAAGCCACAGCCGAGGAACTGGCCCACCTTGATTCCTGCCTGCGGTGCCGGGCGGATCTGGGTTCCTTCCAGCGGGTTGTGGCAGCTGCCCGGCTAGCGGGCGATTCAGCCGACGACGTCGGTTTTGAGTCCGCCGCCGGCCTTTCGGACCGCAGCGAACCATACGGGCTCACCCCGCAGGCACCGGATTCCTCGGTGTGGGAGAGCATTCACCGCGAGCTGAAACTCGATGAGGGCCTACGGCCGGACCCGCTGTCCGCGCACGAACCGTCTGCCGCCCCTGTGGCATCATTCTCTGCCGCCCGGCGGCGCCGGCGCATCGGGGCCTGGCTGGCAGCCGCCGCAGCCGCCTCCGTGGTTGTTGCGGCAGGCACCTGGGGGGCACTCAGGGACGTAGCAGTTCCCGGTCCCGACGTCATTGCCTCTGTGGAGCTTTCCCCGCTGGCCGCCTACACCGATACCGGCAGCGCCGTTGTGGACCAGCTTCCGGACGGCCAGCGCGAACTTGTGGTCACGTCCAGCAGCGCTGCAGCCCAGGGCTACCGGGAGGTCTGGCTGCTGGCCCCGGATGCAACATCCATGGTCAGCCTCGGCACCATGGACGGCACCGAAGGGCATTTTGTACTGCCCGATGACTTGGACCTGAGCTTGTATCCGGTGGTGGACATCTCTGATGAGCCCTACGACGGCGACCCCGCCCACTCCGGGGATTCGATCCTGCGCGGACAACTGGATCTTTAGTGGCACACAGGTTTTTCGATGATGCAGGGGCTGGAATTTCTTAGTGGATGCAGGGACTGTTGGCGTTTTTATCCGTGAGTGGTTTTCGAAGGTGGCGGACGGCTTTATCCGCTCAGCACCGTTGGAGGTGGCCTGGCCGGTCCTGCTGCTGATCACGGCTGCTGCGGCTCTGCTCACCGTTCCCCGGCCCATTTGGCGCTGGTTCGGCCTCTTTGTCACGTTCGTCCACGAACTCGGGCATGCCTTTGCCGCGCTGATGACCGGACAGGTCGTCAAGGGAATCGAGCTCCGCTTCGACCATTCGGGCCAGATGCGCAGCATGGGCCGCAGCCGCTTTGCAGCGGCCTGGACCGGGTTCTGGGGTTATCCCGTGCCGGCTGTTGTGGGCGCATTCCTGATCTGGGCCGCCTTTAATGGTTGGGCCGGTTTTGCCCTGTCTTCCGGTGCGCTGATCCTGCTGGCGGCACTGTTGTTTATCCGTAACGCCCAGGGGCTGGTCATTGCGCTTGGTTGTGCGGGTGTTTCGGTCCTGCTGGTCTGGTTTGCGTCACCCTTTGCCGTCTCCTGCATCACCCTGGGTGTTGGCATCGCCTTGCTGGCGGGTGCTGTCCGGGACTGGCTGAACGTTCTCAGCGTCCACACCCGGCGACGCCGCTCCCTACAGAGCTCGGACGCCTTCATCCTCTACCAGCGGACCGGCCTGCCTTCGGCGATCTGGCTGACCGGCTTCGCAGCGGTCATCGCCGCTTCGTTTACGGCCGCCCTGTGGTGGGCCTGGCCGGCAGCCGGCTGATCCGCAGCCAGCTGATCCGCAGCCGATGGTCCGCAGGTGGGCTAGACGTCTTCGGGCAGCGTGACCCTTAGCTCCAGCCGGTGCTGCCCGTCTGGCTCCTGAGTGAAGATGGCTTTGCCGGCAATGCCGGCCAATCCGTCGGTCCCCGAACCGGGAATGATGTGGCCGGAACTGGCGGTGGCAGTTCCCTCGGCTACGCCCCAATGCTGGATGACCATGGTGCCCTGCCGCCCGGCGATCGATCCCGCAAAGACTTCGGAGCACACGTAGCCTGCGCCAACTGCGTTACCGGCCATGATCAGGTCTGCGACACTCGTGCCGACAATGTCCCCTTCAAAGATCTTCACCGCGCGGACTGTGGAGAGTTCGCTGTTGGTTCCTTCCACCTGATAGGGCGTCGGTTCCCATTGCGAGACATCAAAATCTGCAGTGATTACGTGTTCAGTTGCGTCGGTCATATCTTCAGTATCCCGTGTCCAGCGGCGGATTGCATGCCGCAGGACGGGCCCCGGTACCCTTATCGCTGTGCCTGAACGGGGCACTGCACCTGCATTACCTAAGGAGAACCACCCGGAATGTCGCAGAATCACCCCCCTCTGCAGGAGCGCTTTATGCGCCGGAAATCGTTATGGATTTGCTTCACTCTGGTCCATCTGGTGTTTTTCGCGGCATTGTCCTCGCTGATTTCCTCCGGCGGGGTCCTCAGCGACATCAACCTCTACCGGCTGTGGGCATTCGAGGGCATTAACGACGGCGTCTGGCAGGGCATCAGCGCGGATTGGGTCTATCCGATCGGGGCTCTTTTGCCGATGCTCCTCTCCGCTGTCCTTGGCTGGGGTGCGTATCAGCTGGTGTGGTTCGGAATCTTTACGGCATTGAACGCTGCCGCGGTGGCTGTCATCAGCAAACCGGGGACCCCCTCCCGGTACGCTGCCTCCTACTGGTGGCTGGTGGTCACGGGTCTGTTGGGCCCGGTGGCAGTGGGGCGGGTGGACGGCCTTACTGCTCCGCTGGTGATCATGGGCCTGCTGCTGCTGGCCAAACGCCCGGTCATTGCGTCAGCTCTGCTGGCCGTCGCCACCTGGATGAAGGTGTGGCCAGCCGCTGTGATCATTGCGGTCCTGGTTGCTTCGCGCCGCCGTCTGACCGTGGTCCTGACCGGAGTCGCGGTGTCCGCCGTGATGGCCGGAATCGTCGTTGCCGGCGGCGGCGTGCGCCACCTGCTGTCCTTCATCGGCGCCCAGGGCGCACGCGGTATGCAGATGGAAGCCCCGTTCACCACTCCGGGCCTGTGGCAGGCCATCCTCGGCGGCGGCTCCGGCGCCTACATTTACGAGGACAAGCTCATCAACACCCGTGAAGTCCGCGGCGCCCTGGGCGAGCCGGTGGCCGCACTGATGACGCCGCTGCTCGCAGTGGCGGCCCTCGCCGTCGTCGTCCTGCTGATCTGGGCGCTGCGCCGTGGCGCGGATGCCAGCCAGCTGCTCATCGCCGGATCGCTGGCACTGGTGGCCGCGTTCATCGTGTTCAACAAGGTGGGCTCACCCCAGTTCATGCTGTGGCTTGGCGCGGTGGTTGCCGTTGGTATCGCCTGGGAAGGCCGCAGCTGGCGGGTGCCGGCGATCCTCATGCTGGCAATAGCGCCCCTGACCACACTGGTGTACCCGATCTTCTACGCCGCGCTCTACAACGACCTGAACGTACTGGTCGCCCTGCTGTTGACCGCCCGCAACGTCCTGCTGATGGTGCTCTTCGGCTGGTCCCTGGTACGGATTGTCCGGCTGACGAAGGCCGGCGGCAGTGCCGGACTCAGCGCATCCGAAGTTCGCCCGGAACCGGCTCCGTAAGCTTTTTCCTGAACAGGGATTTTGTCTTGGGATCCAGGAAGATCAGGTAGAGCGCGAAGCCCAGCGCCGTCACGGCAGCAATCTGCCGGGCGGCGGTGAGGCTGAAGTCGAAGTAGGGCCAAATGTCCAGCTGGTCGCTGATCGCGTAGACCATGAAGAAGGACACCACCAGGTACAGCGTTTTGACCTGCCAGTCGTTGCGGATGCCGGTGACGGCAAACAGCGGGATCAGCCACACCACGTACCAGGACTGGATCATGGGAGCGAGCATCACGATGGCGGCAAACGCCAAGGCGAGGCGGCGCACCAGCCGGCTGTACTCGCCCACGAACATCTGCCAGAACACGATGATCAGGGACGCCACCCGGCCAACCGTGTGGACAATGTCCGCGAAGGTCCAGCCCGGAAGGCCCAGGGCGTTGCCCAGGGTGGCAACGAGCATGCCCAGGAAACCGACCGGTGCATACCAAATCCAGACGCTGCCCGGTGTGCTCAGCGCGCCGACCCAGCCGAAGCCCAGGCCGTTGAAGATGCCCAGGATCCACAGCAGTCCCAATGAAATCCCGGCGGTCAAGAACCAGTAGAGGAACTTGCGTGGCCAGGACGCGCCCTTGCCCGCCCAGAGCAGGCCCACGAAGGGCAGCAGGATCAGAGTGATGGGCTTGATCCCCACCGACAGCGTGATCAGCAGAATGCCGGGAATCGCACGTTTGGTGGCGGCCAGATACAGCCCGGCCAGGGCCAGCCCGATCATCAGGGCGTCGTTGTGGACGCTGGCAATGAAAGTGGTCAGGAACAGCGGATTTGCCGCGGTCAGCCAGAGCGCACGGTTGGGGTTGATGTTGTGCAGTTCGGCAAGTTTGGGCACGTAGTACACGCACAGTGCCACGCCGATAAGCGAGATAAGCCTGAACATCAGAATGGAATACTCCGGCTGGCCGCCGGTCACCCGCACTACAAGTTCTTCAAGCCACAAAAAGACGGGACCGTACGGGGTTGGGCTCTGCGCCCACAGATCGTCGGCCCCGATCTGTACGTAATTGGAGATCTGCGAATAGCCGTCCTTGTAGGGATTCAGCCCGCTGACCATCACCAAACCCTGAGTGATGTAGGCGAACACATCGCGACTGAAGAGCGGCAGCGCCACACACATTGGTGCTGCCCAGGCGATGATGGCCTTCAGAACCACGGGACGGCTCTCCGGCCCCCACGACGTGATGCGCTGCCCCAGCCGCAGCCATGAGCGGACCAGGAGCATCCCGCCTATGGCCAGCATAAAGACGGCGAGTACGGAGCCCTCCGGCTCGAAGCGGAGCCACATGATCACCGGGTTGCGGCGCAGGTCGTATGAGGCCAGGGACAGCCACCCGACGCCAAGCGAACCGGCAAGCATCAGCAGGGAACCGATAAGGCCCTGGATGATCGCGACATTGGGGTTTTGAGCTTTCGCTATCTCCGGGCCCGGAGACGAAGGCTCGGTCGCGGGGACCTGGGCGGTCATCTACGTGGTTCCAATCTTTGGTTCGTACAGTTGCCCAACGGCGCGGCGGCGCAGGCCCGGGATCACGGCGAAACCTGATCTCCTGGGCAGCACTCACCGGCAGCAAAAAGATGCGCCCGGCAGCGCCGCACTGCGGGCACCGAACGTACCGCGGCGAGGACCGTCAGTAGCCAAGATATTAGCACCGCCGGGTACACAAAGGCGTGATGCGCGGACGCGCCGAACCGTGAGCACAGGGATGAGCATTGCGTCACATAGACTGAAAACCGTTGAAGCATCAAGGCACAGCGGTTTAAGGCACGGCGGATTAAGGCAAGGCGGTAATGGCTGTGGGGCGCCACCGGGCAGACAATGAAGACAAGCAGGTTGCGGGCAGACAGGAACCCGCGTCGGCAGCGCTGGTGCCGCCGACCGTGCCAGCAGGCAATGATGCGGGACTGCGCCCCCGCGGGCCCTCCAGGCGGGCACAGCGGACGGCTCACCACGGCCCGGGCACCGAGTCTTTGGGTGCCGAGTCTGTGGGTGCAGGCACTGCGCCTGCCGGTGCTGATGCCGCGAAGCTGGATCCGATTCTTCCTGCCATTCATCCCACTCCTCGAAAAAACCACGATCTGCTCTTCTGGGGCATCTTCCTGGCTGCCACCGCGGCCGGTGCCATGACGTGGGCACGCGTTGAGTGGCCCGTCACGGCGGCTTCCTCCTTTTTGCTCCTGCTCGCCTTCACCGCAGTCTGGAAGTTCTCAGCTGCCTCCGTGACCATGCCTGCAGGAGCTGTTCAGACAGCTCCGGCAAAAGAACGCCGGTCCGGCCGCACACCGCAGGCTGAGGCTGAGGCGGCGGTGGGGACATCCGACGCTGAGGCGGCGATGCAGGACCTGATTGCCGCGATGTCAGCCGACGCTCCTCCCCCGACCGCAGCAAAAGCACCGATCACCCGCAAGCAAATGCGGGCGGCGGATCCCAGCACGGGGGTTATGCCCGTGGTTTCGGTCTTCTCCCGTAAACCGACCGCAGGTTCGCTCCGTTCGAGTGGCCGCACCGCGCCGCCGTCGTCTTCAGCCGACCCGGCAGTGCCGCTGGCCCCCGCCGGTCGGGTTGCAAAAGGAATCGACACCGGACCGGGAAAACCCGGCAGCCGGAAAGCACGGCGCCGGGCCGAGGCAGATGCACTGCCGCGTCCCGTGTCCAAAACAAAGCCCGCAGATGCGCCGGCCCAAAAGCCCGTCATTGCGACCTCCCCCGGTGTCAGTACTACAGCTCCCAATACCTCGGCTCCCGGCACATCGACTCCCAGTACCTCGAAACCCAGTGCCTCGGCCGCCGCAGAGACTGCCTCATCAGAGACTGCCGATAGCCGATGGACGCGAACCTTTGGTCCGCCCGAGACCGGCCAGCTGCCGGTTCAGCAGTACCAAGCAGCAGCCGAAGCCGCAGCGGTCCCTGAAGATGACGAGTCAACGGAACGCCGGCAGCGCAGCCATTCCAGCCATTGACCTGCTCCGGCTGCCTGACGCCACGCTCGGCCAGGCCTGCCGCGGCCGCTTGAGCCGCTCGGCAACATGAGCCGCGCGGTATTCATTGGCCGCGCGGTACATTGGTGCTGTGCCAATAACTAATGAACGCATTGTGTGGATCGACTGTGAAATGACCGGTCTGGACATCAAGAACGACGCCCTCATTGAAGTGGCGGTTCTGGTGACCGACTCCGAGTTGAACATCTTGGGAGACGGGGTGGACGTGGTCATCCGGCCCGACGACGCCGCCCTGGCCCAGATGGGCGATTTTGTCCGGAACATGCACACCACCTCCAAGCTCCTGGATGAACTGCCCAACGGAATGACCATGGCCGAGGCCGAGGCCCAGGTCATCGACTACATCACCAAATGGGTGCCGGAGCCGAAGAAGGCTCAGCTGGCCGGAAACTCGGTGGGCACCGACAAGATGTTCCTGGCCCGGGACATGCCCGAGGTCATTGACTACCTGCACTACCGGATCATCGACGTCTCCACCATCAAGGAGCTCGCCCGCCGCTGGTACCCGCGCGCCTATTTCCAGGCTCCGGCTAAGACCGGCAACCACCGGGCACTGGGCGACATCGTGGACTCCATCAACGAGCTGCGGTACTACCGTGAGGCCATCTTTGTGCCTGCACCGGGTCCCGATTCGGCCACGGCCAAGAAGATCGCGGAAGGCTTCAAGAGTTAGCTCGGTCACATTTGGGACACTTGGGCACCAGTTGGTCAGGACCACCCCAAAAACCGTGTAAGCTTGATTCCGCTGCCTCAGATAAATGAGTTCGCAAAGACCACTCGCCTGGACTTTGCAAATATGTTATCCGAGGCACATGGTGGGTATAGCTCAGTTGGCAGAGCGCCTGGTTGTGGTCCAGGAGGTCGCGGGTTCAACCCCCGTTACTCACCCCAATGAAGCTGGCAGGTCCAGTTTCGCAAAGGCCGTCCCGGTTCATCGGGGCGGCCTTTCTTGTGTTTGACTTATGAGAGCCGGCCCGCGCCGCGGCTGGAACTTACTGTGACCTATCAATAAGGAGACGCCGCCTTGGAGCGCAGACTGTTCGACGAAGACCATGAGCTGTTCCGTGACCTCGCCCGGGAATTCAACTCCCGCGAGGTCGCTCCCGGGTACGCACAGTGGGACGCCGAACACCTGATGCCCCGGCAGCTCTGGAAGGCTGCCGGAGAGCAGGGCCTCCTCGGACTGGCCGTGCCTGAAGACTTCGGCGGCGCCGGGATGCCCGACTACCGTTACCGCGCAGTGATGGACGAGGAGTTCGCCCGGGCCAACCACCTCGCCGTCGGCCTTGCCTTCCACCTGCACGACGATATGGTCCTCCCCCATCTGCTCGCCTACGGCTCCGATGATCTCAAGGAACGCTGGCTCCCGGGCATGGTCAGCGGTGACACCGTCACCTCCGTGGCCTGGACCGAGCCGGGCGCCGGCAGCGACCTGCGCGGCATCCGCACCAAGGCAGTGCGCGACGACGGCGGCTGGCGGCTCAGCGGCCAGAAGACGTTTATCGGCAACGGCATCAGCGGTGACGCTTCCCTGGTCCTTGCCCGCACTGACGGCGGCACCGGCCGCGGCGCCAAGGATTCCTTCAGCATGTTTATGGTGGAGAAAACCGAGGGCTACAAGACTGGAGGCCAGCTGGACAAGATGGGCCTGAAGGCCTCGGACACGGCCGAACTGTTCTTCGACGACGTCCGGATCCCGGAGGGCAACCTCGTGGGCGAAGTGGGCCGCGGCCTGGAATACGCCGCCGGCCAGCTTCCCCAGGGCCGGCTCGCCATCGCCGTCGCCTCCTCCGCCGTGGCGCGGCAGATCTACGAAGCCACTGTGGAATACACGAAGAACCGCAACGCCTTCGGTGCGCGCATTGCCGATTTCCAGAACAGCCGGTTTGTCCTGGCGGACATCGAGACGGAGGTCGAGGTCACCGAAGCGTATGTTGACTCCGCCATCGGTGCGTTCAATGAAGGCCGCCTGGACGCTGTCTCCGCGGCTAAAGCAAAGCTCTGGGCCAGCGAGCGGGCCAAGTCCATTACGGATCGCTGCCTGCAGCTGCACGGCGGCTACGGCTACATCATGGAGTACCCGGTGGCCCAGGCCTTCCTTGCGGCCCGGCTGCTCACGATCTTCGGCGGAACCTCCGAGATCATGCGTGAAGTCATCGGCCGCCGGATCACGGCATAGCCCCTCCGCGCGTTATCCGGGGCACCTCAACCAGGCAGCACCTCCCGTCCAACAGAAAGACCAGCAATGACCGTCCGTCCCATCGTCATCCACGGCGAACCCGTACTGCACCGCCGAGCCGCACCGGTGGAAAAGTTCGATGATGAACTGCGCACTCTCGTGGCCGACATGTACGAAACCATGGATGTAGCCAACGGCGTGGGGCTGGCTGCTCCCCAGGTGGGCGTGGGGCTGCGCCTGTTCACCTTCGCCTATCAGAACGACGACGACGCCCCCGACCGCGGCGTCGTCATCAATCCTGTGCTCATCACGTCCAAGGTTCCAGGCTCGGCACCGGACCCGGAGGACGACGCAGAGGGGTGCCTGTCGGTGCCCGGGGAGAATTTCCCGGTGAACCGCGCCGAGTGGGTCAAGGTTTCCGGCTCCGACGAAAACGGAACACCGGTGGAATTTGAGGCCACGGACTGGTTCGCCCGGGTCCTGCAGCATGAGTACGACCATTTGGACGGCAAGCTGTACGTGGACAAGCTCAATGACCGGTTCAGCCGCAAGGCTCGCAAGGTCATCAAGGCTCACGGCTGGAATGTTCCGGGCCTGACCTGGATGCCCGGCGTCGATCCGGACCCGTTCGGCCACTAACAGGCCACGAAAAACCGAACTCCCTCACCGCCGAAATAGCAGAAGGTGCGCTTCCCAGAGCCGGGAAGTGCACCTTCTGCTATTTCGCGGGACTAGAGCGAGGCAGCCAGTTCCTGGACGCGCGGGAAGGCCGGCGGATTCACATGCGCCATTTCCTCCAGCACGCGGATGACCTGGCAGCTGTAGCCAAACTCGTTGTCGTACCAGACGTAAAGGACGGCGTTCTTCCCGTTGGAAATGGTGGCCAGCCCGTCCACGATGCCGGCGCGCTTGGAGCCTACGAAGTCGGTGGACACAACCTCCGGCGAATCGATGTAATCGATCTGCTTGTGCAGGTCCGAGTTCAGCGACGTCTCCCGCAGGAAGGTGTTGATCTCTTCCTTGGTGGTCGCGCTCTCGAAGTTCAGGTTAAGGATGGCCATGGAAACGTCCGGGGTGGGCACGCGGATGGCGTTTCCGCTGAGCTTCCCGGCCAGTTCCGGCAGCGCCTTCGCCACGGCCTTGGCGGCGCCGGTCTCGGTGATGACCATGTTCAGCGCAGCCGAACGGCCGCGCCGGTCCCCCTTATGGAAGTTGTCGATGAGGTTCTGGTCATTGGTGAACGAGTGCACCGTTTCCACATGCCCGTGGATGATGCCGAACTTGTCATTGAGCACCTTCAGGACCGGGGTGATGGCGTTGGTGGTACAGGAAGCCGCCGTGACAATCCGGTCCGCATCGGTAATCGATTCGTGGTTGATGCCGTGGACGATGTTCTTGAGGCTGCCCTTGCCGGGGGCGGTGAGCAGTACCCTCGAGACACCCTTGGCAGCCAGATGCTGGGACAGCCCTTCCTCGTCGCGCCAGCGTCCGGTGTTGTCCACCACTACTGCGTCGCGGATACCAAAAGCCGTGTAGTCCACGGTGGCCGGATCATTCGAGTAGATGACCTGGATCAGCGTGCCGTTGGCGAGGATGGTGTTGTTCTCCTCATCCACGGTGATGGTTCCGTCGAAGGCACCGTGCACGGAGTCGCGGCGCAGCAGGGACGCCCGCTTCACCAGGTCATTCTCCGCTCCCTTGCGGACCACGATGGCACGCAGCCGCAGCCCCTGGCCGCCGCCGGCATGGTCAATGAGGATACGGGCCAGCAGGCGGCCGATCCGGCCAAAGCCGTAGAGTACGACGTCGGTGCTTGTGCGGTCGTCAGCGCCGTGCCGGCCCACCACATCGACCAACTCGCCGCGCAGGAACTCCACCAGGTCCATACCGGCACCCTCGGACTTGTACTTCAGGCTCAGCCTGGCCAGGTCGATGGACGCGGCCCCCAGTTCCAGTTCGGTCAGTGCCTGAAGCAGCGGGAATGTGTCCGAGACCGGCAATTCAACTTCATCGATCTGCCGCGCAAAGCGGTGTGCCTTGAGGATGTCGATGACGGAACGGTTTACCAGCGGGCGTCCATAGACCGAGGTAACCACACTGTTTTCCCGGTACAGCCGCCCGATCAGCGGAATCATTGCCTCCGCGAGGGCCTCACGGTCCATCCAGGTATCAAGGCAGGCATCGGAGAACTGGGTCAAGATCAACACATCCTTTTCTCAGCCGGCACTGCTTTGTGCCGGTTGGTCGTCCCCCTAAGTGTATTAGGGCACACTCCTCACGCCTGTTTGTTGAGCGAGACGTTTGTCACACGGGGGATTCTAGCGGGACTCGAGGGATTCCTCCGACGGTTCCGGCTCCAGATCTTCCAGGCTTTTGATCCCCCGCAGCGGGCCTAACGCAGCCACTGCCGGTGCCAGGAACGCGATGGCCAGGCCGGTGAGAATCGCACCGCGGATACCCAGCGCGTCCACGAGCAGCCCGGCGATGACTCCGGCAATGGCCAGCATGCCCCAGGTCACCATTCGTGAGGCCGATCCCAGACGTCCCAGCATCTGGGGAGGGCAGACCCGTTGGCGGAAACTGGTGGAGACCACCACGTTCATGGAAATGGCATATCCGGCCAGAAACAATCCGATGAAGCCGGGAACCATGCCCCAGCCCGGGGTCATCAGGAGCAGGCTGGCATACCCGGCCGCTGCCGGCAGCATCGAGAAACGCCACACGGTGCCCGAGCCCAGCCGCTGTGTGACCCGTTTTACCGTGAGGCCGCCCAGGGTGCCGCCCAGTGCGGTTGAAGCAGTCAGGAACCCGAGCATTGCCCCCGACTCCCCCAGCGTCCGCACCACGAGGATGACCATGAGTGAGACCACAATGGCCCCGCCCAGGTTCCACAGCGCCCCGACAAGCAGGATGGCCCGCAGCGGAGCGGTGCTGAAGCTGTACCGGAGCCCCTGCACCATGTCGCCGAATATCCGGCTCCCCGCCGGGCGGGCGGCAGGAGTTTCCTGCACCTTCAGAGTGGCCACGGAGACGAGGGACGCCACGGAGGCCCCCACCTGCAGCAGCAGCGAGTTCGAAGCCCCCCAGGCCCCGGTCAGCCAGCCGCCCAGGCCCCGCCCCACAGCGTCGGCCGAGGCGGCCGAGCCGGTCATCAGGCCGTTGCCTTCAATCAGCTCTTCGCGCTTCACGGCCCGGGGAACGAGGGCGGATTCGGCCAGCATGGAAAAGACGGCGGCCAGGCCGGAGAGGAAGGACACCACAAAGAGCTGGAGAACGGTCAGCCGGTCCATCCAAAACGCCACCGGCAGCGACATCAATACGACGATCCGCAGAACCAGGGCGATCATCACCACGGGTTTGCGGCGGAAGCGGTCAACCAGGACGCCAATCGGCAGGCCGAACAGCAGCCAGGGCAGAAACCCCATGCCCGAGAGGGCAGCCACAGCAAAGTCGGAGGCGTCCAGCTCCACGGCCGCAATGAGGGGAAGCGCCACGGCTGCAACGGAGGTGCCGAAGATTCCGGCCGTCGAAGAAATCCACAATGCGCGGAAATTCGCATTGCGGAGCACCAGCGGCCGCGGTTTTGTCGTAATCCTGGACATTGCCACAGACTAACCCCGGGGCCTCTGCCCAAGGGGCGCCGACAGCCTGATTGTGCAAATCCTGCGGAAAAACAGCGTTAGAGTTCCTGACACTATTGCCGGAACCATCCGGTGGAGGAACAAGAACGCAGGAAAACTAAGAGGGACGGGCTGGCCGATAAGCCGGGTTTTGTATCTCCGGTCCGTTACCGGGCCGGAGGCGGCAATCATCCATCTAGGAACGCCGTTGCCGGCGCCCTCAAGCGGCCTACCCGAACGCATCGGGCGAGCAGCCCTCAAACGCGTCCTGTATGGCCTTGCTCCGGGTGGGGTTTACCTAGCCGTTCCGGTCACCCGGAACGCTGGTGGTCTCTTACACCACCTTTTCACCCTTACCGAAAGACGGTGTTCCCTGCGGATCACCGTCCAAAGGCGGTTTCTTTTCTGTGGCACTGGCCTGCGGGTTTCCCCGAGTGGGTGTTACCCACCACCCTGCTCTGCGGAGCCCGGACTTTCCTCGGCGGCTCTTTAAAAAAGAACCAACGCGATCGCCTAGCCAACCCGTCCAGCCTCAATGTTACCGTCTCCGGCCCGCTGTTCGGATTCGTCCGTCCACTGAGGCTGCCTGTAGGACGGCCTCAGGAGCTCGCGTAGGATTAATTGGTGTTGATTCTGCTACCGCCTTCCGAAGGAAAAACCCCTGCCGCGTCCGGCCCGGCCTTTGACCCCGACCAGCTGCATTTCCCTGAACTGAATGATGCCCGTAAACAGGTCCTCGCCACCCTGGCAGAGGTGAGTGCCGCCGCCGACGCGCACACTGTCCTCGGCGTCGGTCCATCCCTGGCCGCGGAAATCCACCGCAACACCGTCCTGCAGGACCAGCCATGCGCCGAAGCCCACCGCATCTACACCGGAGTCCTGTATGACGCCCTGGGCTACGCCACGCTGACCCCCGCCCTGCAGCGCAGGGCCGACGACGCCGTCGTCGTCATCTCCGGACTGTGGGGTGCCCTGGGATTCAGTGACCCGATTCCGGCCTACCGCCTGTCCATGGCAGCGAAACTACCGGAAACCGGCAAGCTGGCGTCGTTCTGGAAAGAACATCTAGCGCCCGTCCTGGCTGAGCATGCCGCGGAACAGCTGGTGGTGGACTGCCGGTCCAGCACGTATGCCGCTGCGTGGTCGCCGGACCCCGCCCGGGCAGCCGCAGTGAACGTGTTCCAGGTGCGCAACGGCAAACGCACCGTAGTCTCCCACTTTGCCAAGCACACCCGCGGGGAGCTCGCCCGGCACCTGCTGAGCCGCGCCGGTGCCGAGCCGCAGACTCCCGAGCAGCTGCTCGCCGCCACGCAGGAAAAATGGCACGCCGAATTGGTTCCGGCCACCGCTCGCAAGCCATTCCAGCTGAACATCATTCTGCCCGGCTAACTGCAGCCCGGCTAGCCGCTGCTAGTCTTCGGCCACCAGCTCCACCTCGAAGCCCTCACCGTTTTCCAGATACGCGGCATAATGCTCCGGACCGCCGGCATGCGGATGGCGGTCGGCGAAGAGCAGCGTCCATCCGTGGCTTGCGGCCCGCCTGGCCAGCACGTCGACGTCGGCCCGCGATCCGGCGCTGAAGGCCAGATGGTTCAGGCCCGGCCGCCGCCGCTCATGGGCGGCGTCCAGCACATCCGGACCGGCTTCAATGACAATGTAGCTGTCCGCTCCCTGCCACCGGGCACCGGTTTTCCAGCTGTCCGCGCGCAGGTATCCCAGCCGCTCCAGCAGCCAGCCCAGCGAGGTTTTTGCACCGGCAAAGTCCCGGACCCACAGTTCCGTGTGATGCAGCCGGCCGGCGGGCACCGGGTCCGGTGCGGGCGCAGGCGCCTGCTCCGCCTCTGCTGCTGCCGGGGCGGACCGGGTTACGCCGGCGCCGCCCTTCTGGACCCAGGGAACTCCGGCCATGCCGGCGTCCATTGCTTCGTTGGACAGCCTGTCGGCGTCCTTGTTCAGTTCACGGGGAATCCACTGGTACTTGACCCGGCGCGGGTTGACGATCCCCCGGGCCTTGGCAGCCAGCTTCTGCATGTCCTCATGCTTGATCTTCCAGCGGCCGCTCATTTGCTCGACCACCAGCTTGGAATCCATCTTGGCGAGGATCCAGCAGTCCGGATCTATCTCGTGCGCCATTTCCAGCGCCGCCACCAGGCCGGAGTATTCGGCCACATTGTTGGAGGCTTTGCCGATGTACTGCGCTTTTTCAGCCAGAATCATTCCGGTGTCCGGATCACGCACCAGCGCACCGTACCCGGCGTGCCCGGGGTTGCCCCGGGAGCCGCCGTCGGCCTCCACAATCAGCGTGCGCCGAGGCGCGTGCGGGGATGTCCCGGCGCTCCCGGAAGATTCGGCGGGGGCGTCGGACGGGTCAAACAGAGTCACTTCTCAGCTGCTCCACTCATCGGAACGTACCAGGATGCAGCCGGAATCGGGGCAAAAGACAATGTCGTCCTCGGCGGCGCGGCGGATGTCGGCCAGGTCGCCCGGACTCAACTGCATGCCGGAGCCCTCCGAAGTGCCGTTGAACAGACGGGCGGCGCCGATGCCGTGCTTGGTCAGCGTCTTTTCGTAGACGGCAAGCAGAGCGGGCTCAAAGGTGGCGGCCAGTTCGTCGCGGCTGGCAACAACGGCGCGGCGTTCCGCTTCGATTTCAGCCAGTTCGGCGTCGCGCTTTTCCTCCAGCCCCGCCATCTCGGCGTCAAGTGCGGCTACTGCTTCCCGGGACTGGTCCTCAACGGCTTTGGCGGCCTCCAGACGCTCCATGACCTCCAACTCCACATCCTCCAGATCAGAGCGGCGCCGCTTCAGCGACTCCATTTCGCTCTGCAGCGAGGTGAGTTCCTTGGAGGTTCCCTTGCCGCTGTCCAGATGCTGCTGGTTGCGGTCAACACGCGCCGCCACGGAAGCTACGTCTGCTTCTGCGCGGGTCAGCTCACGCGTGATGTCGGCGGCCTCGGTGGAAGCTGCCACAAGCCGGCTCTGCGCAGCAGCCCGCTGCAGGGCAAGATCCGCAATGGCCGAGTTGTCGCTGACGCTGCGAGCCCGGTTCCGGAGTTTACGGACCGTACTGTCCAGAGCCTGCAAATCGAGCAGCCGCAGCTGCTCCGCCGACGATGCTTTTGCCACCGAAAAACCTCCACCTATGACCGGACCACCTGGCCCGGTTCTTCCCCCTAGCCTATGCCAAGGGCGCAGGTCAGTTCAGCCCGGGCGTCAGCACAAAGTCCCACGGATCAGTGTTGGTGCCGCTGATCCGAATCTCCGCACTGAAACCCTGATCGTTGAGAACGTTCTCCAGGGCATTGGCTGCGGGAGTCAACCACAGCCATTCGCTGCCGAAATGGGAGACATCGATCAGGTATGGGCGCCCGTTCACAGCGGATTCACGGGCCTCGGATGCAGGGTGGTGGCGCAGGTCGGCTGTGACGTAAACGTCAGCCTGGTGGCGGCGGACGGCGTCAAAAAGGCTGTCTCCGGCACCGCCGCACACCGCTACGCGCCGAACCAGACCGTGCGGGTCCCCCGCCACGCGGACGCCGCCGGCCACCGCCGGCAGGATGCTGAAGACCAGCTTGGCGAAGTCAGCCAGCGTGGTGGCCTTGGGCAGCTCCCCCACCCGTCCAATGCCTTCCTCGGGCAGGCCGTCTTCGGCCGGCACCAGGGGCTCCACCTGTTCCAGGCCAAACGCGTCGGCCAGCACATCGGAGACGCCGCCCACGGCGCTGTCACCATTGGTGTGCACCGTCAGCAGGGCGCAGCCGCCCTCGATCAGGCGGTGAACAACATCACCTTTGAAGCCCGTGCCGGCCACCGAATGGACGGGCTTCAGGAACAGCGGATGATGGGTCAGCAGCAGGTCCGCACCCCATTCAAGGGCTTCATCGATGACCTCTGAGGTGGGGTCCACGGCAAAGAGGATCCGCTCGACCGTATGGAAGGGCCGTCCGGCCACCAGGCCGACGGCGTCCCAGCCTTCAGCCAGGGCCTCCGGCCAGAGTTCCTCCGCTGCCAGCAGGACATCGCCGAGGGTAGGAACGGAGGTGGCGCCGGCCCGGGTCCCCGGGTCCGTTCCCGGTGCCGCCGGTTCGCTGCCTTCGGCGGGCTTGTCTGTATCCATAGTTTCAGTTGTACCCGCTAGATTTGCCGCGCTCAATTCGGCCGCGCCGTACCGCTCCTGCGGATTGGGACTCCATCGGGGGGCAGGGAATCAATACGGCCGCGCATGCATTGATAGAGGGTATGAAGACCTATGTACTTGGCGGAGGCTGCTTTTGGTGCCTTGACGCCCTTTATCAGAAGACCCGCGGCGTCACCGAAGTCGTTTCCGGTTACACCGGCGGGCACACCGCGCATCCGGACTACGACAGCGTCTGTTCCGGCACCACCGGGCATGCCGAGGTTGTTGCCGTGACTTTTGACGAGGACATTATTCCGGGCGAAGTGATCCTGGACATGTTCTTCATCTCCCACGACCCCACCACGCTCAACCGGCAGGGGTACGACGTCGGCACCCAATACCGCTCTTCGATGTTCTACACGAACGAGACCGAACGCGAGGAATTCGAGAAGGCGCGGGACCGGGCCCAGTCACATTGGGACAACCCGATCGTGACGGAAATCTCGCCGCTGCCGCAGTTCCACGTGGCGGAGGAGTACCACCAGGACTTCTATGCCAAGCACCCGGAACAGGGCTACTGCCAGGTGATCATCAATCCCAAGCTCGCCAAGGCGCGGAAATATTACGCCGAATGGCTTGACAACTGACCTGCCCAGATGCAGACGGATAAGCTGGAGCGGGCTAGCTGCGTGTAATTCCCGGCGGCTCAGTTCGCGGCCACCCCACTTCTTCACAGACATTCCAACGGATAGAGGACAAACCATGGCACGGATTTACGACGACGTCACGCAGCTGGTCGGCGGCACCCCGCTGGTGCGGTTGAACCGCCTGACCGAAGGCCTGGACGCCGAGGTGGCAGTCAAGCTGGAGTTCTACAACCCCGCCAACAGCGTGAAAGACCGTATTGGCGTGGCCATCGTTGACGCCGCCGAGAAGGCCGGCGCGCTCAAGCCCGGCGGCACGATCGTCGAGGGCACCTCCGGCAACACGGGCATTGCCCTGGCCATGGTGGGCGCAGCCCGCGGCTACAAGGTCATCCTCACCATGCCCGAGACCATGTCCACCGAACGGCGTGTCATGCTCCGCGCCTACGGCGCGGAAATTGTCCTGACGCCCGGCTCCGAAGGCATGCGCGGCGCCGTGGACAAGGCCAAGGAAATCGTGGCCACCACCGAGAACGCCATCTGGGCCCAGCAGTTCGCCAACGCCGCCAACCCCGAGATCCACCGCCTGACCACGGCCGAGGAAATCTGGGAAGACACCGACGGCAAGATTGATATCTTCGTGGCCGGCGTCGGCACCGGAGGCACCGTTACAGGCGTGGGACAGGTCCTGAAGAAGCGCAAGCCCGGCGTGCAGATTGTCGCCGTCGAGCCCAAGGATTCGGCCATCCTCAACGGCGGCTCCCCCGGTCCGCACAAGATCCAGGGCCTGGGCGCCAACTTTGTCCCCGAGGTACTGGACACGGAGATCTACGACGAGGTCATCGACGCCTCGATCGAGGACTCCGTGGCCACCGCCCGCGCTCTGGGCACCCAAGAGGGTATTCTCGGCGGCATCTCTTCCGGAGCAATCGTCTGGGCAGCCCTGGAACTCGCCAAACGCCCGGAGAACGCCGGTAAGCTGATTGTCGCCATCGTCTGTGACTTCGGCGAGCGGTACATCTCCACCGTTCTCTACGACGACATCCGGGGCTGATCCCCGCACCATCCACGGGTCCCGCCCGGATCCGCCCGATCAGAAAGTCCTCTGTGAGCTTCTTTGCACGCCTGCGTGAAGACCTCGATGCCGCTGCCTCCCATGACCCGGCCGCGCGCGGTTCCCTTGAGAACGTTGTGGTCTATTCGGGGCTGCACGCTATCTGGATGCACCGGCTGACCCACCGGATGTGGGCCCGGCCGGGGTTGCGTTTCCCGGCCCGGGTGCTTTCTCAGCTGACCCGTTTTGCCACCGGGATCGAGATCCACCCCGGAGCGACGATCGGCCGTCGCTTCTTCATCGACCACGGAATGGGCGTGGTGATCGGTGAGACCGCGGAGATCGGCAACGACGTCATGCTTTATCACGGAGTGACCCTGGGCGGCCGCTCCCTGGCCCGGATCAAGCGCCACCCCACCATCTGTGACGGTGTCACGGTGGGTGCGGGCGCGAAGATCCTGGGCCCGGTGACCATCGGAAAGAACAGCGCCGTGGGCGCCAATGCCGTGGTGGTCAAGGATGCTCCGGCCGATTCCATCATCACGGGGATTCCGGCCCGCTGGCGGCACCGCCAGGTCAAGGAGACTCAGGCGGCCGTGGACCCGGCCGAATATATCGATCCTGCCATCTACATTTGATGTCCGCCTGAGCTCAGCACGTAAAAGGCCGCCGGCACCTCTTGGATTCCAGAGGTGCCGGCGGCCTTTTGTGTTGCTCAGCAGGTGCTAGTGGGTGTCCACTGCCTCAACCTCGGAGTGGTCCCCGCCCCACATCGTGTGGAAGGTGCCCTCGGTGTCCACGCGGTTGTACGTGTGGGCGCCGAAGAGGTCGCGCAGGCCCTGGGTCAGCGCGGCGGGCAGGCGCTTGCGGCGCAGTCCGTCGTAGTAGGCCAGGGAAGAGCTGAAGACGGGCACGGGAATGCCCAACTGGACTGCCACGGACACCACGCGGCGCCAGGCCGGCAGGGCGGCGGCGATGGACTCGGCGAAGGCCGGAGCCAGCAGCAGGTTGGCCGGAGCCTGGTCGCCCGCATAGGCCTTCATGATGTCATCGAGCAGTTCTGCCCGGATGATGCAGCCGGCGCGCCACAGCGAAGCGATCTGGTCCAGCTTCAGGTCCCAGCCGTATTCTTTGGCGGCGCTGTTGAGCATGTCGATGCCCTGGGCGTAGCTGACGAGCTTGGAAGCGTACAGAGCCTGGCGGACATCTTCCACGAA
Organism: Arthrobacter sp. UYP6; assembly: GCF_040547315.1. Taxonomy (NCBI): domain Bacteria; kingdom Bacillati; phylum Actinomycetota; class Actinomycetes; order Micrococcales; family Micrococcaceae; genus Arthrobacter; species Arthrobacter sp. UYP6. Next base: position 94,842 of record NZ_JBEPPM010000005.1, read on the forward strand.
GGTCTCCGGCAGCTCCACGGTGGCTTCACCGCCGGCAAGGATCTCCTGCGCTTCAGCGCGCTGGCCGCGCTGGGAGGACAGCGCGCGGGCAAAGACGGACTCGGCGATGGCGGAGACGGGCGAGCCCAGGTCCAGGCCGGAGACCACCGTCCAGCGTCCGGTGCCCTTCTGCCCGGCAGAATCCACAACGACGTCGACAAACGGCTTTCCGGTCTTCGGGTCCGTGTGTGCCAGGACTTCGGCAGTGATTTCAATCAGGAACGAACTGAGCTGTCCGGTGTTCCATTCCGTGAAGATCTTGGCCTGTTCGGCCGGCTCAATGCCCGCAGCCGAACGCAGCAGGTCGTAGGCCTCGCCGATGACCTGCATGTCCGCGTATTCGATCCCGTTGTGAACCATCTTCACAAAGTGGCCGGCACCGTCGGTGCCAATCCAGCTGCAGCAGGGCTCGCCGTCGTACTTTGCGGCAATCTTCTCCAGCATGGGACCCAGGGAGTCGTAGGATTCGCGTGAGCCGCCGGGCATGATGGACGGCCCCAGCAGGGCGCCTTCCTCGCCGCCGGATACCCCGACGCCCACAAAGTGCAGGTCCTTTTCCGCCAGGGCGGCCTCGCGGCGGCGGGTGTCCTCGTAGTGCGAGTTGCCGGCGTCGATCACAATGTCGCCGGCTTCCAGCAGCGGCACGAGCTGGTCGATGACAGAGTCCACCGGAGCGCCGGCCTTGACCATGATCAGGACTCGGCGGGGCTTCTCCAGGGAGTCAACAAGTTCCTGCAGGGACTCGGTGCGGATGAAGTCCCCTTCATCGCCGTGCGCGGACAACAGCGCGTCCGTCTTTTCGATGGACCGGTTGTGAAGGGCTACGGTGTAGCCGTTCCGGGCCAGGTTTCGGGCCAGGTTTGCTCCCATGACGGCCAGGCCGGTAACACCAATTTGTGCGCTCAAGTTCTCTCCAGAATTCTTCGGGTGCCCCAGCCATGGGGCACGGCGATCGGCGCTCACCCGCCGTCTTTACCCTTCAGCCTATGCTTCCGAGCGCTCTGCCCGCCACATGGGAGTCTCTGTGTCTCCGGTGCCGGGCGTGCCGGTGGCCTCGAAGGAGTTGATGATCCCGGCCACCTGCTCCACCACGGACACACCGTCTTCCATCGTCTCGGTGCCGGAGGTCAGCACCACCACGGCATACTCGGCGCCGTCGGCGCGGACAAAGCCCATGCTGCCGACGTTCCAGGAGAAGTCATCATCCTGCAGCCAGCCGTTTTTCAACGCAATCTCCGCTCCGAGCTCGGAGACCCCTGCGCTGATCCCCCAGCTTTGGCCGGATTCCACGTTCTCCATGAGCTCCACGGCGAAGGCCTGCAGATCGGCGTTGATCCAGTCCACTCCCTCCAGGACCGCACGGGCTATCTCAAGCTGGTCCTCGACGTCGGTGTCATTGGCCCCCCAGATTTCCGTGGCGTCGGTCTCGGTGACGCCGAGCAGTTCATAGGTCCGGGCGAGTTCCGGGGCTCCCCCCACAGCTTCATAGAGCGCCGTGGTGGCGTCGTTGTCGCTGTATTCGATCATCATGACCGCAAGGTATTCCTCTTCAAGGGTCAGCCCCCGTTCCTCGTCCGATGCTTGGCGCAGCAGTGTCAGCAGGATGGGAACCTTGACCAGGCTGGCCTCAAGATAGCTGCCCTCGGCGTTGTAGTACCAGACGCGGCCCGTAGTGCGCTCGTACACGGCGGCGGAAAAGTCAGCATCTACGGTGTCCGAGTACTCGTTCATGGCGGCGTTGAGCAGGTCGGATTCCGGTGCCGGCAGGGAATCGGGCCCAGCGGCTTCCGAGGGAGCTTCGATGGTGGTGGGAACACTGTCCGCGGCCGGCGGTGCCGTGCACCCTGCCGCGAGCGGAAGCAGCAGCGCTGCGCCTGCCGCCAGCGTGTGCCGTAAGAATGGGCGTTTAAAGGCCTTATGCATGTCTGCACCCCCTGTTCCTTCTCTGCTGCCGGTGCTGGCTTGGTATCGATTCGGCGCCGGTGCCCCGGCTGCTGCCCGGCTCCCCGAACATCTGTTGCCGCTAGTTCAGCATTAGCAGGTAACGCTGTTAGGGAACTGGGTGACCCTCCGGCCCGCCGCCCGGATTCAGGGCTGCCGCTGCCGCCCTGCGGCTAATGTCATGAAAGGGCCTACAGCAGAATACGCGGGCCCCGCGCCGTATCCGGTTTCGGCTGGCTACCGACGGCCGGCTTTGACTTCACCTGTGGAACCTGATTCGGTTACAGGACGGCCGGCTGGCCCATCGGGTCCCGGGCCGGCTGTACGCAAACTATGCCGGAACACCATTTTAACAAGTTCCTGCCGAATGACCGGAATGATTTGCCGCCCTTTCTCCTGACGGATTGAATCCGGGCGCTGCACTTCCGCTTCCTTCTGATGCACAGCTGCGCCGGAGTCCCGGCGCTGTTGACGTTTGCGCGGCTGCGTGCCGCTTATCCCTGTCCTTTCCGGACCCGGAACTCTTCGCCGCAGCATCGGGGCCCACGATCTGAGGAGACAAATGACACAACGGGTAGGAATCATCGGAGCCGGGCCCAGCGGCATGGCACAGCTGCGCGCTTTCGAATCGGCCCGCGCGCTCGGCGCGGACGTTCCGGACATTGTCTGCTTCGAAAAACAGTCGGACTGGGGCGGCCAGTGGAATTACAGCTGGCGCTCAGGTCTGGACGGTGCCGGCGAACCGGCCCACTCCAGCATGTACCGCCACCTGTGGTCCAACGGGCCGAAGGAATGCCTGGAATTCGCGGACTACAGCTTTGACGAACACTTCGGCCGCCCCATTTCCTCCTATCCTCCGCGCGAGGTGCTTTTCGACTACATCAAGGGCAGGGTTGAAAAGAGCGACGTGCGGAAGTACGTCCGCTTCAACACCGTGGCACGGTGGGTTTCCTGGGATGAAGAGCGGACCGAGTTCACGGTGCAGGTCGAAGACCTCATCACCGGCGGCACTGAAACTCATATCTTCGACAAGCTCGTCATCGCTATCGGACACTTCTCCAGCCCCGTCGTCCCGGAATTTGAGGGGATCAACACCTTCCCCGGCGAGGTCCTGCATGCACATGACTTCCGCGGCGCAGAGCGCTTCGCCGGCCGCAGCGTGCTCATGATCGGCAGCAGCTACTCGGCCGAGGACATCGGCTCACAGGCCCACAAGATGGGCGCAGCTTCCGTCACCATCAGCTACCGCAGCCACAAGCTGGGCTACGACTGGCCGGCGGGGATCGAGGAACGTCCGCTGGTCACCAGCTTCGACGGCAGCACCGCGCACTTCCTGGACGGCTCCAGCAAGGAGGTGGACGCCGTGGTGCTCTGCACCGGATACCGCCACACGTTTCCGTTCCTGCCCTCGGAACTCTCCCTGGTCTGTGCCAACGTCCTGTATCCGGGGAACCTCTACAAGGGCGTTCTCTGGCAGGACAATCCGAACCTGATCTACCTGGGCATGCAGGACCAGTACTACACGTTCAACATGTTCGACGCGCAGGCCTGGTACGCCCGCGACGTTATCTTGGGCCGTATCGAGGTGCCGGCCGCAGAGCTGCGTGCCGGGGACATTGCCGGCTGGCTCGCGGCGCAGGATGCTCTGGTTACGCACGACGACGGCGCCGATTTCCAAAGTGCCTATGTCCGCGATCTCATGGCCCGCACCGACTACCCCGACTTTGACCTGGACGCCGTCTCGGAGCTGTTCAAGGCGTGGATGCGGGACAAGGAGCGGGACATCATGGGCTACCGTGACGGCGTGCACCGTTCAGTGATCACCGGCACCATGGCCGAGCAGCATCACACTCCCTGGATTCAGGCGATGGACGACAGCCTCGATGCCTATCTGGCGCCGGGCACCCTGCCTACGCGGGACCGGCTGGAAGATGCCCTGAGCTAAGCACTCCGAACAGCACAAAGCCCCGCCGTCCGGAATCGGACAGCGGGGCTTCGTGTTACACCTCTTTGGTGGGTCCTACCGGGATCGAACCGATGACATCCACGGTGTAAACGTGGCGCTCTACCAGCTGAGCTAAAGACCCTTTGTGACCGTTATGCCTTTCAGGTTTCCCTGATCAGCGCCGCATCACGAGGAATTACTTTACCGGACGTTTGGGCATATTGCCTAATTAGCCCTGTTCCCCGCTATTTGGGCGCCGAAGGTGTGCGGCAAATCCGGAAGCTCGGCCGCAAGGTATTCAAGCGCCGTCGCCACTCCTGCATCTATTTTCAGGTCCGCCAGTTCGTCCCCGCGGGTGGGCCCCCGGTTGATGATGACCACCGGTTTACCCGTCTTGTGTGCGTGCTTGACGAACCGCAGCCCGCTCATCACTGTCAGCGAGGATCCTGCCACCAGAAGCGCGTCGGCGGCGTTGAGCATGGCAAAAGCGGCAGCTACGCGGTCCCGGGGCACGTTCTCGCCAAAATAGACGAAATCCGGTTTGAGCATTCCGCCGCATACCGGACAGTCGGCAACGACAAAGTCTTCGGTGTCCGCCACATCTGCGTCGGCATCGGGGGCAATATCGCCGTCGAGCCGGGTGCGTTCCAGGAAACCGGGATTGAGGTCTTCCAGCAGCCGGGAAATTGTCTCTCGGGAAAAGCGTGTTCGGCATTGCAGGCACAGCACGCGGTCAAAGCGTCCGTGCAGGTCCACGACCAGCGCACTGCCGGCGTCGGTGTGCAGCCGGTCCACATTCTGCGTGATCAGACCGGTGGTCAACCCCCTGCGCTCCAAACGGGCGACGGCGGCGTGGCCGGCATTGGGTGCCGCCTGACGCAGGTGGTGCCAGCCCACATGGTTCCTCGCCCAGTAGCGTCGCCGCAGGTCAGGGTCTCCCACGAACTCCTGGTATGTCATGGGATTCCGCGGCGGCGCTTCCGGACCGCGGTAGTCGGGTATCCCGGAGTCGGTACTCATGCCGGCTCCGGTCAGGACGGCGAGCCGGCGGCGGGCCAGCAGCTCAACGGACCGGCGCAGCTGCTGCTCCTCGGCAGGCGTGGGCGGCGGTGCCGAGGGAACTGGATCCGACCGGACAAATCCGGTGAGTCCCAGACCGGGCCGGGATGCTCCCGGCTGTTCCGGCCCGGCAGACTGCGGGGATGTGTTGGTCATTCGGAAGCCAGCTCCTTCAACGCATCGCGGTAGGCCTGCAGCGGGCGGGGTGATCCCGCACCCGAGCGCACCTCTGCCCTGACCCTGCCGGCTTCATCGATAATGAAGGACGCCCGAACGGGGCGGCCGAGTTCGCTGTCGAATGCCCCGTAGGCGTCCGCCACCCGGCCGTGGGGCCAAAAGTCTGCGAGCAGGTCGAACGTGTAGCCACGGGCCTGTGCGTAGGCGCGAAGGGAATATTTGGAGTCGCAGGAGACCGCCAGGAGGCGTACTCCCGCGCGCTGAAACTCCTCGCGTGCACCCTGGATTTCATCGAGCTCCCCGGTACACACGCCCGAAAACGCGAAGGGAAAAAAGATCACAAGAGCCGGGGCGCCCGCGAGGTCCGCGAGCCGGACCGGCTCCCCAAATTGATTGGGGAGCTCAAAGTCCGGCGCCGGATACTGCGTGGCGGCTGCCGCAGAGGCCTCCCGCTCCAAACCCGCTACTTCTTGCGGCGGGCAACCAGGCGGGTGGCAGCCCAGTCGCTGCTCACTGCCGGGGAGGTGGTGACGTGTAGGCCGGCTGTGGGTGCGGCTTCTTCGATATCAGCGGGAGGAACGTAGCCGTCCCGCCCGGACTTGGGCGTCAAAACCCAGACGACTCCGCCGTCGTCGAGCGTAGTAATGGAATCCACGAGCGCATCCACGAGGTCTCCGTCGTCGGCGCGCCACCAGAGGATGACTCCGTCTACGACGTCGTGGTCCTCTTCCGTTAGGAGCTCGCTCCCCACCAGGTCCTCGAGGCCGTCGCGGAGGTCAAAATCGACGTCCTCGTCGTAGCCGAATTCCTGAATCAGGTCTTGGTCTTTGAAACCCAATCTTCCCACCACGTTCTTTTCCGTGACGGCTTCGGCCTCGCTCACTTCACTCCTCCTGGTTGACTGCATAAATACAAGGGAATCACATATTTGGACGAGATGTGGTGTCTGGGACACAAGCCAACACCTTTTACCTGCAACCTTCAAGGCTACCGGGCCGTGTACCGGCGTGCGCGGACTTACCTGCAGGTCGGAGGGCACACGCGCCTTCGGACTGAACCGGGGCCGGCTGCTGATAGCCGGAAGCGAACGGGCTACGCAAGTCTGAGCCGTCGGGACTAGAGTGGTGAGAAGAGGCTCCGGAGGCAATCAGCATCCGCACAGCCACGTGATCGTCCGGAAGAATAACCGGATCCCCACAGACGTAATTGGTGCAGACACAATCTGTACATGAGAGAGGTTTGCCGTGGCCGCAGAAGACACAACGGACATCCTGAGCGGGTTGACCAACCAGCTCCCGGACCGTGACCCCGAGGAGACCGCAGAATGGATGCAGTCGCTGGATGAACTGATCCGTTCCCAGGGCACCGAAAGAGCCCAATACATTATGCGTTCGCTGCTCCAGCGCGCCGGTGCGCAGTCAGTGGGCGTGCCCATGGTCACCACCACCGACTACGTGAACACCATCCCGGTGGATCAGGAACCCGAGTTCCCCGGTGATGAGGAAGTCGAACGCCGGTACCGTGCCTGGCTGCGCTGGAACGCGGCGATCATGGTCCACCGCGCCCAGCGCCCGGGCATCGGGGTGGGCGGACACATTTCCACCTACGCCGGTGCCGCAACCCTGTATGAAGTGGGCATGAACCACTTCTTCCGCGGCAAGGACCATCCCGGCGGCGGAGACCAGATTTACTTCCAGGGCCACGCCTCCCCGGGCATGTACGCGCGTGCCTTCCTTGAGGGCCGGCTGTCCGAGGAAGACATGGACGGGTTCCGGCAGGAGAAGTCCCGCGAGGGACACGCCCTGTCCTCCTACCCGCATCCGCGGTCGATGCCGGACTTCTGGGAATTCCCCACCGTGTCCATGGGCATCGGCCCGATGAACGCGATCTACCAGGCCCAGTCCAACCGGTACCTGCAGAACCGCGGCATCAAGGACACCTCGGACCAGCACGTCTGGGCTTTCCTGGGTGACGGGGAAATGGACGAGCCCGAATCCCGCGGCCTGCTCCAGCTCGCCGCCAACGACAAGCTCGATAACCTCACGTTTGTGGTGAACTGCAACCTGCAGCGCCTGGACGGTCCGGTGCGCGGCAACGGCAAGATCATGCAGGAACTGGAAGCGTTTTTCCGCGGTGCCGGCTGGAACGTCATCAAGGTCCTCTGGGGCCGGGAGTGGGACTCCCTGCTGGAGAAGGACCCCAACGGGGCGCTGGTGGACATCATGAACTCCACCCTCGACGGGGACTACCAGACGTACAAGGCCGAGAACGGCGGATTTATCCGCGATCACTTCTTCGGCAAGTCCCCCGAGACCAAGGAACTGGTCGCCAACCTCACCGATGAGGAAATCTGGCAGCTCAAGCGCGGCGGCCACGACTACCGCAAGGTCTACGCCGCGTACAAGGCTGCCACCGAGTTCAAGGGCAAGCCCACCGTCATTCTGGCTCACACGGTCAAGGGTTACGGCCTGGGCACCCACTTCGAGGCCCGTAACGCCACGCACCAGATGAAGAAGCTGACCCTGGAGGATCTGAAGGCCTTCCGGGACCACCTGCGGATCCCGATCAGTGACGAGCAGCTCGAAGCCGATCCGTATCAGCCGCCGTACTACAACCCGGGCCCTGACACCCCGGAGATCAAGTACATGCTGGAGCGCCGGCGCGAGCTCGGCGGTAACGTCCCCGAACGCCGGGTCAAGCACGCGCCGCTGCACCTGCCCGATGAGAAGGCCTACGAAGTGGCCAACCGCGGCTCGGGTAAGCAGATGGCGGCCACCACCATGGCCTTCGTGCGCCTGCTCAAGGACCTGATGCGGGATAAGGAATTCGGCAAGCGGATTGTGCCGATCATCCCCGATGAGGCGCGGACCTTCGGCATGGACTCCTTCTTCCCCACCGCGAAGATCTACAACCCCAAGGGACAAAACTACCTCTCCGTGGACCGGGACCTGGTCCTGGCCTACAAGGAATCCCCGCAGGGCCAGATCGTGCATGTGGGTATCAACGAGGGCGGGTCCGTTGCCGCATTCACCGCTGCCGGAACCTCCTACGCCACGCACGGGGAACCGCTGATTCCGGTCTACGTGTTCTACTCGATGTTCGGATTCCAGCGCACCGCGGACTACATTTGGGCGGCCACCGACCAGATGGCCCGCGGCTTCCTGATCTCCGCGACCGCAGGGCGCACCACCCTGACCGGTGAAGGCCTGCAGCACGCCGACGGACACTCCCCGATCCTGGCCTCCACCAACCCGGCGGTGAAGACCTACGACCCGGCGTACGGGTACGAGATCGGACACATCATGCGTCGCGGCCTCGAGGAAATGTACGGTCCGGACTCGGAAGATCCGAACGTGATTTACAACATCATGGTCTACAACGAGCCGATCCGGCAGCCCAAGGCTCCCGAGGACCTGGACGTGGAAGGGATCATCAAGGGCATCTACCTGCTGGCTCCGGCCAAGATCGACGGCCCCCGCGCCCAGCTGCTCGCCTCCGGCGTGGCCGTGCCGTGGGCGTTGGAAGCCCAGCAGATCCTTGCCGAGGACTGGGGGGTTTCCGCCGATGTGTGGTCCGTGACGTCATGGAACGAACTGCGCCGCGACGGCCTGGCCGCCGAGGAGGAATCCTTCCTGCACCCGGATGCAGAGCCACGCGTGCCGTTCGTGACCAAGCAGCTCGCCGGGGCCACCGGACCGATCGTTGCTTCCACGGATTATATGAAGGCCGTGCCGGACCAGATCCGGCAGTTTGTTCCCAACGAGTTCGCGACCCTGGGCGCGGATGACTTCGGGTTCGCCGACACCCGGGCAGCGGCCCGGCGGTACTTCAAGATCGATTCGCACTCCATGGTGGTCCGCACCCTGGAAATGCTCGCCCGCCGCGGCGAAGTCGACGCGGGCGCGCCCGCTGAAGCGATCAAGAAGTATGACCTGCTCAACGTGAACGCGGGAACCTCCGGCAACGCCGGCGGCGACGCCTAGCGTCTAAGGTCCGCCTGATCCAGGCACAAGAAAAGAACCGTCGCTTCGGCGGGTTCTAGCGGTCGTTGCAACACCCAGAGTTTTGGGAGTTGCAACGACCGTGTCGTCTTTAACGAGGAATTCAACAGAGAAGGAAAGCTCCGCGCGGCTCCGGTACCGGGAGACAGACAAGATCCAGTTCAAGCCCAAGCAGCCCGGAATGGACCGACGCGCGGAGTTCGGGCTGCTCCGCACCTCCGGGCGGACACAGCGCGAAGCGGCGTTGGCCGTCGGGATTCATCTACGGACCGCGCAGGACTGGGACAAGGGTGTTCGCGGATCCAATGGCAAACGTTTTTACCCTGACGGGCGGGGCCTCGACTACAAACAGGCAGTGACAACCTTCACTTCACCCGCCACCACCGCTGCCCCGGCCCTGTCTCCCGGTTTGGCGCAGCTGCAGAAGCCGATCAGTTCCCGCTACCTCTCGCTGCCCGAACGTAGCCCTTGACGGTCAGCTGCGCGACTTCGTGAAGCAGGGACTGCTCGTATGCTGGTCAACGGAACAAATCAGCAACCGGCTGCTCACCGAGTTCCCCGACAGCCCGGAGATGCGCGTGGCCCCCGAAACGATTTATCAAAGCCTGTACTTCCAGGCCCGCGGCGGTCTTAAACGCGAGGTTCAGGCCGCGCTGCGGTCCGGGCGGACCCGTCGGAAGGCACGCACCGACCCGGAGAAACGGACTCACCGGTTCCGGGATCCGATGATCAACATTTCCGAGCGTCCGCCCGAAGTGGAAGACCGTGCCGTGCCGGGACACTGGGAGGGCGACCTCATCACCGGTGCCCTGAACCAGACCGCGATCGCCACCCTCGTGGAACGCACCACCCGCTTATGTCATGCTTGTCCACCTCGACGGGGACCACACCGCCGAAACCGTGCGCGACGGGCTCATCAGGACCATGGCCAACCTGCCCGGACACCTGCGCGGATCACTCACCTGGGATCAGGGCGCGGAGACGGCCTCGCATAAGGCCTTCAGCGTGGCCACGGACATGGATGTTTACTTCTGTGATCCGGCCAATCCCTGGCAGCGCGGATCCAACGAGAACACCAACGGGTTGCTGCGCCAGTACTTCCCCAAGGGCACCGATCTCTCAGTGCATAGCGTTGAGGATTTGGAACACGTCGCCCAGCAGCTCAACGGGCGTCCACGCAAAACGCTCGGCTGGGAAACCCCAGCCGAGCGAATGCGTGACTTATTTTGACCACCTAGCCAACAGGTGTTGCAACGACCCCTAGAATCCAAGTTCTGCGGCGGTTCTTTTCTTCTGCCCGGACCTTCCTGCTCTACATCTCAGTCTCGGACACCAAATCGATATGCGCCTGCATGGCCTCCGCCGCCGCCCGCGGGTTGGCCGAACGGATGGCATCCACAATGGCCCGGTGCGACTCCAATGACTGCTCGGGCCTTCCCGGCTGCCCCAGGGAAGCCAGCCGGGTCTCGCGCACCAGCTCCGAGATGAAGGTCATCATGGAGGCCAGGATGGAAGAGTGCGCAGCTGAGGCAACGGCCTGATGGAACTGCTCGTCCCCGGTGGTGCCGCGGCTTCCGCCGGCGATTTCCGCAGCCATCGCCTCCAGTGCCAGGTCCATGGCCGCAAGGTCCCCGGGAGTATGACGCTCCGCTGCGAGCGCAGCCAGCTTCACTTCCAGGGTGCTGCGCGCTTCCACGATCTCCGGCATCCGGTCCCGGTGCTCGCGCAGTTCCCGCAGCACGGACGCAACACTTGGCCGGTACACCAGCACCGCCCCGGTGCCGTGCTGCACGTCAATGACACCGAGGACCTCCAGTGCCACCAGGGCCTGAGCCAGCGTGGCGCGGGAGACCCCCATCCGCTCGGCCAGCTCCCGTTCGGCGGGCAGCAGGTCCCCCGGACCCAACCCAGTGGACGCAATATAGCCCAGAAGCTGCTCTACCAGACGTTCATACAGCCGAGGCCTTGAGACCCGGGTAAATCCCTTGCTTTCACCGCTGCCGGGCATAACTTCCTCTTTCTACGCCTACATGTTCTACGCCTGCCGGGCTTCCCCACGGTCGAATCAGAATATACCGAGATTGACAAGAGGCCCACAGTCTAAGAGGCTAGTCCAGTGACGATGTGGTATGCGTCACTTTTAGCCCCGGCAGCCGACACTGGGCAGCCCCGGGACCATCGACGTAGGGATCAACACAATGTCCGCTCCAGTCCTCTCCATCCTCATCTTGGTGGCCATGTTCCTACTGGCCACCGTCCTCCCGCTGAACATGGGGGCCCTGGCCTTTGTTGGAGCCTTCCTGCTGGGCTTTGTCTTCCTCGACATGAGCACCGACGAAATCCTCGCCAACTTCCCCGGCGGCCTTTTCCTCACTATCGTCGGGGTGACCTACCTGTTCGCGATAGCGCAGAACAACGGCACCATTGACCTGCTGGTCCGCGGTGCCGTTCGACTCGTCGGCAACCGGGTGGCACTCATCCCATGGATCATGTTCGCCATCACCGCAGTCATTACCGCCGTCGGCGCCCTCTCGCCGGCCGCCGTCGCCATTGTCGCCCCCATCGCCCTGGGCTTCGCCGCCAAAAACAAGATCAACCCGCTCATGATGGGCATGATGGTGATCCACGGAGCACAGGCCGGCGGCTTCTCCCCCATTGCTGTCTACGGTGTCACCGTCAACGGCATCCTCGCCAAAACCGATCTGGAGTCCAGTCCCTTTGCACTCTTCCTGGCCAGCTTCCTCTTCAACACCTTCATTGCCCTGATCATCTTCTTTGTCCTGGGCGGCAGCAAACTACGCAGCACCACAGCCGGAGCCTTCGTTGAGCAGGTTGCCGAAGCACGTATGAACATGAGCGTGGCCGGCCGCGCAGACGTGGCCTACAAGGGAACCGGTTCGGACATTTACGGCCCCCGCGACCCCGCCGGCGACGGCCTGGACGCCACTAAGACACGCACTGAACTGCTGCCCCAGATCGCCACGATTGCCGGCCTCATTGCCCTGGCCGTGGTGGCCCTGGGCTTCAAGGTGGACGTGGGCTTCGTATCCATCACCATTGCCATGATCCTGGCGCTGATTTCCCCGCAGGCCCAGAAGGGTGCAATCAACAAGATCAGCTGGACCACCGTCCTGCTGATCTGCGGCATGCTCACCTTCGTGGGTGTCCTCCAGGAAGCGGGCACCGTGGAATACGTGTCCGACGCCGTCGTGGGACTGGGCATGCCGCTGCTCGCCGCCCTGCTCATCTGCTACATCGGCGCAGTGGTCTCCGCCTTTGCCTCCTCCACCGCCATCCTGGCTGCCCTCATTCCGTTGGCTGTTCCGTTCCTCGCCTCCGGCGAGATCGGCGCCGTCGGCCTCATCTGCGCCCTGGCCGTGTCCTCCACCATCGTGGACGTCTCCCCCTTCTCCACCAACGGCGCACTGGTCCTGGCCAACGCCCCCGAACACGTGGACAAGGACCGCTTCTACAAACAGATCCTCGGCTATAGCGGCATCATCGTTGTCGCAGGGCCCCTGGTCGCCTGGCTCATCATGGTGGTCCCCGGCTGGCTCTAACCCGGGCCCCCGCTGAACCGCCGGCACTGCACCCTGAACCAAAGGAACCTCCCCATGACCTCCACACCCACCGCCCGCGGCCCGCTGGACGGCTACCTTGTTGTAGACCTGAGCCGCGCCCTGGCCGGACCCCACGCCGGCATGATGCTCGCGGACCTCGGGGCCCGCGTGATCAAAGTCGAAACGCCGGGCACCGGCGATGACACCCGCAGCTGGGGACCGCCGTTTGTCGGCCCCGAGGATGACCAGCAGGCCACCTATTTTCTCTCCTGCAACCGGAACAAGGAATCGATCAGCCTGGACCTGAAGTCAGACGACGGCGTGGCCGTGCTCAGGGATCTGGTCCGGCGGGCCGATGTCCTGGTGGAGAACTTCCGCCCCGGAGTACTGGACCGGCTCGGCTTCTCCCCCGCACAGCTGCACGAACTCAATCCCCGGCTGGTGATCCTGTCCATCAGCGGCTTCGGTCATGACGGCCCCGAGGCCACCCGCAGCGGCTATGACCAGATTGTCCAGGGCGAGGCCGGACTCATGTCGCTGACCGGTTCCGGACCCGATGACCCGCAGCGCGTCGGCGTTCCCATCGCCGACCTGCTCTCGGGAATGTACGGCGCCTTCGGCCTGCTGGCTGCACTGCTTGAGCGCGAGCGCACCGGCAAGGGACAGGTGGTCCGCACCTCCCTGCTGGCCGCCGTCGTCGGTGTCCATGCCTTCCAGGGAACCCGGCACACCGTAGCCGGCGAAGTACCCGCCGCGCAGGGCAACCACCACCCCTCGATTGCTCCCTACGGACTGTTTTCCTGCCGGGGCGGCAAGGTCCAAATCAGTGTGGGCAGCGAAAAGCTCTGGGAGACGTTCGCGGCCACGTTTGGTATTGACACGTCCCGACCTGAATTTGCCGGCAACGCCCAGCGGGTGCGCAACCGCCCCGCGGTGATAGCAGCCGTCGAGGAAGCTTTTGCGGAGTTCGACGCCGAACCGCTCCTCGAGAAGCTGCGCGCCGCCGGCATCCCCGCCGGCAAGGTCCGCACGCTGGATGAGGTGTATGCCTGGGAACAGGTCCATTCGCAGGGCCTGGTGGTTGACGTGGAGCACCCTGTCCTGGGCAAAGTCGCCCTGCCGGGACCGCCGCTGCGTTTCTTCGACGCCGCAGAGGGAACCGAAACCACCAACCGCGGGCACAGGGCTCCGCCGCTGCTGAATCAGCACGGAAGTGAGATTCGGAACTGGCTGGACGGCAGCAGCGAACCGGCCCGGACCGAAGGATCCCCAGCGTGAGCGTGCAGGCACGGCCGCGCCGGCTCAACGCCCGCGGGCTGCTGGACCTGGTGGTTGATCCGGGGTCCTTCACCTCGTGGGACTCGCCGGTGGCCTACACCGAACACAGCGCCGCTTACGAGGCGGACCTCGCAGCCGCCCGCGAAAAAACGGGCGAAGATGAGTCCGTCCTGACCGGCGAAGGACTCGTCCGCGGCCGGCGCGTTGCCCTGGTGGTCTGTGAATTCGGTTTCCTCGGCGGATCCATTGGCGTGGCCGCGGCTGACCGCCTGACCGACGCCGTTGAACGCGCAACGCGGGAAGGTCTGCCTCTGCTGGCGGGACCCGCATCCGGCGGAACCAGGATGCAGGAGGGAACGCTGGCGTTCCTGTCCATGGTGAAGATCACCGCTGCCGTCCGCCGGCACAAGGAAGCCGGGCTGCCGTATCTGGTGTACCTGCGCCATCCCACCACCGGCGGCGTCATGGCCTCCTGGGGTTCGTTGGGACACATCACGGTTGCCGAACCGGGAGCACTCCTGGGCTTCCTCGGCCCCCGCGTTTACCAGGCCCTGTACGGCGAGCCGTTCCCCGAAGGAGTTCAGACCGCGGAGAACCTGCAGTCCCGGGGCCTGGTGGACGCAGTCCTTCCGCCGGAAGAACTTGCGGAAACAGTCCACCGAGCCCTGTCCATGCTGCTTCCCGACCCGCCCGGACCCGTTCCCGCACCGGCATCCCTGGGTACCTCCCCGGCTGCGGTGCCGGCCTGGGAATCCATCACCATTTCACGCAACCGGCAGCGGCCCGGCGTGCGCCAGCTGCTGCACTTCGCAGCAGCCGACGTTCTGCCGCTGAACGGAACCGGCCAGGGCGAAAAGGACCCGGGACTGCTGCTGGCCCTGGCACGGTTCGGCCAGAGCGCCTGCGTGGTGCTGGGACAGGATCGGCAGCGCGGGTCCGAGCAGCCCGCCCTGGGGCCGGCGTCGCTGCGTGAGGCACGGCGGGGCATGCGCCTGGCCGAAGAACTGAATCTTCCGCTGCTGACGGTCATCGACACGGCCGGGGCGGCCCTGTCCAAGGAAGCCGAGGAGGGCGGGCTGGCCGGGGAAATTGCCCGCTGCCTGAATGACCTCGTTGGCCTGGACTGTCCCACCGTTTCCGTTCTACTGGGACAGGGAGCCGGCGGTGGAGCCCTGGCCCTGCTGCCGGCGGACCGCACGGTGGCTGCCCAGCATGCGTGGCTTTCGTCTCTTCCGCCGGAGGGCGCCAGCGCCATTGTTTACCGGGATACCGAGCACGGAGCCCAGATGGCGCAGGAACAGGGAGTGACGGTCTCCGCGCTGACGGCCCACGGGATTGTGGACCACATTGTCCCCGAAGAGCCCGACGCCGCCGCCGAAGCCCCGGCTTTCTGCCGGAGGATGGGCAAGGCAGTGGAATACGAGCTCGCGGTGCTGAGGTCAGCACCGTCCGAGGAGCGGCTCAAGCAGCGCACGGCACGGTTCCGCAGACTCGGTTCGGCGGGGTGATCTCCGGGGGCGATCCCATACCTCCTCTTGTAGCCTTCGCACAAAATGGTGCTTGCTCTGCGAACCCCGTAAGCTCGCCTTTATGCCAGTGACTCGCAGCACAGCCGCGCCTCGACACGGGATGCGTGCCGATCCGGCGGATCCTTCCACGGTGGAGCGGCTCAAAGCCAACATCGGAAAGCTCTCCACCGCCACCTTGAAGCAGCTGGATCTCTCCCTCCCCTGGTATCGGGGACTGCGGCCCGACGAGCGTTCAGCCCTGGGCATGGTGGCGCAGAAGGGCATCGCCTCCTTTGTGAATTGGTATGAGCGTCCGGCCTCCCCGGCCTGGGTGCTCAGCGATGTTTTCGGCACCGCCCCCACCGAACTGACCCGGTCCATCAGCCTGCAGAAGGCGCTGCAGCTGATCCGCGTTGTGGTCCAAGTGGTGGAGGACCGCGTACCGGAACTTGCCGAGGACAACGTCCAGGCCCCCCTGCGCGAAGCAGTCCTGCGCTATTCCCGGGAGGTGGCCTTCGCGGCCGCAGATGTTTACGCGCGCGCCGCGGAGACCCGCGGCGCCTGGGATACACGGCTTGAAGCCCTTGTGGTGGACGCCATCCTGCGCGGCGAGAGTTCCGATGCTTTGCGCTCCCGGATCGCCGCCGTGGGCTGGACGTCCACCGCCCGGATCACCGTAATGGTGGGCAGCTCGCCGTCGGACACCAATGCCTCCTTCGTGAACGAACTGCGCCGCGCCACCGCACGGCTGAGCGAGGATGCGCTGGTGGGAATCCAGGGTGAACGGCTCATCCTGGTGCTGGGCGGGATGGAGGAAAGCACCGGCGCCTACGCCCGCCTTGCCGAGCTCTTCGGCCCGGGACCGGTGGTTTACGGGCCCTCGGCGGATTCCCTGGTCGATGCCGGCCCCTCGGCGCAGGCCGCGTTTGCGGGCCTGACCGCGGCCCGCGCCTGGCCCGCGGCACCCCGTCCGGTGGCGGCCGACGACCTGTGGCCCGAACGGGTCATGTCCGGGGACGACACCGCCCGCAAAGCCCTGGTCCGGAGCATTTACCGGCCGTTGCTGGGCGCTTCCAACGGCCTGGCCGAGACGCTGTCCGCGTACCTCTCCCTGGGGCATTCCCTGGAAGCCACCGCCCGTGAACTCTTTGTCCATGCCAACACCGTCCGCTACCGGCTGCGGCGGGTCTGCGACGTCACCGGATGGGACCCCATGCTGCCCCGTGAGGCCTTTGTCCTGCAGACCGCACTGGTGGTGGGCCGCCTCGCCCCACCAGGTAAAGCGGTCCCGGAACGCTCCGCGACCCGCTCCTGAGCGAGTTGCATCAGCCACACCGCCTTGTAGACTTCCTACAATGCCTCACCGGGAGCTTGGTCTACCCAAACACCCGGCATCTGACCGTCTCTTTGGAAAGCTTGATACGTGCTTGTTATTGTCTGCCCCGGCCAGGGGTCCCAAACGCCAGGTTTCCTTTCTCCGTGGCTGGAACTGCCCGGCGTCCGGGAACACCTCGAATCTCTCAGCGCCATTGCCGGACTGGACCTGATAGCCCACGGCACGGTCTCTGACGAAGAAACCATCAAGGACACAGCAGTGGCCCAGCCGCTGATTGTTGCTGCCGGGCTGATGGCGGCACGGCTGCTGGTTGACGCGCAGGCACTCACCGCCTCCACCGTTGTGGCAGGACACTCAGTGGGCGAGATTACGGCTTCGGCCCTCGCCGGCGCCCTGACTGAAGCTGATGCCCTGATCTTTGTCCGCGAACGCGCCAATGCCATGGCCCGCGCCGCAGCGCAGACGCCCACCGGAATGAGTGCCGTGTTGGGCGGGGATCCGGAGGAAGTGGCCGCTGCGCTGGCAGCCGCCGGGCTTACCGCGGCCAACGCCAACGGCGGCGGCCAGACCGTGGCCGCGGGAACGCTGGAACAGCTGGCTGCCTTTGCCGCAGCGCCGCCCGCCAAGGCACGCGTGATTGCGCTGAAGGTCGCCGGTGCTTTCCACACCGCCCACATGGCACCCGCCGTCAGCGTGCTGGAAGACCTCCGCCCGCAGCTGCGCCCGGCCGCCCCGCGGCCCACGCTGCTGTCAAACTACGACGGCGCCGCCGTCGTCTCCGGCGAAGCGAACCTGGACAGCCTGATCAGCCAGGTGTCCCGCCCCGTGCGCTGGGACCTCTGCATGGAGTCCATGGCCGCCATGGGCGTCACCGGAATGCTGGAGCTGCCCCCGGCGGGCACGCTGACCGGCCTGGCACGCCGCGGACTCAAGGGCCTGCCCACCCTGGCCCTGAAATCCCCCGAAGACCTCGACGCCGCGCGGGAGTTCATCGCTGAACATTCCCCCGCGTCCGCCGCAGCAGCAGTAACCACCACCGGAGAAGGTAACGCGTGAGCACGCCCGTCCTGAAGCAGTCCCCCGTCCACCAGTTCAGCCGGATTCACGGCATTGGTGCGTTCCGCCCCGAGGTCATTGTGAGCAACGAAGATGTCTGCCAGTGGATTGATTCCTCCGATGAATGGATCCGCCAGCGGACCGGAATCATCACCCGGCACCGGGCTGACAAGGGAACATCCGTTGTGGACATGGCCGAAGCCGCCGGCCGCGATGCCCTGCAGAGTGCCGGCATTGACGGTTCCCAGCTGGGTGCCGTGATTGTCTCCACAGTGACGCACCCCTTCGCGACCCCGTCAGCTGCAGCCGAGATTGCGCACCTGCTCGGTGCCGCTCCCGCCCCGGCCTATGACGTATCAGCGGCCTGCGCCGGCTACTGCTACGGAATCGCCCAGGCGGATGCCCTGGTGCGTTCCGGAGCAGCAGACTATGTGCTGGTCATCGGCGTGGAGAAGCTTTCCGACTTCATCGACAACACCGAGCGCACCATTTCCTTCCTGCTCGGCGACGGTGCCGGCGCCGTCGTCGTCGGCCCCTCCGATTCCGCGGGAATCGGACCCTCCGTCTGGGGGTCCGACGGCAGCAAGTCCACCACCATCGGCATGACGCACTCCATGCTGGACATCCGCGACCTGTCTCTGGCTGCCGAAGCCGAGGACACCGCCGTGGGCGTGGCCGAGGTTGCTGAACGCGACACCAAGCTGTGGCCCACGCTGCGCCAGGACGGCCAGAGTGTCTTCCGCTGGGCCGTCTGGGAAATGGCGAAGGTTGCCCAGCGTGCGCTGGACGCGGCCGGCGTTACCGCCGATGATCTCGGGGCCTTTGTCCCGCACCAGGCCAACATGCGCATCATCGATGAAATGGCCAAGCAGCTGAAGCTGCCTGAGTCAGTGATCATCGCCCGGGATATCGCCGACGCCGGAAACACGTCCGCGGCCTCGATTCCGCTGGCAACACACCGGCTGCTGCAGGAAAACCCGGAGCTCAGCGGCAAGCTTTCCCTTCAGATCGGCTTCGGCGCAGGCCTGGTCTTCGGCGCGCAGGTTATCGTACTTCCGTAACCCGGCCGCCCCCCATAACCACACCGCTCTGCGGTTGGACCACCCACGCCGGCTCCTGCCGGCATCACGAGAAAAAGGAGCCAACATGGCTAGCAACGAAGAAATCCTGGCCGGCCTCGCCGAGATCGTCAACGAGGAAACCGGTCTGGCCCCCGAGTCCGTCGAGCTGGACAAGTCCTTCACCGATGATCTGGACATCGACTCCATCTCGATGATGACG
Organism: Arthrobacter sp. UYP6; assembly: GCF_040547315.1. NCBI lineage: Bacteria > Bacillati > Actinomycetota > Actinomycetes > Micrococcales > Micrococcaceae > Arthrobacter > Arthrobacter sp. UYP6. The sequence continues at coordinate 114,023 of NZ_JBEPPM010000005.1, forward strand.
ATCGTCGTCAATGCAGAAGAGAAGTTCGGCGTGCGCATCCCGGACGAAGAGGTCAAGAACCTGAAGACCGTCGGCGACGCCGTGGACTTCATTTCCAAAGCCCAGGCGTAATCCGCCGGCGGCCGCTGCCTTCTGAGGCGGCGGCCGCCGCGTCAGCGCATTGCCTCTAAGTACCACCAACGTCTTTCGAGAGAGTGAATCATGGCCCGCAAAGTAGTCATCACCGGCCTGGGCGCCACCACGCCCATTGGCGGGGATGTTCCCACCATGTGGAAGAACGCCCTCAAGGGCGTCTCCGGCGTCCGCACGCTCGAGGACGAATGGGTTTCCAAATACAGCCTTCCCGTAACCTTCGCCGCCCGTGTTTCCACTCCGGCCACCGAAATCCTGTCCCGCGTTGAAGCCAAGCGTATGGACCCCTCCACCCAGTTCGCCGTAGTGGCAGCCCGCGAAGCCTGGGCCGACTCCGGCATCGAAGAGGTGGACCACGACCGCCTGGCCGTTTCCTTCGCCACCGGTATCGGCGGAGTCTGGACCCTGCTCGATGCCTGGGACACCCTGCGCGAAAAGGGACCCCGCCGGGTCCTTCCCATGACTGTTCCCATGCTGATGCCCAACGGCCCCGCCGCCGCCGTCAGCCTGGACCTGGGTGCCCGCGCCGGCGCCCACACCCCCGTTTCCGCCTGCGCTTCGGGCACCGAAGCCATGCACCAGGGACTGGAGCTGATCCGCTCCGGAAAGGCCGACGTCGTTGTGGTCGGCGGCGCTGAAGCAGCCATCCACCCGATGCCGATGGCAGCCTTCGCTTCAATGCAGGCCCTGTCCAAGCGCAACGATGACCCCGAACGAGCCTCGCGCCCCTATGACAAAGACCGCGACGGCTTTGTTATGGGTGAAGGTGCCGGTGCACTGGTGCTGGAAGCCGAAGAGCACGCGCTGGCCCGCGGCGCCCGCATTTACGCTGAGCTGGCCGGAACGGCCGTCACCGCTGACGCTTACCACATCACGGCCCCCGATCCCGAGGGGCTGGGCGCCACCCGCGCACTCAAGGCTGCCCTGTACGATGCGCGTGCGCAGGCCGAGGACGTGGTGCATGTTAACGCACACGCCACCTCCACCCCGGTTGGTGACCCGCCCGAGTATGCCGCTTTGAAGGCCGCGCTGGGCGCGCATGTGGACAACGTTGCCGTATCGGCAACCAAGTCCCAGACCGGTCACCTGCTGGGCGCGTCCGGTGCCGTGGAAGCCGTGATGGCTGCCCTGGCCGTGTTTGACCGCCAGGCCCCGGCCACCATCAATCTGGACAACCAGGATCCGGAAATCCCGCTCGACGTCGTGACGTCCGCCCGAGCCCTGCCCGGCGGCGACATCGTGGTGCTCAGCAACTCGTTCGGTTTCGGCGGGCACAACGCCGTCGTCGCGCTGCGCAGCTACTAAAGCCCTGCTCAGCCCCGGCATATAAAAGGCCGCAGCGGATTCCTTGAAGGAATCCGCTGCGGCCTTTTAGTATTCAGCGGTTGGAGGCCCAGCGCCGAATCCTCAGCTAGCCGACCTGATGCAGCCAGCGGACATTGGCCCCGTCCGCTGCATGCCGGAAGGGTTCCAGTTCGTCGTCCCATGCCTCGCCCAGGGCAAGTGAAAGCTCGTGATAGACGGCGGAAGGGTCCCCGGCACCGTTTTCATAGGCGTACCGGATCCGGTCCTCAGAGACCATGATGTTGCCGTGCACGTCAGTAGGCGCGTGGAAGATACCCAGCTCAGGGGTGTGGCACCAGCGGCTGCCGTCGGCTCCGGCGCTCTGATCTTCGGTGACTTCGTACCGCAGGTGGGCCCATCCCCGCAGTGCTGAGGCCAGAAGTGAGCCCGTGCCCTGCGGCCCGGTCCACTCCAGTTCAGTTCGCAGCATTCCCGGTGCAGCCGGCTGAGGGGTCCACTTTAGATCCGTTCGCTTTTCCACGACGGATCCAATGGCCCACTCAATATGCGGGCACAACGCAGACGGGGCGGAGTGTATGAACAACACGCCGTGGGCCATCACAACAGACATTCCATCCTCCATAGCTGTAGGTACGTCTTCCCCAACGACCTTCAACCTGTGTGAAATGTTCCTGCTGCTTATCTGACCCCAGTACGAACTGCGCTTAATTTTCTCTGCGGATGTCTTCCAATTTCTGTGAGACCTTCATCCGGTACGGACTTAGCCTTATTGTGCCGCAAGTTTTCCAATTGCGCCAATAAACCGGTGTACGCCAATAATGTGCTCTCGATTCCGGGCATCAGGCCCGCGGATGGGCCTGCTGGTAGCTGGCACGGAGCCGGTCCACTGACACATGGGTATAGAGCTGAGTGGTTGCGAGGGAGGAATGGCCCAGGATTTCCTGTACGGCTCGGAGGTCCGCTCCGCCGTCGAGCAGATGAGTGGCTGCTGAATGCCGCAGCGCATGGGGACCCGTTGCCCCGGTGTCGCCCAGCGCCTCAAAGAGCCGGGCCACCACAGACCGGACCTGCCGCGGGTCCACCCGCCGGCCGCGCTGGCCCAGGAACAGTGCCGGTCCGCTGTCAGCGGTAGCGAGAGCGGGGCGGCCGCGCCGCAGCCAGTCATCAATGGCCGCGGCCGCGGGCTGGCCGTAGGGCACGGTCCGCTCCTTGTTCCCCTTGCCGATCACGGTCAGCGTTCGGCGGTCCTGGTTCAGATCGTCTATGTCCAGCCCGGTGAGCTCACCCACGCGGACACCTGTGGCGTAGAGAAGTTCCACCACTGCCCGGTCCCGGATAGCCATAGGCCCGCCTTCAACCGCCGCTGCGGCGAGCACCTCAAAGAGCTCTCCCACCTGTCCCGCCCGCAGCACCGCCGGCAGAGTCCGTTCCCGCTTCGGTGCCCGCAGCCGGAGTGCGGGGTCCGCGGCGATGAGTTCCTCACGCAGCGCCCAGCCGGTAAAGCTGCGGGCTGTGGCCGCCCGCCGCGCCAGCGTTGATCTGGCCAGGCCGGCTGCGCTGAGCTCACCCAGCCAGCCGCGCAGGATTCCCAGGTCCAGTCCGCTCAGCGTGTTCACTCCCCCGGCCAGTGCATAGTCCAGCAACTGGGCAATGTCACCCTCATAGGCGCGCACCGTGTGCTGGGACCTTCCCCGTTCGCTGCTCAGGTAGCGGCTGAAGCCCCGCAGGGCACGGCTGAATTCACCGGGCCAGGAGGTGACAGCGGCGCTGCCGCCTCCGCCCTCCACCGCAGGCGAAGCCCCGGCCAACTTGTCGGTCCGTCCCGGGGGCTTATCACTGGTGGGTTGTTGCACTCCTTTACTGTCCTCGCATCTGCGCCCGTCCTCAAGCAGGCACACCGGCGGCCCCGGCACACTGAACACGCAGGGCCGCTGTGGAATCCGATCTCTCATGCTCCAGCAGGAACCGTTTGGAGTCGATCCCGGCGGAATAGCCGGTCAGCGAGCCACGGGATCCAACCACGCGGTGCGTGGGAATGATGATGTTCAGCGGATTGCGGGAAAGGGCCGCCCCCACGCTCCGTGCCTTTGCCGCGTCCCCCAACCGGATCGCCAGCTCCTTGTAACTGCAGGTCTGGCCGTAGGGAATCGCGGATACTTCTGCCCAGACACGGTGTTGGAATTCTGTTCCTTTGGTGTCCATCTCCAGGTCAAAGCAGCAGCGGTGTCCGGCAAAATACTGGTCGAGTTGGAACTCAACCTCTTCAAACCCGTCCTGCACGATTCGTCCCAGTCCGTGATCCGTTGCCGGGTCCGGCACTCCGGGAAAGAAGGCATGAAGCATTCCCTCGTCGGAGGCAAGCGTGAAGATGCCCAGTGGTGTTACAACACTCTTGTGGATTCGCACGGCTATTCCTTACTTGTTGCGATGGAAATGCGGTCTGTGGTGAGGCAGGCGAACTAGGGATATTGCGGGGCGGACGCTCTTCCAGTGCGGAGGACTCCGGCCTCCGGCTGTCCGGCGGCGGGAGATCATCTGCTGCTCCTCCGCCATTTGTCCGGCCCGTCCCGAATAGCAAGGTCCTCAAGCTCCAGTCGTGCCAGCCCGGCCCGCACGGAGGGCACCGAAAGCCCGGCTACGGACGCAAGCTTTTCAACCGGCGAGCCGCTGCGCAGCGGCAGGGCGTCAAGCAGCAGCATGTCCTCGATCGTCAGCCCGTCATGAGCGGCCCGCGGCTCGTCACCGGCTTTGTCCGCCGGTTCTACGTTTGAGCCGACTGGGCTGCCCAACTCAACAATTTCAGCTGCATCAGTCACGCAGACGGCGCTGCCATCCCGCAGCAGGCGGTGACAGCCCGCCGAGTTGGCCGAGTATACGGAACCCGGAACGGCCCCAACCTCCCGTCCCAGTACTGCGGCGTGATGAGCAGTGTTCAAGGCCCCGGAACGCCATCGTGCTTCAACCACAACAGTCACGGCGCTGAGAGCTGCGATGATGCGGTTTCGCTGCAGAAACCTCCACCGGGTGGGTGAGGAGCCGGGCGGAACTTCCGAGAGCAGCAGGCCGCGGCGGGCAACTTCACGCAGAAGGTCCTCGTTGCCTGCCGGGTAGTAGCGGTCGATGCCTCCGGCCATCACGGCGATGGTGGGAATCCGATCCGGTCCCCCGGTTGCCAGGGCGGCACGGTGGGCCTGGGCATCTATGCCGTAGGCACCACCGGAGACCACAGTCCATCCCCGCGTTACCAGCCCGGCCGCAATATCGCCGGCCACTGAGGCCCCATAGCCTGTGCTGTCTCGTGAGCCGACCACGGCTGCGGTCCGATGCAGGGCAGGGATGCCACGGCTGAGGTTGCCTCTTGCCCACAGACATAGCGGCATTCCCAGCTCCAGCGCGTGCAGTGCCTCGGGCCAGCGGGGATCCTCGGGAATCAGCAGTTCCCCGCCGGCGCGCGCAAGCATGGCGAGGTCACGGTCAGGGGCCAGATCCTGGACTCTGGGAGCCCAGCGTTCCAGAGCGGCGGGCAGGCTGTTGCCCTGGGCGGGAATGCCGGCGGACGCCAACACCTCCGACACTTCGCGGGCGAGCTGACCGCCGGCGGCAACAGCTCCGGTAGCCACCCGAAGCGCATCAACTGGTCCGGCGGCCGCCACGAGCGCCAGCGCCACGTTGTCCGAAGGCTCGAATACCCGGGAGAGGGCGGCACGCGCGCGGAGCAGCTCTGTCCGATGGCCGCTCATGCCGCCTCCCCGTGCTGCCGGAAGCCCAATGCCTGCCCCACATCGTCGGCGTCGGGTGTTGCATGGCCAAAGAGATCGGCAACGCTCCATGCAACCCGAAGCACTCTGTCATAGCCCCGCGCCGTCAACGTCTGCCGGTCCATTGCGCGGTCCAGGGCCGTGGTGGCGTGGGATGACGGCCGCAGCGGTCCCCGGAGGAGGTTTCCTGCCACCTCGGCATTGGTTTCATATCCCCAGGTCCTCAATCGCTGATGCTGGACACTGCGGGCCTCCGCGACCCGGGCGGCAATGGCGGCACTGTGCTCGGCAGAGCCGTCCCCCGCCAATTCGCGCAGAGACACCCGCTGGACCGGCAATTGCAGATCCACCCGGTCCAGCAGGGGACCCGACAACCGGCTGAAGTACCGCCGCCGCTGCTGCGGCGTGCAGGTGCAATCAATCCCCTTCCCCGAAGCCAGTCCACAGGGGCACGGGTTGGCAGCCATCACCAGCTGGAACCGCGCCGGATAGGAGGCCGTTCCGGCAGCGCGGTGCAAGTCCACTTTCCCGCTCTCCAGCGGCTGGCGCAGTGCATCCAGGACGCGCCGGTCGTACTCCGGGGCCTCGTCGAGGAAGAGTACGCCGCGATGGGCACGGGAGGCCGCTCCCGGACGGGCAATGCCCGAGCCGCCGCCGATGATGGCAGCCGAAGAGGCGGTGTGGTGGGGGCTCTCAAAGGGGGGACGCCGCAGCAGCTGGCAGCAGGTGCGGCCACCCCAAACAAGCGAGTGGATAGCAGTCACTTCCATGGCGTGTGTGTCAGAGAGGTTTGGGAGCAGACCGGGAAGCCGCTCCGCCAGCATCGTCTTTCCTGCACCGGGAGGCCCAGTCATCAGGAGGTGATGGGCGCCTGCAGCTGCCACTTCCACGGCAAACCTCGCCTCGGATTGCCCCGCAATATCGGCCATGTCACGCACCGGCACCGGCACTGCGGATCCCTCATCAGCAGCAGCTGCATCCGTTTCCTCGCCCGGAACCTGCGGAGGAAAAATCAGCCGCTCGGGATCTGCCCCGAGAAAGGCCGCCACCTCTGCCAGGGATCCAAACCCGTTCACCTCGGCTCCGGGAACCAGCGCCGCTTCAGCTGCGTTGGCTTCCGCCACCGTGATTTGGGGGTACCCGGCCTCCACCGCGGCCATGACGGCCGGCAGGATTCCGCGCACCGGCCGCAGCCGGCCGTCAAGGCCTAACTCCGCGATGAACACGCGGCGGCCGCTGCACTTTATATCTCCCGAAGCCGCCAGGGCGGCCATCACGATGGCCAGGTCGAATCCTGAACCGCGCTTATGAACATCTGCCGGCATCAGGTTCACGGTAATCCTCCGACGGCTCAGTGGAAGACCGGTGTTCTTAGCCGCCGAGCGGACCCGATCCTTTGCCTCGTTCAAGGAGGCATCCGGCAGCCCCAAGAGGACAAATGAGGGCAGCGACTGGCCGATATCCGCTTCAACCTCCACCATCCGGCCGTCCAGCCCAATGAGCCCCACGCCGTAGGTTCGTCCGAGCGTCACAGCGTGACCTCCCGCAGATGCTCGATAACCGGAGAGCCTGCCCCATCATCAACCACGGAAACGGCATCCACCCGAAAAGAGGTGTAGTGCCGGCCCTGGGCACGCCTCCATCTGCTGGCCAATAGATAGAGTCTGGCGAGTTTTACCGGCGTAATCGCCTCGAGGGGATGACCGTAGTCCAGGGAAGAGCGCGTCTTGACCTCTACGATGACCAGCGTTCCGTGCTCGATTCCGACGAGGTCTATCTCGCCGTCGGCGCACCGCCAATTGCGATCGATAATGTCGATTCCAGCGGCCGCCAGATAGCTGGCTGCAAGTTCCTCACCGCGCTGCCCCAGGGTGTCCTTAGCTCTCATGTGCCCACCCTGCATGGTCCGGCGGACGGCTGCAGCGCATATTGCTTCAGCTGTGGATGACGCCGTCCGCTCCGACGCCGGAGGCGGATTGGGGAGGAAATGCGCTGCCCACAAGTATTGCCCTGATCTTGACGCCATCTTGTGTGCACGCTGAGGAAGCTCGGACACGATGATTCGGCCCCCCGCAAACAACCACATTCCAACCGTTTATTGAAGGAACCATGAACAACGCCATTAAAAGTACGGCCGCGACAGCAGCCACCGCCTTGGCCATTGGGGGCTTCTCATTGGCCGGCATTCAGCCGGCCGTTGCGACCGGTGAAGGAACAGCTCCTGTCGTGTCTCAGGAAGTGGGTGCGTACGTCTATCTGAAGGTAGACCCCGCGAAGCCTGCAGCTTGGGAAAACTCCGGGCCGCAACGCCTCCTGATAACAGAGAAAGGTACGGACTGGTTTGAGGATCTCATCAGCCTGCTGCCGGCGGATTTCTGCGGACCGGGATGGGCTATTCAGCAAGACAAATTGGATATCACCGGGGATTTCACTTGGCCCGAAACAATTGTTTATCCCGACAGTTTCACACCTAACGCCACCCTGACTGCCAACAGGCATGACGACCTTGAGGTCTACGGTCAGGTCCCGGACTGCGAACCGAAACCCGAAGGGCCTCCGGTGCCCGCACCGGAACCCACCCCCACGCCGGACCCCAAGCCGACGCCGGAACCAACACCGGAACCCACCCCCACGCCGGACCCCAAGCCGACGCCCGAACCAACACCGGAACCCACCGTTCCGGCCGAGGACCCCACGGTGCCGCCAACACCGCCGGCAAGCGACGCAGCCCCGAGGCTTCCCGAGACCGGGGCAAATTCCGCAGCGGCCACGCTGGCCGGAGCAGGAGTCCTGGTTGCCGGCCTTGGCATGACCGTCCTGATCCGCAATCGCCGCCGTACTGAAGCGACTGAGAACTGACCACTCAGTTGTAGGCAGCTGCGAAGCGCAGCAGCCCAATAGCTGCACGCAGATGACGTGGTGAGGACCCGGTGCCCAGCACCGGGGCCTCACCCGATTCAAGGTCTGCAACGTCCTCACCCGGCCTCCGAATAAACCACCGGCATGGATTCCAGCCGCACCGCGGCCGGACGAATCATGCCCTCGTCCGGCCCCGGGCCGTACAGCACGCCGTGCCCGGAACCACCGTGCTGTGGTGCCGGCAGGTTCCCGGTAAATCCACGGGCCAGGGTGATGTGGGGGCGGAGCCGGGAGGCGAACATGAAGTTGGGATCCGCGGTGGTGAAAGCACCTGCATCCGCGATCCCGCAGCTGTGCAGGAAGCTCTCAAGCGCCGCGTACACCCGCTCATGGGACTGCATCAGGGCCGACGATGGGAAATACTCCACAACCAGGGTCCGTCCGTGCCGGCCAAACCGGGACAGGACAGCAGGCTCCAGAAGGACGGGCTCCCTGGGCATCGCCGCCTCGGTCTGCGCGATGTAAGCAGCGAGACAGTCTTCATACCGGTCCCAGGACACATCCGCCACCGCCGAAACCGCTGAGTAAACGTCCCTGACCTTGCCGAAATGGATCAGCGTCAGATGGAGCTGCCGGGCGGGGATCCAGCGCGGACGTCCGCCGTCGTTCACCTCCGGAAGCACCGCCAGCGCCTGCTGCAGCGCCACCACAACCTCCAGCGATCCGGCGTCCGGCCGCAACTGCGCATACAGGCGGCGGTTGCCGGATAAGTACCCGGCCAGCGGCGAGTCGGGAAGTGCCATTGGAGCAGTCTAGGAGAAGTGAGCTGTGCCTGCGACCCCTGCACTAGGGTGGACCCATGCCCTTCCACATTCCGGTCCTGTCCGACCGTAACCTCACACTGCGGCCCCACCGGGAGACCGACGTGGACCCGGTCCTCCGCCGTTCCGTTGATCCGGTGACACAGCGCTGGACCACCGTTCCCCTGCAGTACACGCGGAAAATGGCGGTGGAGTACGTGGCGGCAATCTCGGTGCCGCAGGACATCGAAATTTCCTGGGCGTTGGACCTCGACGGCGGCTATGCCGGCTCCCTGGATCTGCGGTTCCAGGGCGCCAACTCAGGGAACCTGGGGTTCGTCACCGCCCCGGAGTACCGGGCACAGGGCCTCATGTCGCGGGCAGTGGCGCTGGCTGTGGCCCATGCTTTGGATGATCTGGGCTGGGACGTAGTCACCTGGTCTGCCAATACGGGCAATGTCGGCAGCTACAAGACGGTGTGGCGCAACGGGTTTCCGCCGCCGATCGCCGTTCCCCATTTCCTGCCGCACCGCGGCAGGATGGTGGAAGGCTGGGTGTCCAGCCTTGCTGCCGGAGATCCCCGGACGCCCACGGGAAGCTGGACGCAGTGGAACGACGTCGCCGCGCGGCTGCCGTCGCCGTCGTCGTCCATCTCTCTCCAGCCGTAGTCCCGGAGCTCAGCCTAGATCCTGCGCTAGCCCAGCTCGTCGGCCTTGGGAATGGTCAGGTCGTCGTTGGGCGTGAGTTCCTCCACGTTCACGTCCTTGAACGTGATGACCCGGACGCTTTTCACGAACCGGGCAGAACGGTAGACGTCCCAGACCCAGGCATCCTGCAGGGTCAGGTCAAAGTAGATCTCGCCGTCCGCTGACCGTGCCTGCAGGTCCACGTGGTTGGCCAGGTAGAACCGGCGTTCGGTCTCCACCACATAGCTGAAGAGTCCCACCACGTCCCGGTACTCACGGTAGAGCTGAAGCTCCATGTCCGTTTCATAGTTCTCAAGGTCTTCGGCGCTCATATTTCCATCATCCCCCCACGACGCTCCCACGGTCCCGGGCATCCGCTTCCGAACGTGATCCCAACTGCCAGGACATCCGATGCAGGGGCGTGGGCCCGTGCTCGTCAATCGCCAGCCGATGGGACGCCGTAGCGTATCCCTTATTCACTTCCCAGCCGTACTGAGGATGTGTCACAGCGTAGTCCACCATCATGGTGTCCCGCTCCACCTTCGCGAGCACGCTGGCAGCGGCCACGCTCAGGCAGGTCATGTCCGCCTTGATCTTGGTGTGCACGGGAGCCTGGCAGCCGCCGTCGTCGTGGTTCCCCGGAAGATCAAAAAGGCTCGTCTGGCGCGCGGGCGAAAGCCAGTTGTAGTTGCCGTCCAGGAGAACGACGTCGGGGGTCAGGTCCGCGCGGATCTGGTCCCAGGCGCGGGTGCCGGCCAGCCGCAGTGCACCCATGATGCCGTTCAGGTCAATTTCCGCGGCGCTGGCATGGCCCACGCCCCAGCCCCGGGCCCACTTCTTGATCAGCGGCACAAGTGTCTCCCGGTCGCTCTGCGAAAGCAGCTTGCTGTCCCGCACGCCCTTAAGCGAACGGGCGGTCGCCAGGTCTACCGCCACCAGGCCAACACTGACCGGACCGGCCAGGGCGCCGCGGCCCACTTCGTCGCATCCGGCCAGCACCTTGTAGCCAACGGCGGCGAAGGAGCGCTCGTGCCGCAGCGTGGGGGCTTTGCTTCCGGCCCCGGTTTTGGGGCGCGGCCGGACGGGGGCCGCCGTCACTGGGAGCCGGCCGGCAGGGAGCTGGAGGGGTCCGGAATGTTTTCGAAGACTTCGGGGTAGCTGCCGATGAAGCCCGCACGGTTCAGCGGCCACGCGGTCACCGCGGCTTTGCCCTCGATGTCCTCAACGTCGACAAAGCCGCCACCGGCATCCTGGAGGTGCTCGCGGGAATCAGCAGAGGCATTGCGGTGGTCGCCCATGACCCAGACCTTGCCTTCGGGAACCACCACGTCAAACGGAATGTCCGACGGCGATGCGCCGGGGTAGATGTACGGCTCATTCAGCGGTTCGCCGTTGACCGTGATCCGGCCGTCGGCATCGCAGCAGACCACACGGTCCCCCTCGGTGCCGATGACGCGCTTGACCAGATGCTGCTCCGAGGTGTCAGGAACCAGCCCCACAAAGATGAGCGCGTCGCGGATCCATGCGCCGGGACCTTCCGTGGAGGGAGGCAGCTCGGGCAGCCAGCCCTTGGTGTCCTTGAACACCACCACGTCCCCGCGGTTCAGGTCGAACGGTTCCGGAACCAGAAGATTCACGAAGATCCGGTCATTGATTTCCAGGGTTTCCTCCATGGACCCCGAAGGAATGTAGAACGCCCGGAACAGAAAGGTCTTGATCAGGAAGGACAGGACCAGCGCAATGACGATGATGGTGGCCACTTCACGCAGCCAACCACCGAAACCCCGGTGCTTGTCGCGGTTTTTTTCCTTGCCCTTCCGGGTCGGTCCTGCTGCCCGGGGACGCGCTGAATGCGCTCCGTGAACGTTGGGTCCGGCGCTGTGGCTGGGCTCGTCCGGGACGTTCTGAGCCATGTGCTGTCCTCTTATTTCGCCGTGTTCCACTCGGCTCCTAACTCTAGCCGCTCAATATCCGAACTGCGCTCCAGCGGCCACAAGATGGCCGTCGCTCGTCCGATGACGCGTTCCTGGGAGATGAGGCCGCCGCCCGGCGCACCCAACAGTGACCGGGAGTCGGCTGACTGGGAGCGGTGGTCCCCCAGCAGCCACAGCCTTCCCTCGGGAACTATGACGTCAAAGTTCTGCTCGCTTGGAGCGTCCAAGGGATAAACGTATGGCTCGTCCACCGGAGTTCCATTGACGCTCAGCCGCGGCTCCTGCGCCGTGCAGCAGGTAATCCGGTCCCCGGGCAGCCCGATCACCCGCTTCACGTAAACCGTGTCGCTTCCCATCAGGCCCGCCCAGCGGGCCAGGGACTTCGCCGCTGCCACAGGGGCAGCGTCGCCACTGTTCAGCGGAGCGAGGGACCCCCGGCCGTCAAAGACCACCACGTCTCCGCGCTGAATTTCGCCCGACCGGTATTCGGTGCGGGAGACCACCACCCGGTCGCCCGGTTCCAGCAGCGGCTGCATGGATTCGGACGGAATGTAATAGACGTCCACAACAAAGGCCCGGACCAGGGCCACCAGCACAACGGCTGCTGCGAGGGCGCAGAGCACAAAACGCCAGCCCACAATTGTGGACCGGCGTCTCATGTGCTTCCCGGGAGAGTCCGAAGGTTTCCCGGAAGCGGATGCTGCGTGGATCAAGAAAGTTACTTGGCGGGACGTGCGTCGCGCTTTTCCTTGATCTTGGCTGCCTTGCCGCGCAGGTCGCGCATGTAGTACAGCTTGGCGCGGCGGACGTCACCCTTGGAGACGACCTCAATCTTATCGAGAACCGGGGAGTGCACCGGGAAGGTACGCTCCACGCCGACGCCGAAGGAGACCTTGCGGACCGTGAAGGTCTCGCGCAGGCCGTCGCCCTGGCGCTTCATGACGAAGCCCTGGAAAACCTGAACACGGGTGTTCTTGCCTTCGATGATGTTTACGTGAACCTTGACCGTGTCACCGGCGCGGAACTCGGGGATGTCTGAACGCAGCGAGGCTGCATCAACAGAATCTAGGATGTGCATTGTTTATCACTCCTGGTGAACGCCACAGGTCATCCACTTTGGTAACGGCAGGCAAGGATGCGGCCACGAAGGGCTGCACAGATGCTGCCGAAGCTATAGACCGGCAAAGCCGAGGATTGGCTGCCGGTGTGCACTCTGTTGGCCGCGCTCCCCCTGTGGCAGGTGCGGACCCAGATGACACAGTTATCTATTCTGCCATACCCGGACAAACGCCACCAATCACGGGCGGGGCAGGATCCGGTCCTTGGTTACTTCGTATCCCAGCGCTTCCAGTGCGGACCGGTCAGCCTTGCTCAGCTGCGCCGCATCAAACTTCTCCAGCAGGTCCGGCCGGCGGGCTGCGGTGCGCTGCAGCTGCTGCTCGCGGCGCCACTGGGCGATCTTGCCGTGGTTGCCGCTGAGCAGGATCTGAGGAACGTCCCGGTCGCGCCAGGACGAGGGCTTGGTATAGACGGGGTATTCCAACAGCCCGTCGGAGTGCGATTCCTCCACCAGCGATTCGGGATTGCCGACGACGCCGGGCACCAGGCGGCCGATGGCCTCCACCATGGCGAGCACGGCTACCTCTCCCCCGTTGAGCACATAGTCGCCCAGGCTCACCGGACGCACATCGAAACGCTCGCCGGCCCATTCCAGGACGCGCTCGTCGATGCCCTCATACCGCCCGCAGGCGAACACGAGGTGTTTCTCTTCAGCCAGTTCGTAGGCCATCGCCTGGGTGAACACGGCACCGGCGGGCGAGGGAACAATCAGCACCGGGCGGGCCCCGCCGTCGTGCGTTGTGCCGCCGTCGGTTCCTGCGTCCGCGACGGATCCCAGGGCCTGCGCCCACGGCTCAGCCTTCATCACCATGCCGGCGCCGCCGCCGTAGGGGGTGTCGTCCACAGTGCGGTGCCGGTCCGTGGTGAAGTCCCGCAGGTCATGCACGAACAGGTCCAGCAGGCCGTCCTGCCGCGCCTTGCCGATCAGGGACAGATCCAGTGCTGCCAGGTACTCGGGGAAAATGCTGACTACATCGATGCGCACTTAACGGCCGGCCTCGTCCTGAGCGTCCTTGTCCTTGCCGCCGTTTTCCTGCTGGGCCGACGTATCCTGCTTCTCCGGCTTGTCCTGCTTCTCCGGCTTGTCCTCGGGAAGGTTCAGTTCAAACAGGCCTTCCGGCGGGGTGAGGAGCACATAGCCGCCCTCGATGCTGACCTCCGGCACAATGGCTTCCACAAAGGGAACCAGCACCTCGCGGCCTTCAATGTCGTCCACCACCAGCAGGTCCTGGACGGTTAGGGTGCGCAGGCCGCTGACGGTGCCCACGACGTCGTCGCCGATCTTGGCTTTCAGGCCCACCAGCTCGTGCTCGTACCAGCCCTCGTCGTCGTCCTCCTCATCCAGCTCATCGGTGTCTACGGAGAGCATGGCTCCGCGCAGTTCCTCGGCGCCGTTGCGGTCCACTACTTCATCGAAGCCGAGCAACAGGATGTCCTTGTTCCAGCGGGCGCTGATCACCGTAAGCGGGCCTTTGGACGCGGGCTCGACGGTGAGCTCGGTCCCGGGCACAAAGCGGTCTTCGGGGGCGTCGGTCAGGACCTGGACGGTTACTTCGCCGCGGATGCCGTGCGGCTTGCCGATGCGTGCCACCTGTAACTGCATGGGGGAATCTCCTTGTATTGGTGCGGCAGGGTGCTGCAACCGGGGTTGGGCCGGTGAGGGCCCGGAAAACACATCAGGCCCCTCCACCATTATCTGGTGCAGGGGCCGGATGCCGTGAACTGCGTTCAACTGGTACTGCTATGAAAAGTGCTGTGAACCACCAATGCAGTCCGGCCGTGCCGCGGATTATCAGCGGCGGCGGTCGGTATCCACTACATCGACGCGAACCGGTTCTCCGTTCGCCAGGGCGGCGATCACAGTGCGCAATGCACGTGCGGTCCGTCCCTGACGTCCGATGACGCGGCCCAGATCATCCTGATGAACTCGCACCTCGAGGGTTTCCCCGCGGCGGTTGCTCTTGGCGGAAACCTTGACGTCCTGCGGACTGTCAACGATTCCGCGGACGAGATGCTCCAGCGCTTCGGCCAGCAAGTTACTCAGCCTCAGCCTCTGCGGAAGCCTCGGGAGCCTCGTCCTTCTTGGCCTTCGGGGTGATGGCCTCGGGAACGATCACGGACTTCTTTTCGGGAGCCACGAAAGCTTCCTTGGGAGCCTTGACCTGAAGGGTGCCCTCCTGGCCTTCGATGTTCTTGAACTTCTGCCAGTCACCGGTGATCTTCAGCAGAACTGCGACCTGCTCGGTGGGCTGGGCGCCCACGCCGAGCCAGTACTGGGCGCGGTCCGACTTGATGTCGATGTACGACGGGTTCTCGGTCGGACGGTACAGTCCGATTTCCTCGATGGCACGGCCATCGCGCTTGGCACGGGAATCCATGACAACAACGCGGTAGTGTGCTGAGAACTTCTTGCCGAGGCGCTTAAGGCGAATCTTTACGGCCACTTTTGTGGTCACTCCTGATCTGAAATGGGGCGAACCCGTACTTCTGCTCCCGTGGGGCGGGCCATAACGTTGGGGTTCAAAAAGGACAAGATGCATGCGCGGAGAGAGGGGCCACGCAGATCGAGTACCTGACCATTGTGCCAGATGAGTCCATATTTGGCGACTCGGGCGCCGGACGCGTCTGTGTCCACTGCTGCAGGCGGATCGAGTGTCGGGAAAAGGCCGTTTACCCTCGTCGAGTGTCGCGTTAATGCCCTTCCCGGCGGCGCTTTCCCGCTTCATCGCGGCACTCGACGGGGTGAGGCCGCACGAGCGCGGCACTCGACTGGGCGGCGCAGCCCCTCTTCACCCCCGTGCCCTAACAAGCGAACGGAATCGTCAGGCGGATCGAGTGTCGGAAAAAGGCCGTTTACCCTCGTCGAGTGTCGCGTTAATGCCCTTCCCGGCGACGCTTTCCCGCATCATCGCGACACTCGACGGGGTGAAGCGGCATGAGCGCGACACTCGACGGGGTGAAGCGGCATGAGCGCGACACTCGACTGCGCCGGGCAGGACGGGAGGGGCGGGGGACGACGACGGCGGGCGGGGGACGACGACGGGGCCGGGCCGGACGGGCGGGGCGGGGGACGACGACGACGGGGCCGGGCCGGGACCGGAAACCGGCCAGGCTAGCCGACGGCCACGCGCAGCCGGTTGCGCCAGGGATCCTCGAACCGCAGTTCCGCCCCCGTGTGATGACTGGAAATACCGGCGACCTTGAGCCGGTCAGCCAGCCCGACGACGTCGTCGGCCGTCGGCACGCTGATGAGCACCTCACCCAGGCCCAAAGTGTCGTGGCGGGGGCCGGCACCGCGGCTGTTCCACACATTCATGGCCATGTGGTGGTGGTAGCCGCCGGCGGAGACAAAGAGCGCCTGGCCATGGAACCCTGCCGTGCGTTCAAACCCCAGGGTGTCCACGTAGAAAGCGGCCGCCCTGCCGGTGTCCCCCACCTGCAGGTGCACGTGGCCGACGCCGGCGCCGGCTGTGCGCAAACCGTCGAGCGCAGCCTCGGTCAGGTGTTCGCGGAAGTAGGCCTGCGGCGACAGGGCGAGCGAGGCCATCCGCACTTCGCGCCCGGAATCGGTCTCGTCCCAGTCCCAGGTCTCCCGGGGCTTGTCGTAGTACAGCTCGATGCCGTTACCTTCGGGGTCGGTGAAATAGAATGCCTCGCTGACCAGGTGGTCTGCGGATCCCACAAAGGCGGTGGGGTCAAACTGCGCGGCGGTGGCGACGGTAGCGGCCAGATCGGCCTGAGTCTCGAAGAGGATTGCGGTGTGGAACAGCCCCGCTTCGCCCCGGGACGCCACCTTCAGTCCCGGCGCCGGTGCCAGATGCACCACGGGGACTGTGCCGCGGCCCAGGTACTGGCCACCGTCGGCTTCGGCGACAATTTCCAGCCCCAGCGCCCCGCGGTAATAGGCGGAGACCTTGGCCATATCGCCGACCTTGAGCATCACGGTGCCCATGGACAGATCAGCCGGCAGAAGGTCGATGGGATTTACTTGAAGGTTCATGCAATGAGTTTAGTTGAAGCTTCATCTAAATTCAAGACGCCAACGGTACGCCGACGGCGGGTGCTGAGTCCGGCGCCGCGTTCAGCTAGCTAGGTCCGAAGCAGCTCGCAGCGCATGGCAACCCGCTCCCCCAGCGCGTCCAGCCCGAGCTGCCGTTCGTGGTCCCGCAGGGCACCCAGTTCGCCTCCGGGCGCGGGAACCACCTCGAACCCGCAGCTCCGATAGAACGGAGCGTTGAACGGAACCTCGGCAAAGGTGCACAGCGTCATGGACCGGTAGCCCTGCGCCGCAGCCCAGTCCAGCGCTGATTTCAGCAGCACCCGGCCCAGCCCTTTTCCTGCAGCGGCGGGATGAACGGAGAGCTGCTCCAGATGGGCCGAACCGTCCACTTCCTCGATGCGGGCAAATCCCACCGGTGGCTCTCCCGCCACCAGGATGTGCCGGGCCGCGGCCAGCTCAGCCTTGGTGGCCGGAAGCGGGAGCGGAAGGTGGTCATCTCCCGCTCCCGCACCCGCTCCCGCACCCCGGACTCCGGGCATCCCGGCCAGCAGGGTGTCGGAGGCAGCCTCCAGATCAGGCAGCAGGACCAGATCCTCCGCTCCGGCTTCCCGGACGGCGGGCACCGCGCGGGGCATCAGATGCTACCCGGCTCGGTCCTGCGGGCACGGGCGAGGAACTCCCGGATGGCCTTGCGGCCGGCGCCGGTGTCCTGCGGTCGGTGGTTCCCGCCCACCTGGCTGTGCTCGGCGCCGGTGGACACCAGGAATTCCGCGACCTCCTCGTACAACGGTTCCCATCCGCCGGTGAGCACCAGGGTGGGCACTCCGGGCACGATCTCCAGCGGCGCGTCCCAGGGCGGGGTCTGCAGCCGCAGCCGCGCGGCCGACCGCCTGGCGGCTTCATCGGCCGGGGCGGTATGGCCCGGCCGGGCGGCCCGGCCTGCGGCGGCCGCGTCGACGGTGAAGACCCGGCGGACAAATTCGCGCTCGTACTCCTCGTCCGTCAGCTGCGGTGCCATGTCAAACAACGGCTGCAGAAGTTCACGGTGGGCGGCGGTGGCCGGCAGGTCGCGGGTCAGGGAGAAGACCGCCGGCTCGCACAGGATCAGGGAATACACACGGCCCGGGTCCCGCAGTGCCGCCAGCATCGCCGGAACCGCTCCCGCCGAATGGGCCACCAGATGCCCGCCGTCGCCGAGGGCCTCCCGGATGATCGCGATATCGGCCTCGAGGTCCGGCGCCTGCGGTTCCTCGACGGCGTCGAATCCGTGGCGCTTGATAAACAGACAGTCATAATCCAGGGCCAGTCCGTGCTGCCGCGGCCAGGCGGCTGCGCCGAAGCTTCCGGCACCGTGTACAAACACCACTCGTTCAGCGGGCAAAACGGGACTCCTGACGTCCTAGAATTCGGGTGAAACCGTCCACCGGCGGCATCATCCGACGGGACGGCGGGGTGAGAACCTGTTCGCCCCGGGCCAGTTTGCCGTCGACCAGTTCCGTCACGGTTCCCAGTTCCAGGGCTTCCACCGCGGCAGCCAGCAGGCCGGCCGTCGCAGCACCGAAGACCTCCGTGCCCTCGCCCAGGGCAACAAAGCGGGCCTCGCGCTCACCTCCGGCCCCGCTGAAGGCTGTCACCGATGTGACCAGAGTGCCGCCGTCGAACACAAAAGCGATGGAGTCACCCTGCCCGCCGCCCTGCCGGTCCCCGCCCTGAACGTAGTCCAGGACCAGCACGCGCCCGACGTCGAACCCGGCTCCCAGCGCCTCGCCCGCCCCGCGCCGCGCAGCCGAGCGGGGGTCTTCCCCGCCCTTCACCACGCCGCCGGGAAGCTCCCAGCCGCCGGCGCCGGAGCGCATCATCAGAATCCGCCCATCCGCGGTGCGGATCAGTGCGAAGGCAGCGGTGCTGCGCTTGAACACCGACCCGTAAAAGCCGTTCAGTCCCTGTGCTGCCACCCTTGGCCTCTCCCCTGCTGCCGGACTTGCCCAATGTGCCGCGTCAAACCGATGCTCTAAGCACCGCCGTCGGGCCCGGCAGCCAGCATACGCCGGGCCTTAAACACGCACCGCCGGACTTTTGGTCCGGCGGTGCGCAACATGGAGCCTTACTTGCCCAGGAACTTCTCGAACCCCTTGGGAAGGTTCAGCGATGACGGATCAAAGTCTGCGTCCTGGCCGCCAAAGGCACTGCCGGTGGGGAGCGCCTTGCGGGCTCCGGCCCGGCGCGCCTCCGCCTCGGCACGCTCCTGGGCCGCCTTGGCCGGGTTGCCCGACTTGGCCTTCTTCTTGCCCTTGGCTGCCTGCTGCTTCTTCCGCGAACCGCCAAAACCACCGGGGCCGGCCATGCCGGGCATGCCCGGGATGCCGCCGCCGGAAGCCATCTTCTTCATCATCTTCTGGGCCTGCACAAAGCGTTCCAGCAGGCCGTTGACCTCGGAGACATGCACGCCGGAACCGCGGGCGATGCGGGCGCGGCGGGAGCCGTTGATGATCTTCGGAGCTACACGCTCGTGCGGGGTCATGGAACGGACAATGGCTTCGACGCGGTCAATTTCGCGCTCGTCAAAGTTCTCCAGCTGCTCACGCATGCCGGCGGCGCCGGGCATCATCATGAGCATCTTCTTCATGGAGCCCATCTTGCGCAGCTGCTGCATCTGGGCCAGGAAATCATCCAGGGTGAAATCTTCCTGGTCGGCGAACTTCTTCGCCATCCGGGAGGCTTCGTCCTTGTCCCAGTTCTGCTCGGCCTGCTCAATGAGCGTCAGGACGTCGCCGAGGTCCAGGATGCGGCTGGCCATGCGGTCCGGGTGGAAGACCTCAAAGTCGGTCAGGGCCTCACCCGTGGAGGCAAACATGATGGGCTTGCCGGTCACGGACGCCACGGAGAGTGCGGCGCCGCCGCGGGCGTCGCCGTCGAGCTTGGTCAGGACAACACCGGTGAAGTTGACGCCCTCGTTGAAGGCCTGGGCCGTGTTGACGGCGTCCTGGCCGATCATGGCGTCGATGACAAAGAGGACTTCGTCCGGGTTGATGGCGGCGCGGATGTCCGCGGCCTGCTGCATCAGTTCGGCGTCCACGCCCAGGCGGCCGGCGGTGTCCACAATGACGACGTCGTACAGCTTGGCGCGGGCTTCCTCGATGCCCTGGCGGGCGACGGCGACCGGATCACCGGTGGCTGCCTCGAACTCGGAGGAGACGCCGGGATGCGGTGCGTAGACCGGAACGCCGGCGCGTTCGCCGTTGACCTGCAGCTGCTTGACGGCGTTGGGGCGCTGGAGGTCCGCGGCGACCAGCAGCGGGCTGTGACCCTGGGACTTCAGGTGCTTAGAGAGCTTGCCGGCCAGGGTGGTCTTACCGGCACCCTGCAGGCCCGCGAGCATGATGACCGTGGGCGGGTTCTTAGCCAGGCGCAGACGGCGGGTTTCGCCGCCGAGGATGCCAACGAGTTCCTCGTTGACGATCTTGACGATCTGCTGGCCCGGGTTCAGTGCCTGGGACACCTCCAGGCCGAGCGCGCGCTCCTTGACGGAGGCGGTGAAGGCGCGGACCACGGGCACTGCGACGTCGGCATCCAGCAGTGCACGCCGGATCTCGCGGACAGTGGCGTCAACGTCAGCTTCGGTGAGTCGGCCCTTGCCGCGGAGGTTCTTGAAGGTTGTAGTCAACCGGTCAGACAGTGAATTGAACACGTGCCGCGCACTTCTTTCGTCAGATCTTCGCCATGTTTGGCAGGCCCAGCTGTTAAGGGTACCAAGGCGGGTTGGATAATTGCCGCAAAACCCTTACCAGCCGGACGCCGCCGGTGGCACGCTGGGGCCATGAGTGAAACTTCGCCTTTGCGCACCCTTCTCATTCTCGGCGGCACCGGCGATCTTTCGCAGCGGTTGCTGCTGCCCGGGCTGGCCCGGATCATCGGCAGCGGCCGTGCGCCGTCGGAGCTGGCGGTGGTGGGCTCCGGTTCCCGGGAGTGGACCGACGACGACTGGCGGAACCGCCTCACGGAGGCCTTTGCGGCCGAGCGGGCGGAAGCCGACGACGACGGCCGGCAGGCGCTGGACACCACTGTTAAAGGCGGCAGCTATCTGCGGATGGATCTGCGGGATCCCGAACAGCTGGTGGCGGATATCCGCGATCTCCAGACACCGCTGGCCATCTACTTTGCCCTGCCGCCCCACCTTGCCCAATCCACCATTGAGGCGCTGATGCCCGGGGATCTGCCCGAGGGAACCCGCCTGGTCATGGAGAAGCCGTTCGGCAGCGACCAAGCCTCCGCCCGGGAACTGAACCGGATGCTGGCGGCGCTGGTGCCCGAGCCCAACATCTACCGGGTGGATCACTTCCTGGGCATGGCCACGGTGATGAACATCCTCGGACTGCGCTTTGCGAACCGGATCCTTGAGCCGGTGTGGAACAACCTCCATATTGAGCGGGTGGACATCCTCTTCGACGAAGAACTCGGGCTGGAGGACCGGGCCAAGTACTACGACGGCGCCGGCGCGCTGCGGGACATGATCCAAAGCCATCTGCTGCACACCATGGCCTTCATGGCCATCGGCCCGCCGGCCACACTGGGCGAACGGGACCTGCGGGATTTAGTGGCGGCGACGCTGCGGGCCGCCTCGGTGCCCCAGAACTACGCGGAGAGCACCCGGCGTGCGCGGTGGACCGCCGGTGAAATCAACGGGGAGGGAATTCCGGGATATGCGGAGTCCCCTGGTGTGGATCCCGAGCTGAAAACCGAAACCCTGGCCGTGGTTCAGATCCGCATCAACAATGAGCGCTGGGCCGGGGTACCGTTCATCCTGCGCTCCGGCAAGGCCCTGGGCAAACGCCGGCAGGAAGCGGTGGTGACTTTTAAACCGGTCAGCCACCTGCCGGACGGGTTTACCGGGGACGCGGGCAAAGGGGCGCGGCTGCGGATCTCCTTCACGCCGGCCGTGCTGGATTTGGAACTGGACGTCAACGGTCCGGACAGTATCTTCACGTTGGAACGCACCGAGCTGAGCGCTCCCATGCACAAGTCAGCGCTGACCCCCTACGGGGAGGTGCTGGACGGCATCCTCTCCGGAAATCCGCTGGTTTCCGTCCGTGCGGATATCGCCGAGGAGTGCTGGCGGATCGTGGACCCGGTGCTTCAGGCCTGGGCCAATGACGAGGTGCCGCTGGAGACCTATCCGGCCGGGACCATGGGCCCGCCGGAGTGGAAATCCAGCCAGCCGGATCTGTAGTGCTCCCCGACGGCTTTTAATTTATTTTTCCTCTGGTGCACTGTGGATAACTCCGTATGCTGTGGCTCAGCCTCGTAGCATTGGCCTCACATCAGTCCCGCACCATTTCCCCCGGGGGTAATTCGATGATCGGTACTCGCGCGCGTTCTGCCTTTCCAGCTGCGCGGCGGGGAGCCATTGGACTGGCTGCCATCCTGATGCTCAGTGGATGTTCCGGCTCCGGCGGCGAACCTAACGCGGAGGCGGCCGAGAGCAGCTCAAGCCGCCCTTCAATCAGTGAAAGCTCCAGCCCCGCCGAAAGCGTTACCCCGTCTGCGGCTCCAACCCCTACTGCTGCTGCCTACAAGCCTGCGACCGCCGAGGATCCCGCCGAGAATGTGCCCCTGCCGGTCATGCCTGAGCTTGCGAAGGAAGAATCCAAGGAAGGGCTGGAGACCTTTGCGAAGTATTGGTACACGACCATAGATTATGGATTCGAAACCGGAGACCTCGAACCGTTCAAAGCTATCAATAGTCCTGATTGCATTGTCTGCGTGAGCGTTTTCGACATTGTTGGTCCCGGATATCGTAACGACGACTGGATCACTGGTGGAAAACTGGAAGTCATAGGCACCCAAACGACCTATACTCTCACCAGCAAGGAGCAATATCAGATTCTCGTTCAGTTGCGGCAGGATCCCTACGAGTACCGGGGCCCAGGTGGCCATTTGTATGAAAGGAACGATGGCCTAGGTTCCACAACAGTGCATCTAATCGAAGCTACGTACCTCGACGACCATTGGTATGCGAATAATGTTGTCGCGATCGACTAGATGGGACGCCCAAATGACTCGGGTATTTATTCCCTCAATATTTTTAATACCGGTATTCCTTTTACTCGGCGGCGTTTCTACGTCTTACGCCGAGAGCTCCGAGGGTGGAGGATCAGGAGGTATCGGAAACGGCGACGTGTACGTAGGCGCCTATTACCCCATTCCTGGGACGGGCGAATGGGCATCTTTTGATACAGGCATTCCAACAAACCCAAGGGAATTCAAATATGAACCGAAGTGCTTTGAGGGAGACGTTGGAAACATCGTTTGCTTGAATGAAAATGAGAGGGTTTGCTCAGCGGGACCACGAGGAAAACTTGTTTATTGGTTCGCACGGTTGAAAGAAAGCGGAAACCCTTGGACTCTCATGGATCCCCCGAACCCATCTTGCATTTACGCAGAAAAGCCTAGGGATATAGGCGACCAGATTCGAGAAACCATACTTACTGAGTTCCAGTCCCGCCCGATAGTTCCAGGCACGCTTTCGCTGCAACCAAGCCCACATACGCTTATTGGAGCACATACGAACTTCTACGTGGACGCAAGCGAGCAAGTTTTCGACTTCGTTATGCTCGAACAAAGTATTCGGATCATCGCTAGGCCCTCGGAGTACGAGTGGGACTACGGTGACGGGGCCGTCTACGGCCCCGCTTCGCAGTCCGGCGGCCCCCTCCCCGCAGACCGGTGGGGTGAGGAAACAGCCACGAGCCACGTGTACCGGACAACGGGCGATTATCAAGCTTCTGTCAGCGTGTACTTTTCTGCCGAGTACTCGATCAATGGTGGCCCCATGGTGCCCATAGACGGCCGAGCGACGGTTCCCTCTGCCCCCGCGATCATCAGCGTATGGAAGTCCGATTCCCGCAACGTCGCCGACGATTGCCTAGTGAACCCGGCCGGTTACGGCTGCTGAAATCTTATTCCCCGGCACGGGAGTCGGGACTGAATCGCATTGGCAAGGTGCACAGCAACCGGCACCCAGTCCGGCCAGGGCAACCAGCACCTAAGACGTTGGCCACTGCGGCTCAGCGCCAGAACCCGGTGAGTCGCTCGCCAAGAGCCATTCCTTGGTTGTAGCCGGCGCGGGCGGCAGGCGGACGCATCGCCAGGTCCATCATATTGACGCCGAACGCTTCCATGGAATCGCTAGCGGGTAAGGCAGTCTCGACTTTGCTGCCTCTCGCGCGCAGTTCTTCGACCTGCGTTGCCAGGTCCATGCCCAATGCAGCGGATGCCGAGATCGTCGGCCAAATGGTGAGAGAACCAGCAACCGGGCGTAACCTGCTGCAAGATCGGCATGCTCGCTTCTACGATAACCACCGTCGATGAATCGACTGTTGCCAATACTGTACGGAGGAACGCCAAACCCGTTAGATGTGCTGGCAGCATCGGCATCTACTAGGTCGACTCCGCTGCGGCGATCGAAGAAGACAGGCTCCCCCTTATGGGCATGGACAGCGGGAATGAGCATCCGGTGTTGCGGCCAGATCTGGCTGGGCAGCCGACCCTTGGGATCGGACGGTTGCCTCAATGTTCTTGACCCTCCCGATTCAACCTTTCGCTCGTGGAAGGGGTCCCACGCGATGGTCATCGCACGGGTTCCCACCCTTTGTTGTCTCGTGTGGCTGTTGGGATCTCACCTGTAACAGCAGCCCCAAAGGGTGGGAACGTGCGCGCAGGACGGTCGTTCGGCGCAGCCGCCGACGTCGTTTTGTCGTCCCGGCGGCGGCCCGGCGTCGGCCCGGCGGCCTGCCTGAGCCGCGGAGGGGACGAAAACAAAGGAAGACCTCTCGGATTGGCTGCACGTACACAGCCGATCCGAGAGGTCTTCCTCCCCCCAACAGCCCTCAGGGCTGGAACGGACACAAGCTACAGGGCGGAGTCCCCGCGTTCCCCGGTGCGGACCCGGAGGGCTTCCTCCACGTTGACCACCCAGACCTTGCCGTCGCCGGCCCGGCCGGTGTTGGCGGTGGAGACCAGCACATCCACAATGTCGTTGAGCCATTCGTTGGCCACAAGGACCTCGATACGGATTTTCGGCAGCAGGTCCACGGTGTATTCGGCGCCGCGGTAAACCTCGGTGTGGCCGCGCTGGCGTCCGTAGCCGTTGGCCTGGCTGACGGTCAGCCCCTGCACACCGTAGCTTTCCAGGGAACCCCGGACGGCGTCGAGTTTTTCGGGCCGGACAATGGCCGTTACGAGTTTCATGAGTTGACGCTCTCCTTCGTGGCGGTGCGGACGGTGTCAGGGGTGGGCCGGAAGGAACCGCCCACGCCCAGGCCGCCGAATTCGTAAGCCGTTTCTGCGTGTTCGCTCAGGTCCACGCCGTTGATTTCCTGTTCCTCGGAGACCCGGAAGCCGATGGTCTTGTGGATGGCCAGGCCGATCACCAGGGTCAGGACCGCGGAGAAGATGATCGCCACAACCGCGGCAACCAGCTGCGCGCCAAGCTGGGCAAGACCGCCGCCGTAGAACAGGCCGCCGCCTTCGCCGTCGACAGGCAGGGAGATGAAGCCCAGCGCCAGGGTGCCCACGATGCCTGCCACCAGGTGCACGCCCACCACATCCAGGGAATCGTCGTAGCCCAGCTTGTACTTCAGGCCGACGGCGAGCGCGGAGAGGGCTCCGGCCACCAGGCCCAGCCCGACGGCGCCCAGCGGGCTGACGTTGGCGCAGGCCGGGGTGATGGCCACCAGGCCGGCGACAATACCGGAAGCTGCGCCGAGCGACGTCGGGCGTCCGTCGCGGATGCGTTCGGTCAGCAGCCAGCCAACCATTGCGGCGGCGGGAGCGGCCAGGGTGTTGATCCAGATCAGGCCGGCTTCTTCGGCGGTGCCGGCGGCGCCGCCGTTGAACCCGAACCAGCCGAACCAGAGCAGGGTGGCGCCCAGCATGACAAAGGGGATGTTGTGCGGACGCTGGCTCGGGTCCTTGCCGAAGCCCTTCCGCTTGCCGATGATCAGGGCCAGCACCAGGGCCGCAACGCCGGCGTTGATGTGGACCACGGTACCGCCGGCAAAGTCGATGGCCTCACCCACCACGGAGCCAATGGCGCCCTCTTCCCCGAGCAGCCCGCCGCCCCAGACCATGAAGGCCAGCGGGCAGTAGACCAGGGTGACCCAGATGGGCACAAAGACCACCCAGGCGCTGAACTTCGCACGGTCCGCAATGGCTCCGCTGATCAGCGCCACCGTAATGATGGCGAACGTAGCACCGAATCCGGCGCCGATGAGGTCCTCGGTGCCGATCAGGGCCTCAAGCCCAAAGGAAGTGAAGGGGTTGCCGAACAGCCCGCCCACGCCGTCGCCGCCGGTCATGGAGAAGCCCCACAGAACCCAGACAACGCCCACCAGACCGATGGAGACAAAGCTCATCATCATCATGTTCAGTGCTGCCTTGGCGCGGGTCATGCCGCCGTAAAAGAATGCCACTCCGGGCGTCATGAGCAGCACCAGCGCCGCCGAAACCATCACCCAGACGTGACCTGCTGACAGATCCATCTTCACGTCCCTTCACCTACCGCGGGCCCTTCCCGCACCATGAACTCTGCCGGGGCAAGATTTCGGTAACGGCCCGGGGAGGTTGCCGGAACATTACAAACCCGGGGCGGTTGTAAATAGTCGGTGACAGGCAGGTTTCCGCAACGTTTCGCGGGCCGTCCGGACGGACAAGGGACCCCCACCCCGCCGCTAGGATGGTCCCTAAGTCTCACAACCGGAGGTACATCTTTTATGCCCGAGCAGTTTCCGCCATCGGGCGGTCCAGATTCACTGGCCGCCGACGACGGCAAAAACAAAAACCCAGGCAAGAACAAGAAGAAGACATGGATCATCTCCGGGACGGCGCTGGTAGCCGTGCTGGCCGCCGGTGCAGTCGTTGCCCCGATGGTGATGAACGACGACGCACCCGCTCCCGCTGCGGCTCCCTCCCCCACCGGAACTCCGTTCACCGTGTCGGCTGAGCCGACCCTGCCCCCGGCGCCGGCAGTGACGTATTACGACCAGGTGGGGCCGCCGGCCGGTTCCCCGCTGAACCCCGTGGAACCGCTGAGCATCAATGTGGCCGCGGCAACCACCGGCACCTCCCTGCCCGACGGGCTGATCGGGCTCTCGCTGGAGGCCACCGACCTGGCCGATCCCTCCCTCTCCGGCGACAACCCGGAAATGATCCAGTCGATTTCAGGACTCGGCCGGCCGCTGCTGCGCTTCGGCGGCAACGCAGTGGACCGGCGCTTCTTCTGGACCTCCGCAGGCGAGGCTATCCCCGGAAACCTCTCCGGAGACAAGGCCCACCCCGTGCGTGCGGTAACGCCCGCCGATCTGGAGCGGGTCAACACCCTTCTGGAAGCCGTCGACGGGCAGATTGCGCTGACCGTGGATCTGGGCAACTACGATCCGGCGCGCGCTGCCGACATGACCAAATATGCCGCCGCTGCGTTCGGCGAGCGCCTGGTGGGCATCACGGTGGGTAATGAGCCCAACGGCTTCGCCAAGACCGGGCTGCGGGACTCCGGCTACGGCATCGAGGACTACCTGACCGAGCTGAAGGCTTACGCCGCGGCGATGTACGCTGTGGCCCCGGAAGTCCCCATTGTGGGCCCGGGCACGTACGAGCAGACCTGGTGGGGACCGTTCGCCGAGGTGGAGCTGCCGCAGAAGAAGATCCTCTCCTTCCATCACTACCCGCTATCCTCCTGTGAAGGGGCTGATCCGCTGGGCGAGCCCATCATGGCCAACCTGACCACCCGGCAGCTGCACGACCACGCCAACAACTTCCGCGGCGCGGCCATGGCACCGGCACTGCAGGCAGGGTTGGAGACCTGGATTCCCGAGACCGGTGTCTCTGCATGCCCCGGATCCAACGAAACCACCAAGACCCACGCCTCGGCACTCTGGAGCGCCGACTACGCCCTGAGCGCCGCTCAGATGGGGATTTCCCGGGTCTCCTTCCACAGCTCGCTGATCACCTGCCAGGGCGGTCCGCCCATGTCCGCTATCTGCGCCGGCGGCGCCTACCTTCAGCCCAACGGAGCCGTGGACGAACGGGCCAACTACTACGGCCTGTCCATGGTGGCCGAAATGCCGGCCGGTGAGTTCCTGAAACTGGACACCGCCGGCGGCGGCGTGGCCTACCCGTACGCTGTGCGCCACGCGGACGGAAGCGTCAGCGTGGTTGTGGTCAACAACAACAATCCCGAGACCGATGCCCAGGCAAACGTCACCCTCGAGCTGCCCGGGAAAGCGTTGACCGGGACCATGTCCCAGATGACGGGCACCTCCTACGCGGCGGAGGACGGCACGCTGATTGACGGCGCGGCCGCCGAGGGCACACCGGCTGCCGAGCGGCTCACCGTGCCAGGCTTCGAATACGGCTCCAGCACGCAGACCTTCCCGTTGACGGCCGGAACGGTCACGGTCCTGAACTTCACGTTCTAGGATTCCAGCCCGGGATTCCGGCACAGACACAAAAGGGGCTCCGCGTTTCCTTTCGGAAAGGCGGAGCCCCTTTTGCGTCTCGGGAGGTGCTTAGCTCAGCAGTGCGTCCACAAAGCCTTCGGCTTCGAACGGCGCCAGGTCATCGGCGCCCTCGCCCAGGCCAATGAGCTTCACCGGAACACCCAGCGTGCGCTGGATGGCTACGACGATGCCGCCCTTGGCGGTGCCGTCCAGCTTAGTCAGCACAATGCCGGTGATGTTGACAACCTCAGAGAAGACCTTGGCCTGCATCAGGCCGTTCTGGCCGGTGGTGGCGTCCAGGACCAGCAGGACCTCGTCCACCTCGGCCTGCTTTTCAATGACGCGCTTAACCTTGCCCAGTTCGTCCATCAGGCCAACCTTGTTCTGCAGGCGCCCGGCGGTGTCGATCAGGACCACGTCCACTTCGCCGTCAATCCCGGCCTTCACGGCCTCGAAGGCAACGGACGCGGGGTCCGCGCCGTCGACGTCGGACTTCACAGTGGGTACACCCACGCGCTGTCCCCAGGTGGCCAGCTGCTCGGCCGCGGCGGCACGGAACGTATCCGCAGCCCCCAGCAGCACGTCCTTATCCTCGGCCACCAGCACGCGGGCCAGCTTGCCCACCGTGGTGGTCTTGCCAACACCGTTCACGCCCACCACCATGACCACGGCGGGCTTGTCCGCATGCCGGGTGACGGCCAGCGAGCGGTCCAGGGTGGGATCCACCAGCTTGATGAGCTCCTCGCGGAGCATCTGGTGCACTTCCTGCGGATCGCGGCTGCCGGAAATCTTTACCCGCTCGCGCAGGGCGTCCACGAGTTCCATGGTGGGCTCGGTGCCGAGGTCCGCCAGGAGCAGCGTCTCCTCGATTTCGTCCCAGACATCCTCATCAATCTTGTCGCTGGACAGCAGCGCCAGCAGCGCCTTGCCCAGCGCGTTGTTGGACTTGGACAGGCGCGCACGCAGGCGGGCCAGCCGGCCCTGCACCGGGTCCGGGGTTTCCAGCGCCGGAGCTTCGGGGGCGGGCGCCGCCTCCAAGTCACGCAGGTCATCGGGCACGACGACGTCGGTCTCCGCCGGCGGCGCGTCCAGGAGACCGGTGCCGGCGGCATGCGCGCCTGCTCCGGTCACCGGATCATTGGCGTCACGGGTGGTGGGGTACATGCCCTTGGGCGTGCGTCGGGTCCGAACCAGCAGAGCTGCCACGGAACCAACGACGGCAAGGGCGACGACCACATAGATCACAATCGCAAGAGTCTCATTCACGCTCTTTAGCATGTCACACCGGTGTGTTCCCGGGCACCCGCACAGCCGCGTGCGCGGCACTGTTCCGGCAGGCCCGCCGGTCCTCCCGGCCGGTCCCGTTCGTCAGCGGCGATCCTCGCCCCGGAGCCGCCGGCGGTCTGAGAGAATCAGAACATCATGGTGCGTCCTCCCCGTCTCGCGATTCCGCGGGAAATCAAAGTCCTTATTGCTGCTGCCTTTGTCATCGCCCTGGGCTTTGGCCTCGTGGCCCCGGTGCTGCCGCAGTTTGCCCAGAGCTTCAACGTGGGCGTTGCCGCCTCGTCGGTCATCGTCAGCGCGTTCGCCTTCACCCGACTGGTCTTCGCGCCGGCCGGCGGGGCGCTGCTGGAGAAGTTCGGCGAGCGCCCGGTCTACATTGCCGGGCTGCTGATCGTTGCCGCCTCCACCGCCGCCTGCGCCTTTGCCGGAAGCTACTGGCAGCTGCTCATTTTCCGCGGTCTGGGCGGCATCGGTTCCACCATGTTCACCATCTCCGCCATGGCGCTGATCATCCGGCTGGCCAAACCCGCAGTGCGCGGCCGGGTCTCCAGCGCCTACGCCTCCTCGTTCCTGCTGGGCAACATCGCCGGACCGCTGGCCGGCGGGCTCATGGCCGGGTTCGGGCTGCGCGTTCCGTTCCTGGTCTACGCCGGCGCACTCGTGGTGGCGGCCGCCGTCGTCGCCCTCCAGCTCAAGGATGCCCGGCTGGCCAGCGGCGAGCCCAAACCCGCTCCCCGTCCGGTGCTGACCGTCCGCGAGGCACTGGGTGATTCCGCCTATCGGGCCGCGCTGGCCTCCAGCTTCGCCAACGGCTGGTCCTCCTTTGGCGTCCGCAACTCGCTGCTGCCGCTGTTCGCCGCAGCGGCCCTGTCCGCCGGCCCGGAAATCGCCGGCATCTCACTGACCGCGTTCGCCGCCGGCACCGCCGTGGTGCTGACCTTCTCCGGGCGCCTCGCGGACAGCTGGGGGCGGCGGCCGCTGGTGCTCACCGGCCTGGCCGTCAACGCCCTGGCCACGGCCGCCATCGGCTTCAGCACCAACGTCCCCATGTTCCTGGTGGTCTCCGCCATCGCCGGGATGGGCACCGGGCTGCTGAACCCGGCGCAGCAGGCTGCCGTGGGCGATGTGGTGGGCAATGACCGCAGCGGCGGTAAGGTGCTGGCCACATTCCAGATGGCCAGCGACAGCGGCGCCATTGTGGGCCCCATCCTGGCCGGGCTGCTGGCCGATTCGCTGGGTTTCAACTGGGCGTTCGGCGTGACCGGAGCCATTGTGGTCATGGCGTGCTTCGCCTGGATCGGTGCCCGCGAGACGCTGGAACCAGAAGCGGCAGCCGCAGCGCCCGGTGCACCCTCGGCGCCGGGTGGGGCTCCCGGTGCGGCTCCGAGTGGGGCGCCGGACACCAAAGCCGGTCCCTCCCGCACTACGATCGATGAATGAAGCCTTTCCTCCTGCTGGCCTCCCGGGCCGAAGACGACGCCGCCGCCGAAGAATATGAGGCGTTCCTCCGCTTCGGGAACCTGGAACCAGACCAGCTGCACCGCATCCGGCTGGAAAATGGTCCCCTGCCGCACATCGATCTGGAGAACTACAGCGGCATCATTGTCAGCGGCAGCCCTTTCAACGCCAGCGATCCGGACAGCTCCAAATCAGTTCTGCAGCTGCGGGTCGAACGTGAGCTGGGCGCGCTGCTTGACGACGTCGTCGAGCGCGATTTCCCCTTCCTGGGCGCCTGCTACGGAGTGGGCACGCTGGGCCGGCACCAGGGCGCCACCGTGGACCGGCAGTTCGGTGAAGCCATTGGAGCTGTGGAGATCAAGCTCACCGGCGAGGGCCGTTCGGATCCGCTGCTCGACGGCGTTCCGGATTCCTTCGCCGCTTTTGTGGGACACCGCGAGGCCGTCTCCGTGCTGCCGCCCAACGCGGTGAATCTGGCCGGCTCCTCCACCTGCCCGGTGCAGATGTTCCGGATCAGGGAGAACCTCTATGCCACGCAGTTCCATCCCGAACTGGACGTTCCCGGGCTGCTGACCCGCATCACCGTCTACCGCCATGCCGGCTACTTTCCGCCGGAGGAAGCCGACGCCGTCCGGGCCTCCGTACGCGATGCCGAGGTGGATGTGCCGCCGCTGATCCTGCGCAATTTTGTGCGCCGCTACGCCCGGTAATCCGGGCTCGCTACAGAAAGTTTTTCATAGTGCAATGTCCACAGAAATGAAAAATACTGCATCTTATTGTGAAATTCCCTTGATTGAATCGTGAGCTGCCGGTAATGTCTTTTACCTGTTCTTCACACAGGAGCACAAAGACCGAAAGCAGCATCCCGAATTAGACGATTCAAATGGGGGAAACACCATGAAGAAACGCACGAAATTCGCAGCTATCGCGGCAACGGGCTTCACGGCTCTGGCACTCTCAGCGGCACCGGCCTCAGCCGTGCCGGATCCCGGGCCGGGCTACGGCTCCGGAGACTATCCCAGTCCCAACCCGGCGGTCTTCCCGAGCGATATCTCCCCGCCTGGCACTGTTTCCAGTACGGACCGGGGCAAGCGCCCGGTGCCTCTAACCTGAAGTACAAGATCTGGTGCCCCAAGGACATAGCGCCGGGAACCATCTACGGCAATGACGGAGTTGCCTACGGAGAATGGGAATGGACCACCTGCGGAAATGGTTATCCCGTAGATCATTTCCTTAATGACTGGGCCTGCAATGCCGTCTGGAAGCCTTACCCGTACGCCGTGGATACCGGCTTTTTCTAATAAGTGCGGGGTCGCCGGCTCCTGCCTTCAGCGAGTGTAGAGACAAAGCCCGTTTGCATCATCCATTGTCGCGCTCCTGCCGGTTTCGAACGTTTATTCCGGCAGGAGCTCTACACTCGGCCGAGGCAAGTCAGCGGGCGGAGTCGGCAGTCTTGTCCAGGCGCTGGCTGATGACGGTGGAGACGCCGTCGCCCTGCATTGTCACCCCGTACAGCGCGTCCGCAACTTCCATGGTCCGCTTCTGGTGCGTGATGACAATCAGCTGGCTGGATTCCTTCAGCTCCTCGAAGATGGTGATCAGCCGGCTCAGGTTGGTGTCATCCAACGCGGCTTCCACTTCGTCCATGACGTAGAACGGCGAGGGCCGGGCCTTGAAGATGGCCACCAGCAGGGCCACCGCGGTCAGGGACCGCTCGCCGCCGGAAAGCAGCGACAGCCGCTTGATCTTTTTTCCGGCCGGCCGGGCCTGGATCTCGATGCCGGTGGTGAGCATGTCGCCCGGATCGGTCAGCACCAGCCGGCCCTCTCCGCCCGGGAACAGGGTGGCGAACACGCGTTCAAATTGTTCGGCGGTGTCCCGATAGGCGGCAGTGAACACTTCCTCCACCTTCCGGTCCACGTCCTTGATGAGGTCCAGCAGGTCACGGCGGGTGGCCTTCAGGTCCTCCAGCTGGGTGCTGAGGAAGGTGTGCCGCTCTTCCAGTGCCGCAAATTCTTCCAGTGCCAGCGGATTGACCCGGCCCAGCGAGGCCAGGTCGCGCTCGGCCTGCTTCAGCCGCTTTTCCTGCACCGCCCGGTCATAGGGAACACCGGTGGTAAGCGGGTTTCCGTCCTCGTCCACGGGCGCATGCAGGGCCGCCCATTTGTCCCCGGATGCCCCGGACATTCCGGGGAAATCGGCGGGGGCCACGGGCACCGGAACCGGCTGATCCGGCCCGAACTCGGCCACCAAATGCTCCGGGGTCAGACCCAGTTCCTCGATGGCGCGTGCTTCCAGCGCCTCCACGCGCAGCTGCTGCTGGGCGCGGATCAGCTCATCGCGGTGCACGGAATCAGTAAGCCGGGCAACCTCCGCCGCGGCAGCGGCTGCAGCGGTGCGGACCTCGGCCAGTTCCCTGTCCCAGGCGGTGCGCACGGCCTCGGCGGAGTCCCGCCCGGCTGCCGCCGCTGTCAGCGACACGTCCAGGAAACCCAGCACCGTCTGCGCGGCTTCGGCCACGGCGGCTGCTTTCGCTGCCTGCAGGGCACGACGCCGGGCGCGAACCTCAGCGGCGGCGCGGGCCCGGCGTTCACTTTCCGCAGCCCGTTCCAGACCTGCCACCCTGCCGACCACGGCCTTGTGCTGTTCTTCTGCGGAGCGCAGGGCCAGCCGCGCCTCGGTTTCCGCCCGGCGGGCGGCGGCTGCGGCGAGGGCGAGCGCCTCGCGCTGTTCCGTGGACGGCTCTGCATCGGCGGGGACGTTGTTGGCTGCAGCCAGCCGTTCCGCAGCAGCTGCCAGGGATTCCTGTTCAGCAGCGAGGTTGACTTCGGCGGCGGACACCAGCTGTTTGAGGCGTTCGGACTCGCCCACGGCCGAGCGCAGGGCCGAACCGAGAGTGCCGAGCCGTTCCGCGACGGCAGCCAGACGGGCATCGGAGTCGTGCAGGGAGGCCAGGGCTTCGTCGGCTCGCTTTTGCGCGGCGTCCCGGCGGTCAACAGCCCCGGAAAGGGCGAACCCCGCCCGTTCGGAGCGGGCCGCCGCGGCCTGGATCCGCGCCTCGGTTTCCTCCACCGCGGCCTGCAGTTCAAGCAGGCCCGGTGCCGAGGCGGACCCGCCTCGGCCGGAAAAGACGGAGAGGACTTCTCCGCCTGAGGTGACGGCCGTCAGCTCCGGGTGCTCGCCCAGCAGGGCGGCCGCCTCCGCAAGGGAGCCCACAATCACCACGCCATCCAGTAGCCGGTCCAGAGTCTGCTGCAGCTCCTCGGGCGCCTGAACGGCGTCCGCCGCCCAGATAACCCCGGCAGCGAGCGCCGCAGCCCCGGACGCGCCATCTTCGAAAGCGCTGCGTTCATAAGTGCTGCGTTCATAAGTGCTGCGCCCGGATGCGGCATCCCCTGAGGTGGCGTGTCCGGACCCCGGGCGGGCGCTTTCGGGCGTTGCCAGCACCAGGTCCACCTGGCCGCCGTCGGCGTCTTTAAGATGTGTCAGGGCCCGGACCGCTGCGGCGGTATCGGTTACGGCCACAGCCGACGCCGCAGAACCCAGCGCAGCGGTGACGGCGCGTTCGCAGCCGGGCCGGACGGTGAGCAGCGCCGAGAACGGTGCTAGCACGCCCTCCACCCCGGCGTCCAGCAGCACGGCCGAACCGTCGCGGCGGTCCAGCCCCACGCGCAGTGCATCACGGCGCGCGGTCAGCGTTTCCTTTTCGCGTTCGGCGTCCTGCCTGGTGCGGCGCAGTTCCTCCAGCGCGGCGGCGGCGCCGTCAAGCTCGGCCAGCGCGTCCTCGTACTCGGCGTCGAGCCCTTCCTCGCCTTCCTCGGCGCCCGCCGCGGAGTTCTCCAGGGCGGTGAATTCCTGCTGCGCCAGGCGGCGGCGTTCCTCGCCTGCGCTGATCGAGGCGCGCAGCCGGCCCAGTTCCGCCTCCACGGCGTCCACCCGGGAGCGGGCCGAGCCCACGGCGCCGGCAATCCGGGCCAGGCCTTCACGGCGGTCCGCTGCAGCCCGGAGGACGGCGGCCAGGCGCTGCTCTTCGGCAGCGGCATCCTCTTCGGCGGCGGCACGGATTTCCTCGGCGTCTTGGAGCGCACCGCGGCGTTCCTCGATCGTTTCCTGCAGGGCGGCAGCCTCGGCGCGGACCCGTTGGGCGGAGACCTGCAGGCGTTCCGGATCGGTGCCGGTGTCTTCACGGTGTTCGGAGGAACCCAGCAGCCTGCGCCGTTCCTGAGCCAGTGCGCTCAGGGACAGGTAGCGTTCGCGCTGCGAGGACAGCGCATACCAGGTGTCCCGCGCGGCGTTGACCTGCGGGGTGGCCTGTGCGGCCAGGGCTTCCAGTTCAGCCTGGCGGGAGCGGGCCGCGGCCAGTGCGGCGGCGGCGGCGTCACGGCGGGCCAGCAGTGCCGCCTCCTCGGCCGCGTCCCGGGCCAGGGTTCCGGTCAGGGTCACCAGGTCATCGGCGAGCAGCCGGGCCCGGGCATCGCGCACGTCCTGCTGGACGGTGCGGGCCCGGCGGGCGACGGCGGCCTGTTTGCCCAGCGGTCCGAGCTGGCGGCGCAGTTCCGAGGTCAGGTCCGTCAGCCGGGCGAGGTTGGCCTGCATCGCCTCGAGTTTCCGTACGGTTTTTTCCCGTCTGCGGCGGTGTTTGAGGATGCCGGCGGCTTCCTCGATGAACCCGCGGCGCTCCTGCGCACCGGCGTGCAGGATCCGATCCAGCTGACCCTGGCCCACTATGACATGCATCTCACGACCCAGCCCGGAATCGGAGAGCAGTTCCTGGATATCCAGCAGCCGGGCGGGGGCCCCGTTAATGGCATATTCGGAACCGCCGGCCCGGAAAAGCGTCCGCGAAATGGTGACTTCGGAGTATTCGATCGGCAGGGCGCCGTCGGCGTTGTCTATGGTGAGGGACACCTGCGCGCGGCCCAGCGCCGGGCGCCCGCTGGTGCCGGCAAAAATGACGTCTTCCATCTTCCCGCCGCGCAGGGTCTTGGCTCCCTGCTCCCCCATCACCCATGCCAGGGCGTCCACCACATTGGATTTTCCGGAGCCGTTGGGCCCCACCACAGCGGTCACACCGGGTTCAAACTCGAACGTGGTGGCTGATGCGAAGGACTTAAATCCACGCATGGTCAGCGTCTTCAAATGCACTGTGGCTAATCTTTCTTGCTGTCGGGTGATTCCCTCAATCTACTTGGTGCCTGAGACTTAACTGCAGTACTCGCAGAGCGTAATCCCGGTCTGCGAGTCCCTTCGGCCCCAAGGGGAACGTAGGATTCTCTAAGGTACAAGTGAATCAAAACGTGGATGCAGGCTCCCTCCAGCCAGCCAGCGCGATCACTTCAGCAGGAGACAAGGCAGGCATTTTGACCGGGAACTTCAACTTCCAGCACGAAAACACGGCCCTTCTCAGCGTCACGAGCGTTGAAGCACCGGTGGTTATGACCTCAGCTGAATTCGACGAACGGCTTGCGCCGTCCCTGAAACGGCTGCGGCTCTCCAAACGCCTCCTGGAGCGGGTGGCCGGCGTCAGTGAACGACGCTGGTGGTCCCCGGGGACAACCTTCGATGACGCAGCCATCGAGGCGGGCGCGAAGGCGATTGCCGAGGCCGGTGTTGAGCCCTCGGAAATCGGGCTCCTGATCAACACCTCGGTGACCCGGCGGAACCTTGAGCCCTCAGTGGCCGTGAAGATCCACCATCATCTGGGTCTGCCGTCTTCCGCCATGAACTTTGACCTGGCCAACGCATGCCTGGGCTTTGTCAACGGCATTACCATGGCCGCAAACATGATCGAATCAGGCCAGATCAAGTACGCCCTGATCGTTGCCGGCGAAGATGCGCAGGGCACCCAGGAAGCAACCTTCCGGCGGCTGAACAGCCCCGACTCCACCCGCCAGGATTACCTGCGCGAGTTCGCCACCCTGACGCTGGGCTCCGGCGCAGCCGCCGCCGTGATCGGCCGCGCCGACGAGCATCCCGGCTCGCACCGCATTGTGGGCGGTGTCTCCCGGGCCGGCACCCAGCACCATGAACTGTGCGTCGGCGGGGTGGACGGCATGTTTACGGATACCAAGGGCCTGCTGGACGGCGGTCTGGAACTGGTGGTGGACGCCTGGAACGAGGCCCACGAGGACAAGGGTTGGAACTGGCGGTCCATGGACCGCTACGTCACCCACCAGGTCTCCAACTCCTACACCAACGCCATCATTAAGGCGGTGGATCTGGTCCGGGAGCGGGTGCCGATCACCTTCCCGCGCTGGGGCAATGTGGGGCCGGCGTCGCTGCCGATGACCCTGGCCCAGGAAGCCCGCTCCCTGAACCCGGGTGACCGGGTGCTGTGCATGGGCGTGGGCTCGGGCCTGAACACCACCATGATGGAGATTGCGTGGTGACCGAGCTGTGGCCCGGCGTCGCGGAATCCTGGTCTTCCTTTCTCCAGGTTCCCTCGACGGCGGCAGTTGACCGTCCCGGAACCGCCCACAAGTGGCACGTGCTGGACAACGGCCCTGATCTCGCGGCCCGCGGCGTCGAGCCGGCCGGCACCCTACTGTGCGTGCACGGCAATCCCACCTGGTCCTATCTCTGGCGCAGCCTGCTCGCCGCGGGTGCGGACGCCGAACAGCCCTGGCGCGTGGTCGCCGTCGACCAGCTGGACTTGGGCTTCTCCGCCCGGACCGGCGCCTTCCGCCGGCTTGAGGACCGCATCACGGACCTCGGCGACCTCACCGACGCGCTGGGCCTGACCGGCAAGGTCATCACGGTGGGCCATGACTGGGGCGGCCTGATTTCGCTGGGCTGGGCGCTGAAGCACCGCAGCCAGCTGGCCGGCATCATCCTGACCAACACCGCCGTGCATCCGGCCGGCTTCGACGTGCCGCCGGCCCTGCGCCTGGCGCTGCACCCGGCCGTCCACGGCTGGGGCACCAAAACCACCGACGCCTTCATCCGCGTCACCCACTCCCTGGCGCAGCCGGCTCTGGCCAAAGACGTGCGGGCAGCCTTCGCCGCCCCCTACCGCGGCGCCGCCCGGCGCGACGGCGTCGCAAACTTCGTTGCCGACATCCCGGCCGAATCCACGCATCCGAGCTGGCGCACCCTGAACCGGGTGGCCGAGGGCATCAAACGCCTGGACGTCCCCGCGCTCATGCTGTGGGGGCCCAAGGATCCGGTCTTCTCCGACCGCTACCTGCGGGACCTGATGGACCGCCTGCCGCAGGCCGATGTGCACCGCTTCGAAGGCGCCAGCCACCTGCTGCCCGAAGACGTGGACATCACCGCGCCCATCTTCAGCTGGCTGCAGAAGGGGCCGGGCACCGAGAACCGGGAGATCCGCAGCCGGGCCGCGGCCGGGCTGGGCGTCTTCCGGCCCATGCTCGCGGAACTGGACGAGCGCGGGACCGACTCCTCCCCCGCCGTCGTCGATATGGCGCCGCTGGGCGCCCCGGCCGGCAGCGCCCCGGCCATCCTCTCCTGGGCCGAGCTGGCCACCCGGGTCAACCGGCTGGCCGCCGGGCTGTCCGCCGCCGGCGTCCGTCCCGGGGACCGCGTGAACCTGCTGGTGCCGCCGGGCATTGAACTTACCGCGCTGATTTACGCCTGCCTGCGCCTGGGCGCCGTGATTGTCGTCGCCGACGCCGGGCTGGGCACCAAGGGCATGGGCCGCGCCATCAAGGGCGCCGGTCCGGCCTACCTGATCGGCATTGAACGGGCCCTGATCGGGGCGAAGGCCTTCGGCTGGCCCGGGATCCGGATCAGCGCCGAAACGCTGTCCCCCGCCAAGGCGCGCCTGCTGGGCGTGGCATACTCGGTGCCCGAGCTGATCACCGCCGGCGAGGACGCCGAAGTGCCGTGGCTGCGCACCGATCCGGACGCCGACGCCGCTGTGCTCTTCACCTCCGGCTCCACCGGACCGGCCAAGGGCGTGGTGTACACGCACCGCCAGCTCACGGCCATGCGCGATGCGCTCAAGAACACCTACAACCTGCAGGCCGGCACCTCGCTGGTGGCCGGGTTTGCGCCGTTTGCCCTGCTGGGACCGGCGCTGGGCGCCACCTCGGTGACTCCGGACATGAATGTCACCTCCCCGCGCACCCTCACCGCTGCGGCATTGGCCGACGCCGCCGCCGCCGTGCGCGCGACCACCGTCTTTGCCTCTCCGGCCGCCCTGGTCAATGTGCTGGCCACTTCCGGGGACCTGGATCCGGACCAGCGCAAGGCCCTGGCCCGGGTGGAGCTGCTGCTTTCGGCCGGTGCTCCCATTCCCGAGCCGCTGCTGGCCCGGGTCTCCGCCCTGACGCCCAACGCTGAACTGCACACCCCGTACGGAATGACCGAGGCGCTGCCGGTGACGGACATTAGCCTGGATGAAATCCGGGCCGCGGGTGCCGGCAACGGCGTCTGCGTGGGCACCCCGGTATCCGGCGCGCAGGTGGCCATCGCCGTGCTGGCCCCTGACGGTTCCGTCGGGAACACACCGCTGGTGGAACCCGGTCTTACCGGTGAAATCCTGGTCTCTGCCCCGCATGTCAAGGACCGCTACGACAGGCTCTGGATCACCGAATCCAAGAGCGCCTCGCTGCCGGGCTGGCACCGGACCGGCGACGTCGGGCACCTGGACGAGCAGGGCCGGCTCTGGGTGGAAGGCCGCCTGGGGCACATCCTGACAACGCCCGACGGCGTGGTGACCCCGGTTGCCGCGGAGCAGGCCGCGGAGTCCGTGCCTGCCGTGGGCCGTGCCGCCGTCGTAGGTGTGGGACCTGCCCGAACACAGGTTCCGGTGGCTGTCCTGGAACTGGTGGATCCCGTCCACCGTCCCGGCACCGCCCCGCAGGATCTGGCTGCCGCCGTGCGGGCACAGGTTGCCGCCGGGGCCGGACTGGAGCTGGCAGCGGTTTTGGTCCTGCCGGCCATGCCCACAGACATCCGGCACAATTCCAAGATTGACCGCACGGCCTTGGCCGGCTGGGCCGACACGATCCTGGCCGGCGGAAACGCCAAGGTGCCCGGTACCGGGGGGCGTAAGTGAGTTCCACTTCGCAGCCGGACGCTTCCGGAGCTGCCTCAGAGGCGCTTTCCGGAGCGCCCCGGCGCGTGCTGGTGACCGGCGCCAGCGGACTGCTCGGCGGGGCTGTGGCCCGGCTGCTGGCGGAAAAGGGCCACACGGTCCGGACCCTGCAGCGCACGCCGATGCCCGCTGGAAACGTGGCCGCAGACATCGACTCCGTTGCCGGTTCCGTCTCCGACCCCGCCGCTGTAGCCCGCGCTGTGGAGGGGATTGACGCCGTCGTGCATCTGGCGGCGAAGGTTTCCTTCACCGGTGAGTGGCAGGATTTCGTGGACACCAACATCACTGGCACGCGGACGCTGATCGAGGCGTCCAAGGCTGCCGGGGTCCGGGATTTCGTTTTTGTCTCCTCCCCCTCGGTGGCGCACTTCGGTGAACCCATTGCCGGAGCCGGTGCCGGAACCGCCGATCCGGAGCGGGCACGCGGCTTCTACGCCCGGTCCAAGGCCGCGGCCGAGCTGCTCGCCCTGGCCGAAGATTCCCCCGCGTTCCGGGTGGGAGCCATCCGCCCGCACATCGTCTGGGGCCCGGGGGACACCCAGCTGGTGGAACGCGTCATTGGCCGGGCCCGGTCCGGGCGGCTCCCCCTGCTCAACGGCGGCGCCGCCCTCATTGACACCACCTACATCGCCAACGCCGCGGCCGCAATTGTTCGCGGACTCGAGCGCATGGACCATGCCCACGGCCAGGCGCTGGTGGTCACCAACGGCCAGCCCCGCCCGGTGGGAGAACTCCTGGCCGGCATCTGCACCGCCGCCGGAGTCACTCCGCCGGCGTGGAGTGTTCCGGGCTGGCTGGCCCGCGGCGCCGGATCCGTGATCGAACGGGCCTGGCTGGCCGCCGGAACCCGCGGGCTGGTGCACGACGAGCCGCCCATGACCGGTTTCCTGGCCGAGCAGCTCTCCACCTCCCACTGGTTTGACCAGCGCCGCACCCGCGAAGTGCTGGACTGGACGCCCGAGGTCACCGTGGAGGACGGCATGCGCCGGCTCGCGGCCCATTACGGCGGCTCCGCCGCCTGAGCGGCTGCCCGCCTTTTCACAGCAGAGGATTTCATGGACAGCGTCAACGTTATTGAAAACTGGCCGGTTGAGCACGCCTCCGCCGCCGTCATCCTGGCCGACGGTACAGTGGCGGGCACCGCTGGTGACATCAAGCGCCGGTATCCGCTGGCCTCGGTGACCAAGCTGCTGACCGCGTACAGCATGCTGGTGGCTCTGGATGAAGGCGCCCTGGAACTGGATCAGCCCGCCGGGCCCGAGGGCTCAACCCTGCGGCATCTGCTGACCCACAGCGCCGGCTACGACTTTGCCGAACGCACCGTCCGCTATGCACCCGGCACCCGTCGGCTGTATTCGAACGCCGGATTCGAAGTGCTGGGCGAAACCCTGGAGGAAGCCACCGGTATTCCCATGGCCGAATACCTGCACGACGGCGTCCTGACTCCCCTGGGCATGAACTCCACCGCGTTGGAAGGATCCCCTGCTGCCGGCGGCGTCTCCACGGTGGCTGATTTGGCCCGCTTCGCTGCAGAACTGCAGCAGCCGGTGCTCACCGCACCCGGGCGCCTGGCCGAGGCAACCACCGTGGTCTTTCCCGGCCTGGCCGGCGTGCTTCCGGGCTTCGGCCGGCAGAAGCAGAACGACTGGGGCCTGGGCTTCGAGATCCGGGACTCCA
The DNA here is from genome assembly GCF_040547315.1 of Arthrobacter sp. UYP6. Classification (NCBI taxonomy): domain Bacteria; kingdom Bacillati; phylum Actinomycetota; class Actinomycetes; order Micrococcales; family Micrococcaceae; genus Arthrobacter; species Arthrobacter sp. UYP6. The sequence continues at coordinate 155,591 of NZ_JBEPPM010000005.1, forward strand.
AGTCTCCGCACTGGACCGGGGCGAACAGCTCGCCGCGGACGTTCGGTCACTTCGGGCAGTCCGGCACCTTCCTGTGGGTGGATCCCGACGCCGGTGCTGCCGCCGTCGCCCTGACCGACCGGAATTTCGGCCCCTGGGCGGCCGAGGTCTGGCCGCCCTTCACCGACGGCGTGCTGGCGGAGCTTCCCGGGTCCTGACCGGTACCCGGCAGCCTGCGCAGACTGTCTCGGCCACCCGGTGTGCAGCTCTGGCTGGTCGGGCCGGGCGCCGACTCAACCAGTGTGCAGGTCTGGCGGGTCGGGACGGATGCCGGCTCACCCGGTGTGCAGGTACGGCGGGTGCGGACGGCGTGAAGTCGCCATATCTGCACACACGACGGCAATCATCCGCACACAAGTCGCCATAGCTGCACACAGAGTGCGGACGGGGTACGGGCGGAGCTTCGCAGCGTGCTGGTAGAGCATCCCGGGGTCCTGGCGGAGCTTCGCAGCTCGTGACCGGCGCCCCGCAGCCCGCGCAGACTGTCTCGGCCACCCCGTGTGCAGCTCTGGCGGGTGCTGACGGCGTGAAGTCGCCATATCTGCACACACGAGTGGAACCACCCGCGGGCAAGCCGCCAGAGGTGCACACACAGTCCGGCCGGAAGGTCGGGTCCGGCCGGGCCGGGCCGGGCCGGGCCGGGCCGGGCCGGGCCGGGCCGGGCCGGGCCGGGCCGGGTGCCAGCTCAACCGGTGTGCAGGTCTGAAGGGCACGGGCGAAGGGAAGCCGCCGACGCCGGAAAGGACCTACCAGCGGCCGTTCCGCGGCCGGGGCTGGCAGACCGGGCAACTGTACGAGGAACGATTCATGAACGAATCCCGCCGGATCAGGGTGGACAGCCCGACGGCGGCGCACCGCGGACACGTTTCGCCCTCGCGGCCGTAGGCGTTCAGGGAGCGGGAGAAATATCCGGAAGCACCGTTCACATTCACGTACAGCGAATCGAAGCTGGTTCCGCCGGCGTCCAGCGCACGGGTCATCACGTCGCGGGCGGACTCGATCAGGCGCAGCGCGTCGGCACGCCGCATGGTGTCGGTGGGCCGGGCGAAATGCAGCTTGGCCGCCCATAGGGATTCGTCCGCGTAAATATTGCCCACCCCGGACACCAGCCCCTGGTCCAGCAGCGCCCGCTTGATGCCGGTGCGCCGCTTGCGCAGCCGGGCGTAAAACTCGTCAAAGGAGAACGCCGGGTCCAGCGGATCCCGGGCAATATGGGCGGCTTCTTCCGGGATCAGGGGCAGCCCGGTTTCCGAGAGACCGCCGGGCGCCCCGTCGGGGGTCGGCAGTAGGTCGGTGAGGAACACTCCCCCGAAGATCCGCTGGTCCACAAAGCGCAGTTCGGCGGGCATCGGACTTCCGTCCGCGGAAACGGCGGGGCTGAGGCGGAAACGGACCTTGAGGTGCTTCTCGTCCGGCAGGTGCGGATCTTCCATCAGCAGCTGCCCGCTCATGCCCAGGTGCGCCATCAGCGCCAGCCGGGGAGCGCCGTCGTGCGCGTCAGGGACGGTGCCGTCGTCGTGCCCGCCCGGGACAACCGCTGACGGAGCAGCCTCCAGCAGCGGCAGCCACAGGAATTTGCCGCGGCGCACCACATCGGTGACTACCGCGCCCTCAAGGTTGCCGATGAGGTCCTCGGGGCCGGCGGCGTGGCGGCGCACGGAGCGGGCGTCGAGGATGTCGACGCCGGTGATGGTCCGGCCGCGGACCCATGAGGCCAGTCCGCGGCGGACCACTTCCACTTCGGGCAGTTCGGGCACGGAGCTAGGCTCCGGCGGCCGTGGTGCCTGAGGGGCAGATCATTTTCCAGGTGGCGGCGGCAGCTTCCTGCTCCGCTTCCTTCTTGGAATGGCCAACACCGCTGCCGTAGGGCTTGTCGCCGATGTGGAGCACGGCAACGAAGCTACGGGAGTGGTCGGGACCGGAGCCGGTGACCTGGTAATGGATGTCGCCGAGTTTCCGGCTGGCCGCGATCTCCTGGATGCTGGTCTTCCAGTCGGTGCCGGCGCCCAGGGCGTCGGCGTTGCGCAGCAGCGGTCCGATCAGGCGCATCACCATGGCGCGGGCGGTTTCGATTCCGTGGCACAGGTAGACGGCGCCGATCACGGCTTCGGTGGTGTCCGCCAGAATGGAGGACTTGTCCCGGCCGTTGGTCAGCTTCTCACCCTGGCCCAGCAGGATGTACTGGCCCAGCTCAAGGTCGCGGGCAACGCCGGCCAACGCACGGGTGCTGACGACGGCGGAGCGGCGCTTGGCCAGCTCGCCCTCGGACAGGTCTGGGTTGTCCCGGTACAGGGCGTCGGTGACGGAGAAGCCCAGGATTGAGTCACCCAGGAACTCCAGGCGTTCGTTCGTGGGGATGCCGCCCTGCTCGTAGGCGTAGGAACGGTGTGTGAGTGCAAGACGAAGCGTCCCGGCGTCGATATCGACACCGAGACGCTTCAAAAGCTCTTCAGTATTCTTCACTTTTTGGTTTTGACCCGAAAAGCAGTATTCAACTCCCGGCCCGGCTGCCCGTACCGGAAAGAGAACACTGTTTTAGACGTCCGCTACCTTGCGGCCCTTGTATTCAAGGAACAGCGCGGTACCAGCTGAGTCGGTCACGACCTTGGCCTGGTGAGGCAGGCTGTAGGTAACGCGGCCGTTCTCAACGGTTTTCACCAGGTTGGGGGCAGTTGCCTTCCACTGGGACCGGCGTGCACGCGTATTCGAGCGGGACATTTTCCGCTTGGGAACAGCCACGACTAACTCTCTTCTCTCTCGTCTGACTCTGTACTTGTTGCCGCAGAATTGTCTGCGGCGCTGCCAGCCAGCCCGGAGAGGGCTGCCCAGCGAGGATCCACGCTTTGGTGGTGGTGACCCGGATCCTCCTCAAGGCGCGCTCCGCATTCGGAGCAAAGGCCTTCGCAGTCCTCCCGGCACACCGGCTGGAACGGCAGGGCGGTTACCACTGCGTCCCGCAAAACCGGTTCAAGATCGATGACATCTCGCTCGATCCGGTGTTGCTCTTCTTCCTCTTCTGTTCCGAAAGACTCAGAGTCCTCGTAATAGAAGAGTTCCTGCACATCGACTTCCTCGTCGTACGCGATGGGCTTCAGGCACCGTCCGCACTCTCCCTGAACAGGAGCGATGACGGTTCCGGATACCAAAATCCCCTCGTGCACGGCTTCGAACCTCAGGTCCAGATCAAGATCTGTTCCTTCCGGCACGCCGATAAGCGCAACACCGAAGTCCTTCGGTGCCGGAACATGTTCGTGCATAGTCCGCATGACTCCCGGGCTACGCCCAAGATCCTTGACACTAATGGCCAAGGGCGACGAACCCGGATAAATCCGCGACTGAACGCTAATGAGAACTCCTGTAGAACATAGACCGACATATCATCTTAGCCTGATACGGCCGATTCTCTCAAACTGCGCCGTTCCACTGCCCGGTGAGGGCAGGGCGCGGGCTGCTCATTCCAGTTTACAGGCCTTGGGGCCACGGGTTTACCGGCAGACGTTCTGCTCGCATAGGCTGGCGGGATGCTGTCCTCCCTCCGCACCCTGCCGCACCGCCTTGTGGTCCGGCTCCAGCGCGGCTTTCCGCGCAGCGTGGATGTGGCAGTAACCGCTGTCCTTTCGGCGTTGCTGATCTGGCTTTTCGCGGCCGTCAATCTCTTCTACTACCCGCAGGGCGCCGAACTTCCCCAGGCGGGCGGCACCCAGGCGGAAGGCACGCAGGCGGGCGGCACGGCGCACGCAGGCGGGCCGGGACAGGCCGACGCCGTGGTGGTCCTGGCGGGCGCGGCGGCGGAACGGTTTCCGGTGGGGCGCGAACTGGCCCTGGAGGGACTTGCCCCGGAACTGGTGCTCTCCAGCACGGAGACACCCGGCAACCTGATCACCGATCTGTACTGCGACTACACCGGCGGTGACACGGTCACCGAGGATCCTGCCAGTGCCGCCGTCACCTGCTTCTTCCCCGAACCGATGACCACACGCGGCGAGGCCCGCGCCATTGCCCGCCTCGCCGCGGACAACGGCTGGGACAACCTGATTGTTGTCACCTCCCGCTATCACCTGCTGCGGGCGGAAACTAACATCAGCCAGTGCACGACGGCGAAGCTCACCATGGTGGCTTCGGAACCTGATTTCTCGGCCAAGCAGTGGCTGGACAGGTTTGTGGAGGAGACCGGCGGGCTGGCGGCCGCAGTGCTGCGGCCGGCCTGCGCCAGCGCAATTTAGTCCGGGTCCGCAGACTCCAGCATCTCTCAGACTCCAGCGGCTGGATCAGCCGCGTTAGGCGCCCTGTTCCTGCAGCAGCCGCCGGTACGACGCCCGGGGCACCAGTTCAGACACATCGCCGCCCAGGGCTGAAACTTCCTTGATCAGGGTTGAGGAGAGGTGCGTGTACCGGCTTTCCGCCGGCAGAAACACGGTTTCGACGCCGGTCAGGTGACGGTTCATGACGGCCATCGGCAGCTCATACTGATAGTCCTGCACCGACCGCAGCCCCTTCACAATGGCGTCCACGCCGTGTTCGCGGCAGAAATCCGCCAGCAGGCCATCACCCATTGGCACCACCGAGACACCGCGCAGCCCGCCGAGGGTTTCGCGGGCCATGGCCAGGCGTTCCGGCCCGGAAAACCGGTACTTCTTGGCGTAGTTGGTGGACACCGCTACAAGGACTTCATCGAACAGGCTGGCGGCCCGCGCAATCACCTCCACGTGTCCATTGTGGATGGGGTCATAGGATCCGGGGCATACCGCGCGTCGCATAGGTCGAATCTACCCGGTCAAAGCGGGTAATTCCCGCTACCAGCGAGTCACGTTCGCCAACCCCACTATTCGGCTAATGCGTCTCCATAGTCGTGAACGCACAGGCGCCCGCAAAGCTGACCTCTTCAGACTTACCCCGCTGCTGGCACCCTGAGTATCCAGCAGGACAGTTGCCGCTGAAATCTGGCCCAGGGCGATCGCAGTGATCTCGGGTTCTCTCGCCTTGACTACGACGACTGGGTCGTGGAGCCGTGGAGCCGTGACGAACGGTGTAGACCGAGGCTGTCCGGAAAGCGGCAGAGCGCTCAGAAGATCATCCAGCGATACATTCAGCTCAGGCAGAACCGCTGCCTTTCCAACGGCGACAATGTCCAAATCAACCAACGCAGACGTACTCATGTTCTGGACTGCGACTGTTGAAGCATCGAGAGTAGAGAAGAAGTCGCGGAATTTGAAATCATCGCCCGTCAGCGGGTTGTCTTCCAACCGGATCCAAACCCAGGGGACACCATATGCCTGTGCCACAATCAGCCCATGCAATGACGTGGACACGCAACATGAAGCCGCGGCGATTTCTTGGACCACCTGCTCCAACCCTTGCTCCACGTCGACAAAATAGAGATCGGACGGTTGCCGGGACATATCAAAATGTCGAACATGTGAAAAATGAGGGACAAGGACCGTCTTGCCTTCAGAAGACTGGCCCTCCTTCTTCGGTAAAAATCTTGGAAGCAGCAGAGCAGGATCACCGAGTATATGGGGTACTTTCCATCCCAGCTTGGACACTAGCTCGTTTCGAGAAAGTTCACCCCTTACGGCTTTGATTGCCACACCTTTTCTGGTGCTAAGCCGCTCAACGTCCGCATCTGAAAGTGGAGCCATGAGACCCGATCCCCAAACGGTGGTTCCGTCCTGTTCCACCCAGCTGAGAATGGAACCCACAGTAAAGAGGGGCGGCGTGGGAAGATGCAAGTTTCGACCGTTAATAGGCTTTGCTCCGACGATGCGTTCGACAAGCCACGGTCCAATGGCGTCCCCGAAATTAGGGCGTTTGTCCCACCATGCAAGGCTTGTACATCCGGGTGGCACCGAAGAACCTTTGACTTTGATATTGAGCGTCTGGGAGATCTCCGATGTCAACCAGACAACCCAGTCTTCGGCTCTTGCCGCAATTCCGGAAGCCGAGTTTTCCTCGCCCATGGTTTCTAAGATATGGCGTTCACCGTCGCTCTTAACCATCGGGATTCTGCCAATTAAGGCGTTCCTGAGAATTCGTCTGGTTGTGTCATCCCTTCCCAGGACAGAGAAAATTGTCTCTCCTTGAGTGGGATAGACGTCCAAACAGAAAGTAAGCCCTCCAATGGCGAGATCGAAAACCAGCGTTTTTTCACGATAAATCCAGAGTCGGTTGGCTTGTGTTTCGAAGCCAGGACTTTTTATGACATCGCGGACCGCAATTGACGACACTGCATTGTACGGCAACATTTCGTTCTCCTCATGAGCTCGACAAGTACGGCATCTAGATTGTCCGACAGGCCCCCACCTCAGCCATATTGGGATCAAGACTAGCGGTCGTTACATGTAATTCGTAATAGATTAGCAATTGCTTGTCTACATCACCCCCGCGCATGACCCTTCCTCCGCGATCGGGAGTTATTCTTCAGATTTCCGCCGCTCTCGCCACCCGGGTCTGCCTAGCACAGGACTTCTCAGTGGCGTTGGTGATGACCTGTGAGCCGCTGGATCCAGTTGGAGGCCTACCCGGTCAAAGCGGGTAATACTGGAAGGCATGAGCTTCCCCTCCCCCACGCCGCTTTTACGCTCCGACTCCGCAGGAGGAACCCCGCCCTGGCAGCGCACCGCAGCGGGCGCCAACCTTCTGGGCGCGGACGGCGCATTGGGCGTCACCATTTTCGAGGAGATTACGCTCCTCTCCGGCAAGCACAACGCCATCAACCTGGGCCAGGGCTTCCCCGATGAGGACGGTCCGGCGGTCATCCGGGAAGCGGCCCGCGCGGCGATCAGCACCGGCGCCAACCAATACGCCCCGGGACAGGGCCTGCCGGTGCTGCGCAACGCCGTCGCCGATCATCAGGAACGCTTCTACGGCATCTCCCTGGACCCGGACACCGAGATCATTATCAGCACCGGCGCCACCGAAGCCATCGCCTCGGCCCTGCTCGCGCTCACCGGCCCCGGCGATGAGGTGCTGACTTTCGAGCCGTTCTATGACTCCTACGGCGCCGTCATCGGGCTCAGCGGTGCTACGCACACCACCGCGCCGCTGAGAGCTCCCGACTTCCAGCCGGATCTGGCCACTCTGGAGGATTCCTTCTCCGAGCGCACCCGGGTGGTGCTGGTCAACAATCCGCACAATCCCACCGGCGCCGTTTTTCCCGCCGCGACGCTGCAGCGGATCGTGGAGCTCGCCGCCAAGTACAACGCCGTGATCGTCACGGATGAAGTTTATGAGCACCTCACCTTCGGCCCCCGGCACATTCCCATCGCCACACTGCCCGGCGCGGCCGAGCGCACCCTGACCATTTCCTCGGCCGGAAAGACGTTCTCGTTTACCGGATGGAAGGTCGGCTGGCTCTCCGGACCGGCCGAGCTGGTGGCGGCCGTCCGTGCCGTGAAGTCCTTCCTCAGCTACAGCTCCGGCACCCCGTTCCAGGGCGCCATCGCGCTGGGCCTGGGCCTGGAGGACGAGTTCTTCACCGGCATCGCCGCAACCCTGCAGGCCAAGCGGGACGTCCTCAGCGAGGGACTGCGCGCGGCCGGGCTGACCGTCTTTGAACCGCAGGGCACCTACTTCGTTAACGCCGACGTCGCTCCCCTGGGCATCACCGATGCCACCGCACTGGCCCGCCGGCTGCCCGAGCTGGTGGGGGTAGGCGCCATCCCGGTGGCGGTTTTCTGCCACGACGACGGCGCCCGCCGCACCAGTTCGCTGCTGCGGTTCGCGTTCTGCAAGAAAACAGAGGTGCTGCAGGAAGCTGCCGAACGCCTCTCCAAGCTGGGGCAGGTGCTCTGATGGGGGCACAGGACAGGACTCCCCATAAAACACCGTCCCGGCTGCTGCGCGGCATCGGCGCCCATGCCACCATCACCGAGGACGGGTTTACCCCCGGCGCCTGGGTGCTGAGCATCGGCGGCGCGGAACAGTCGCACGTGAATCTGGCCCATCCGGAGGAGATCTTTTACGAGTACCTGCGCCGGATCGGGAACGTGCTGGACCTGGCCGCACCCGCCGGGCAGCCGTTGCGGACCCTGCATCTGGGCGCCGGCGCGCTGACCCTCACCCGCTACCTGCAGGCCACGCGGCCGGGCTCGGAGCAGGCGGCCGTGGAGCTGGAGCGGGAGCTGCTGGACTTTGTGCTCGCGCACCTTCCGCTACCCGAAGGCACCGTGCTGGAGACCGTCATCGGCGACGCCCGCGACGCGCTTTCCCGCTGGGAGCCGGGGTCTTTCGACGCCATTGTGCTGGATGTCTTTGCCGGAGCCGACGCCCCGGAACACCTGACTACGCCCGAGTTCTACGCCGAGGCCGCAGGCCTGCTCTCCCCCGCCGGGGTACTGATGGTGAATGTGGGCGACGACCCGGGACTGGCCTTCTGCCGCCGGCAGATCCGCGCACTGCAGGAGGGCATGTCAGGGATTCCCGGGGCGGGGCTGGCGGCACTGGCCGAGAAGTCTATGTTCACCGGGCGTTTTCCGGGCAACATTGTGCTGGCGGCCACCGCCTTCCCCTGGCCGGAGGAATGGACGGCGCAGCTGCTCGCCGCGGGCCCGCATCCCGCCGACGTCCTCACCGGGGAGCGGCTGGACGTCTTCGCATCAGAGCATTAGTCGCTCACTCAGCACTCATAAGAGTATGATCGACGGCTGCTTTCCCGGCTGGACGGAATGTCACTTGACTATCGCCTCCGTAATGATTCCGGCGACTACCGGGGCACCAATCAGCGAGCACAGCAGACCCAGTGTCTTCAGTGAACGTTTGACAGCCATTCCCCAACTCCGTTTGACGGTCACAAGGGGCTGCAGGTGCACAATCTGGCTCCAGTTGCCTGTTCCTACCCGCAGAATCGCTCGAACAAAGTCCTCCTTGAGCGCCCTAATCTCCTCTCGATCACCGCTGAGTGCGGCTACGCCGTAAGAGTTCAGAACGCTTGAACAGCGCTTTGCTTCGCGTCTGACCTGGCGCAAGGGAAATGGAGCTGCGCGCAGGGATACCGAGGGAGGCGGATAGCCTTTGCGAAGCTGGTCCGCGGCCCCGCGGATCGCGCGTGCCAGGAAGTACCTTTTGTCCACCGACAGGGGATCGTTCTCGACCAGTTGAGCCGCTTCCACCGCTCTCAGTAATCGATTGATGAGTAATGCGTCAGCAAAACGAGCCTGCATGCGCAGCTCGCGCACTAACGTGAAGAGAAGTAATGCGCATGCGGCAGCAATGGACAAGATCATTAGGAGCAGCTTAACGCCGGGGTTCTCTACATAGAATTCCACGGAAATCGCAGCACCGAAGGCGATGACTAGATACAGCAGGATGCCGAGCACTGATGGAACCTTGACTGCCAAGACGAACTGCCGGCCCTGGGGGACGTGCCCAAGCTGGTCGACTATCGCATTAGCAAGGTCGGGGTTGCGGCCCACATCCGCGAAAAGTTGCTTCAAGGCTGGAGAGACACCAAAATCGTGACGCCCTCGTTTCGAGAAGCTGTCCAGCCGCCAACCTTGCAGCATGGATGGAACAGCCGCTCGCAGGTCGCCCCACAAGTGGGTCATCTTGGCTCCTGATCGCTGATTTTTCGGCGGAGAGCGCCCGTTTTACGTTGGAGCACGCCTCTTTCCCTAATCCGCTAGGAAGCGGCGTCGCCGTCGGCGGCCTGCGCCGGCTCAGCGAACCACAGCGTGGTTTCGCCGTACTTGCGTTCGCTGAAGCGTTCCATGCCGGCGGGCCACGCCGGCTCCGGTGAGCGGGTGGAGCGTTCCAGGACGACGACTGCGCCCTCGGCCAGGTGCCGGGGCAGCGCGCGCAGCACGGCGAACAGGTCATCCTCGTCCAGGTCATAGGGCGGGTCCAGGAAGACCAGGTCCCAGGTGACGTCGGCGGGCACGCGCAGCAGATAGGTGTCGGCCTTGGCACGGTGCACGTTGACCACGGACCGGCCGGCGGCGTCGTTGATGAGTTTGGCGTTCTGCTTGCAGGTGCCGGCGGCCTTGTCGGCCAGTTCCACCAGGTCCACCGAGACGGCGCCGCGGCTGGCGCTTTCCACGCCCAGGGCACCGGAACCGGCGAAGAGGTCCAGCACGCGGGCTCCGGCCAGGATGTCATAGGACTCCAGCCGGGAGAACAGGGCCTCCTTCACGCGGTCCGTGGTGGGGCGGGTTCCTGTTCCGGGAACGCTGGTCAGGGAGGTTCCGCCGGCGGTTCCGGCAATGATGCGGCTCATGGGTTCACTTTATCGGGGTTTGGGCCGGTCGCCCTGCCGGGGGTAGCGGACGGCTCAGCCGCGGTCCAGGAAGGCTTCCTTTTCCGGATTCAGATAGTCCTCAATCGCCTCGTTCAGCGCCGGATATTCCGCCAGGTCCGGATCCTCCGCCACCAGGGCCGTGGCTGCGGTGCGCGCCTTTTCGATCAGCGGCTCGTCCTGGATGGCCCGGAGCAGTTTCAGGGTGGAGTGCCCGCCGGACTGCGAGGCACCCAGGATGTCCCCTTCCCGGCGCAGCTCCAGGTCACGCCGCGAGAGCTCAAAACCGTCCGTGGTCGCCGCCACGGCCTCCAACCGTTCCCGGCTGGGATGGCCGGGTTCCAGCTTGGTGACCAGCAGGCAGGTGCCCGGCAGCCCGCCGCGGCCCACCCGGCCCCGCAGCTGGTGCAGCTGGGACATCCCAAACCGGTCGGCGTCCATGATCACCATCATTGACGCGTTGTGCACGTCCACGCCCACTTCGATGACAGTGGTGGAGATCAGCAGGTCAATCTCGCCGCGGGTGAACGCTGCCATGGTTTCGGTCTTCTCCACGGGATCCAGCCGGCCGTGCAGCACCCCGATCCGCACCCCGGCGAGCGCCGGCACCTCGGAGAGCTGCTGGTACATTTCGGCCACGGACGCCAGGTTTGGCTTGTTGGCTTTCCCCGCGGGCGGCGGACCGTAGTCCAGCAGGACCAGGTCGGAGCCCGGCTCTTCTTCCTTGTCACCGATCTTGGGGCACACCACGTACACCTGCCGGCCGGCGTCGATCTCCTCGCGGGCACGTTCCCAGATGCGCCGTCCCCAGGCCGGCTTTTCCGCCAGCGGCGCCATGAAGGTGGAGATGGGGGCGCGGCCGGCCGGCAGCTCGGTCAGGGTGGAAACTTCCAGGTCACCGAACACTGTCATGGCCACGGTGCGCGGAATGGGGGTGGCGGTCATGACCAGCAGGTGCGGGGTGCTGCGGCCCTTGGTGCGCAGCACATCGCGCTGTTCAACGCCGAACCGGTGCTGTTCATCCACAACCACGAGCCCCAGGTCCGCGAACTGCACATGTTCGGAGAGCAGCGCATGGGTCCCGATCACGATGCCGGCGGCACCGCTTGCGGCGTCCAGCAGAGCCGCACGGCGACCGCCGGTGTCCATGGAGCCGGTCAGCAGCGTGACCGAGGTGGCGTCGTCGTCGCTCCCCAGCCGGCCGCCCTGCCCCAGCGGGCCCAGGGTCCTGGTAGTGGAGTCAAAGTGCTGGGCGGCGAGGACCTCGGTGGGGGCCAGCAGAGCGGCCTGTCCGCCGGCGTCGATCACCTGGAGCATCGCGCGCAGGGCCACCAGTGTTTTGCCGGAGCCCACCTCGCCCTGCAGCAGCCGGTTCATCGGATGCGGGCGGGCCAGGTCCCCGGCAAGCTCGCGGCCGACGTCGAACTGGCCGTCGGTGAGCGTGAACGGCAGAGCCGCGTCAAATTTATCCAGGAGCCCGCCGGGCTGGGGCGGGCGGGCGGTGGCATCCTCCTGCGCGGCAAAGCTGCGCCGCCGGGCCAACGCCGTCTGCAGCACCAGTGCTTCCTGGTAGCGGAACCGGTGGCGGGCCTTGTAGGCCTCCCCGATCTCCGCCGGCCGGTGGATCATCTCATACGCCTCCGCCAGGCCAAGGAGGTGCTCGGCGTCCCGGACAGGTTCGGGGATGGGATCGCGCAGCCGCTCAGTCTGCATGGTGTCCAGCAGCAGGTCAACCGCCTTTTTGATGTCCCAGCTGTTGAGTTTTGCGGTGGCCGGATAGACCGGGATGGGGCGCTTGGCCATCTCCTCGTCGTCGGCCTCGTCATTGAGCACCACGTAGTTGGGATTGGTCAGCGTCAGCTGGTTCTTGTAGACGCCCACCTTGCCGGAGAACATGGCACGGGTGCCTACCGTGAGTTCCTTCTGCGCGTTCCAGCCGTTGAAGAACGTCAGGTGCAGCTGGCCCAGTGCGCCGGAGGCGTCGTCGGTGACAACTACTTCCAGCAGGGTCCCCTTGCGGGTCTGCATGCGCCGGGCGTTGGCGCTCTGCACCCGGGCAATGAGGGTGACGTCCTCATCAAAGGGAATTTCGGCGATGGGCGTCAGCTCCCCGCGTTCCAGGTAGCGCCGCGGGAAATGGTGCAGGAGGTCGCCCACGGTTTTCAGGCCCAGATGCTTCTCAAGCTTGGTGGCGGAAGGCTTGCCGACGCGCCGTTCGAGCGGGAAATCCAGTTCCGGGGGAACGTTAGACTTCATGGGCCTCGTGGATTTCGCTGTCCTGGATGATTTCCTTGGTCTCATGGCCGTCTGCGGAAAGCTCCGTGATGGTCAGGTTGGTGGGCTCACCCACGGTGCGCAGCAGATCAATGGCGGTGCCGGCGTCGGGCGTGTGTACGTGCACCCGCCAGCGGTATCCGTCCCCCACCGCGTTCACGGCACTCATGATCACCGAATCGCCCAGCTCATCCAGCTGCAGGCGCAGGGTGGCAGCGTCCAGCGGACTCAGGTTAATGGTGCACATCACTTCCACCCCTTCCATCCGGGGCATGGCGCCGTGGATGTGCGGGGCCTGCACGTCGTACCCGTGCAGCCCGTCCAGGAGCTCTTCCTGCAGCTCCTCACCCAGGGCGGCGGCACGCAGGGCGTCGAGAACCAGCAGGAAGCCCACTCCCCCGGCGTCCACTACCCGGGCCTGGGTGAGGGCGTCCAGCTGCAGTTCGGTGTTGACGACGGCGGCAAGGGCTGCGTTCATCACGGCGCGCAGAGTGGTTGCCAGGCCCATGTTGCTGTCATCGCCGGACTGCGCGGCCTCCTGGTCCATGGCGGCGCTGGCCGCTTCCTCCAGCACAGAGAGCATGGTGCCGGGAACCGGGTCGCTCAGGACGGACCAGGAGCGTAGCTGCGCCCGGTGCAGAGCCGTGGCCAGCAGAGGCGCTGAGAGGCGGGTGTTGCCCTGCAGCGGTTCGGCCATGGCGGTCAGGAATACGGAGAGCAGGGTGCCGGAGTTTCCCTTGGCGTCTTCCATGGCCGCGCGCCCGGCGATTCCCAGCAGCTCACCGATGTCCGTGGTCTCGGCGTCGGTGATGGCACGGGAGGCGGAGCGCAGCGTGAGGTAGAGGTTGGTGCCGGTGTCGCCGTCGGCCACGGGGAAGATGTTGATTGCGTTCAGCCGGTCACTGTGGTTCCCCAGGGAGATCTCAGCGTTACTCAACCATCGCTTCAGCGCCTGTGCGTTCGCGGTGATTTTGGTCTGCAAAGTGATCCCGTTTCCGTGCTGGCGCTGCTGTTCCGGACCACGGACGTCCATGCCCGTGTGCCGGTTTGGTCAGTAGGAAGCCTACCGCAGGCACCTTGGCGGCGCCGGTAACGATTTGCATAAATGTGGGAAAGTTGAGGCATGGCCAACAAGCGGTACGCGGACATTGCCGCGGCGAGACACATGAGGGATCAGCCTCTGGAACCCGAGGCTGATGCCGGCCGCGGGAAGCGGACCGAGGCATCGGAGAGGCCGCCGAAGGCGCTCCGTGGACCGCAACTCGAGAAGGATCGGGCCTATCGGAAAAAGCGCATTGTTGCCATGGTCCTGACCACGCTGGTGTGTCTGACGGTTCCCACACTGATTACCCTTTTGGTGCTCTTCGGTTAAGGGGTAATCAGTGGCTGGTACACGCAAATAATACAGGTTTTAAGAGCACCACTTCCTACTCCTGATACTTCCGTTAGACTGGGCGCAGTAATACTTCCGATAGACTGAGCGCAGTAATCAGTCTCTTGTCGAGCGTATTTGGGGAATATAATGCCGGTCATCATGCCAATCTATGGAACACGGCCTGAAGCAATCAAGATGGCGCCAATCGTTGCAGCCCTCAAGGAATCATCCACCCTGGACTGCTTTGTAACGGTCACCGGCCAGCATCGTTCCATGCTGGACCAGGTCAACGGGCTTTTCGGTATTGTCCCGGACCATGACCTCAACATCTTCGCTCCCGGTCAGACTCTCAACGGAATCCTCACCAAGACCATCGACGGCCTGGACAAGCTCTTCAGCGTCAATAAGCCGGACGCGGTTATCGTCCAGGGCGATACCACCACGTCTACAGCCGGTGCCATTGCCGCTTTTTACCACGGGATTCCGGTAATTCACGTGGAAGCAGGATTGCGGAGCCACGATCTCTTCTCGCCGTTCCCCGAAGAAGCGAACCGGAAGATGACCTCCCAAATAGCGAGCCTGCACCTGGCACCGACCACTACCAGCCGAGATAACCTGCTCGCCGAAAACGTTACAGCCGCCGATATCGTCGTCTCCGGCAACAGCGTTATTGATGCACTATTCATGACGGTGGACAAGCACATTCCATTCACGGATCCGAAGCTGGAGGAACTGGCCGCTGCCGGCGGACGCATCCTGCTCTCCACCACCCACAGGCGCGAAAACCAGGGCGAGGCCATGCGCAACGTCGGTAGGGCCCTTGCCCGCATCGCCGCGGCCGAGCCCGACTTGACCATCGTGGTTCCGCTGCACAAGAACCCCGTGGTCCGCGACGCCGTGATGCCCTTTATCGAAGGCATCGACAACATCGTCGTGACCGAGCCGCTGGCCTACGGAGAGTTCACCCGCATGCTCTCACTCTCGCACGTGGTCCTCACCGACTCCGGCGGAGTGCAGGAAGAAGCTCCCAGCCTCGGCAAGCCCGTGCTCGTCATGCGTGAAAACACCGAGCGCCCCGAAGCTGTGGTGGCCGGCACGGTCAAGCTGATCGGCACCGACGAAGACCGCATTGTTTCCGAGGTGGACCGGCTGCTGAACGACCAGGACTACTTCGACTCCATGGCCAATGCGGTGAACCCGTACGGCGATGGCAAAGCTGCAGAGCGGACCGTTGCCGCCATCGAGCAGATGCTCGGCCTTGGTGAGCGTGTCGCGGACTTCCAATAAATTCATTGCCGGAGCTGCCTCAGGCCCTAGCTCAGGCGGAAGAAATCCGCCGCAACGCAAACTGCCAAGGAACCATGTTTACCTCTGAACAACTGACTACTCTCCGCGAGATAGCCGCCGCTCAGCTTCCAGCAGCGTCGACAAGGGAAGCGCGAATTCGAGCAGAAAAGTTCCTTGATGAAGGCGTCATTCATTCGGTGCAGTTCGGCGAGCAGGCGTTCGAGAACGGGCTGGTCTGGAACGAAACGGGCACGCGAGCCAATGGGCGGTACCTACATGGCTTCCTCTTCTTCATCGACTGGACGCGGACAATCCTGCAGAACGCTGACACGCGTTGTGACGACGCCGCTCATGCTGCCCTGCGAATTGTGTCTCGATGGATCGAGCTTCACCCATCCATGGAAGAGTCTCCTGAGATGGCTTATCACGACGAAACGACCGCCCAACGCCTGATTAACCTGCTCTCCCTTGACCTGGCTCTGGTGTCAGTTCTTGGCCTGGAGAAGCCTGACCCGGTCAAAGCTCTCATGAAGTCCACCGCGGAGATCCTCGCCCGGCCGGACTTCCATGCAGGCAACAACAACCACGGCATGTTTCAGGACTTGGCTTTGCTTTACTACAGTCTGCTGTGTGTCGAGGACCCGGCCATAAGAGAGCAGTACTTCGGACTGGCTATGCGTCGCCTCAAACTGTACTTCACGTCCTGCTTCACCCCCGACGGTGTACACGTCGAGAACACGCCTACATATCACCTCATGGTTTCCCGTCAACTAGCCAACGTTCAGAAGCTCGCCCAGGCTGCAGGCCACGAAGATTCCCGATACTACAGCAGTCTCATCCAAGATGCTGAGACGTATGCGGCTCACGCGTTAATGCCAGATGGAACGTACCCGCCCATCAGCGACACCCAGCAAATAGACACAAGTAAGTCAGGTATGGGCAGAATTTTCCCCGGATCGGCCTTTGAATTCGCCTCCACTCTGGGCCGGCGGGGAATAGCCCCCGTCGCACGCGTACTGGTCCTCCCCGACTCCGGATATGCCATCTACCGCAGCAGTTGGGCAGACCCCGACGCTGTGTTTGCCTTTTTCTCAGCGGCATACAACGCCGACTACCACAAACACTCCGACGACCTCAGCTTCTTCCTCCGAAGCGGGGGGAGGGACTTGCTGAGTGAATCGGGCCCTTATGGCTATGACTACAAACATCCGTTTTCCAGGTACGCCTATTCCCAGTACTCACACAACTCCCTGATCGTCGATGGGGCTAGCCTCCCAAGAACCGATACCCAAGGGCACAAGGTTCAGCTGCACCGCGAGAATGAGACGAGCACTGGCTTCACCGTTCTTGGGATCAACGACCGGTATTTCGACACCACGCATTCACGGCGGCTGCACGTTGAAGAAACCAATGGCGTTCCATCGTTTAGGTTGAACGACAACGTCAAGAGCTCACAGGCTCATAAGTATCAACTGTTATGGAACCTCGGACTCGACGTACGGGCACACCTCACCGAAAACGGGTTTGATGTCACGCATAAAAACGAAAAAGTCATGGAACTAAGGATTGAAGCCAACGTACCGGTCCGGTTATCGTTGCACAAAGGCGAACGGAAGCCACGGCCTCTCGGGTGGAGATTCCCACGTTTTGGCCAGGCATTACCGACCCAAGTTGTTGTGGTCCATTTTGAGGGAAGCGAAGCAAAACTAACCACTGATATACGCCTGTCAGGATTCGAGGAGATTTCAGCCCCACTAGGCCTACCGACAGGCACCCACCACGCACCTTCCGACTACACTCTGGAGCCAGACCCATTGGGCAAGAGCATCGAGGTTTCCGCCAATCTGGCTCCAGGCACAGAATCCGCTTTCAGACTCTACCGCGACTCAGATCCGGTCGTCTCCACACCATATTCGTCACGGCACGTGGCGCTGTTCGAGGATCTAAAACCGGGGCGATACCGCGCCAGAATCTTTGCCCGCAGTGGCCCCGGCAGCCGAGCATCAGCTTTCACGACGCAGTGGTGTGAGATTTAAACTCCCCACGCGCTTTAACCGCCTTGGGCTTAGGATAAAATGGCCATATGGAATTCCGCCCTCGCGATCTAACCTCCCACCAAAACGAACGGCTGCATCAGTACAACAGCTTTGACGAGTTTCTGAGCCGCGACGTACGCGATGGAATATCTCGGATCTCTTCGGGAGACACACACCTCGATTTCCTCTACGAGGACAAGGGCGCAAATATCACTTTCGTCTATTTCCACGCAGCCCTCGGGTTGAAGCAGACGTACCCATTTTTTGGTGGCCGCGGCTTGATCGAAGGCATGACTGTGAATTACCTGGGAATTGCCGATCCAGTTGCTGGATTTGTAAAAGCCCCGACGGCTGGATGGCATTTGGGGACGAAGAATATGCCACTGCAAGAGAATCTGACGAACCTTATTGGCCATGTTCTGGCAACTGGATCAGGTAAAGATCTGATATTCTTCGGCGCATCAGCTGGCGGGTTCGCTTCGCTTTACTACGGATCACGCTTCAAACAATCCCTGACGGTAGTCGTAAACCCACGCACAGCGCTTCTCAACCCTCCCCACACGTTCGACGAGTACCGTGATGTCGCTTACCCCGGGTCGACGAATGAAGAGATCGGCCAGCAAATATGCATGGACACAGCCGACCTGCATTCGTCTGGACATGGTAATGCCGTTGCATATATTCAGAACCTTCAGGACAAGAGGTTCTTAAACGGACAGCTGCTTCCATTCCTGGAGCAGTGCGGGAAAAAAAGAAATATCTATCTTAAGCTCGGAGAATACGGTGTCGGGCACGTTGTTCCGCCACGGAGCGTTCTTCGCAGGGCTCTGAAAAGTTTCGTCAAATCGGCCCCCAATTGGAAGAAGGCCCTTCTCGCTGATGACTTCGTACAGGGCCCCACTCCCGATGGGCTGGCCCGAGCGAGCCGGGCAAGTATCAAAGCCGCGTCTGCAAAGCCTCTTTAGACTGTAACGGTCAGATAAAGTGCCCACCCATTCGCCCAATGGATGAATCCCCGAAGTCCATTGTGCCTACTAGAGGGAACTGGGCGCACTTGATGTTGAGCAGGACTCCAGAGACGGACTTTGAATGAATCGAACGACCAATGCGTTGTGCGTTGGACACGATCTCTGCCATCGGATCGACACCATAGGAGGCAATTTGTCCATCTATATGACCAATGATCTTGTCAGCCTCTACGGCTTCCGCCAGTTTCCCTGCCCCGGCGCGGGAGACTATGTAACCGTCTGCGCCCCACCCACCTTGTTCCGGACGTTTCGCCAGCGTCTCCCAAACTGAAACAAAACCCTGCTTCACCTCACCCCACTTAACGGCGGACATTCTGTTGTTTACAAACAGGACATCGAAATCACCCGCAGCATCCACCAGAGCCGATATATCGCGCTGTACATACGGCAAACCGTCGTCTTCCAGCATCAACGCAAAACTGTCAGTGGTTCCGAGGAAGCGGTTCAACATGGAAACATGTCCAAGCGCGCACCCTAACGCGCCCATTCCTATGTTTAGCCGGCTGTGACCTGCTGCTCCGGCTCGTTCCACTGGGGCCAAGGCCGCGGCATCTACTCCGAGGTGTTGTCTCACACTGAGGCCCAACTGTCCATGCAGGACCGTGGACAGGGCAAGCTTCCGTGCATCCTGCGGCATATTAAGGACATAGGCAGGGATCTCGGCTTCTTGACCCTGGAAATTAGATGACACGCGTGCACGCTCGCCCAAGACCTGAATCCCAAATGCAGCATCGCTGTGATTCCAAGGCGCAATGAGTCGTTCCACAATCTCCCAGGCGGCCATGATGGCAGCCAGTCCGCCAAAGCGCACTGTTTCTCGCTCATCCGCGGGCTCCACGTCCTTGAATAGGTCACGGGCCTCTTCCAGGCGTGAGACTGAGATTAAGGATTCAATGAAGAATTCTCGGATCGTCCGGCTCTCCGGCCAGAAAGAGTATGCCTTTTCCATGTGATGTGACGCTGCGTTATAGTCGTTGGCCCGCCGCGCAGTGATCATGCCCGCGGTTGCGTAGAGTTCTGGACCCAAGCCAGAGGAACGCAGCTCTTCCAGACGTCCAAGTGCCGTCTCTAGCCCCTGGGTCAACCGCATGTAGTCGATGTAGTTTCGAAACTCTACGCGTCTAGAGTTTCGGATCGAGCCTCCGTTCGCGGCGAACAACTTATGGAGCATTGCGCCGGCCGTAACAAAGGACCTGGAGGTCTGGTCCGCAGTTGAGCCGTACATAAGTACTCTCGAAAAATCCTGTGGGCTCATACTAGCCATGCACCAACGCCTTCTTCCTATGATCGGCATCACACATACGTCCCTTGGGCAACAGCTCAGCTATGGGCAGACGGTGATGCATGGCCTCAATTATCGCAAGCTCTGTTGCCCGGGGAAGCACACCGTGACCGCTGACAGGATCATCGTAGGTCACAAACTCGAGCGTTTTCAGCTGATTAATGCTGCGTGCTTGGGCTTGGAGGTAAGGAACGAAATGCCTAAGATAGTGAAACTGATCTGCCAGATTCTGAGCATACGTTAGATGGAAATCTCCATCCCATGCGTAACTCGACAATCGCTCGCCGTACCGGCGATCAATTTCCTCCTCACTCATACCTGCGAAAGCTACTTTCGTCATTTGCTTGTAGAACTTTGGATAATACCTACGAGGATCCGTCTGCACGTTAGTCAAATAAACCGACACGTGCGGTAGTTGCGTGGCGATCCGCAGTGCTGGCAGGCCACCTCCTGACGATGCATAAATATGCGCGTCCCTGCCTGAGAAGGAGAACTCCTTGCTTAGCGCACGAAAAAGGTCTCCCAACATTTCTGAGTGGTCCACATTTTTGACTCCTAAAAACCACCCCAGCGCCAGGTCTTTATTCCTAAGCAGTAACGGATCGAACACAGAAACAACGTTATGTGTGAGGTGGGTCGCGTAAGAAGACCGCTGAAACGCAGGCACTGGTTTTGAACGGTCAAACCTCCCGGGTGTGAAAATCGTCCATTTCCGGGCTCCCGTTAGATTCCACCAAAACGGGAAGAGAACGTTCCGATACGAGATAAGAAACGGTCCCTGCTTGACGTACCCACGAGCCTCGGCGAAGCTAAAAAAGACCTTCACTGCCCCGCTCCGGATTCCGTACCGGATTCGGTGATTAATGCCACGAGCTGGGGAAGAACATATCGTTGGTCGAAGGTCTCTTCCGCATAACGGGCAGCGGCTGCACCTGCTTCCCGCCACTGCGTTGCGTCGCCAGTAGTTTCCAGGATGGCGTGTGCCAGCTCGGCCACCGAAGCATGGATCCACTCCACGGGATATATTTGATCGGCTCCTTCCCACGCCAAGGTCACGGGGACGGCGCCAGAGGCTGCACCGTCGGCCAGGGTCAAGTGGAACGATTCGAAATCGCTAACTGAGAGTACGGTACCGATTTTTCGGTACCACTCACTCATGTCATCACCATGCCCATCAAAGAACACGGCTCCAACGAGCAGCGGATCGGATGCAATGCGTCGGTCCTGCTCCTCATAAAAAGCGAATTCCTCCGGCCGATCTTTCATCCAGGGGTAGTCGTGCGCACTTTTACCCTTTACGTACAACTTGTACCGGTCGTCGCGTTGGCGCAGCGTTTTCAGAGCATCCAGCGCCAGATCAAGCCGTTTCCTTCGCGGGACAGTTCCCACAATTCCAAGGTTCCACTGAGCGTGTCTATCTTTGGGTTTTTGGAGATTCGATATCGGGACGTAGTTCGGAACGACGGTACTTTTCTCGGCCGGTACTCCAAAGTCGCGCTCGGCGATATTAGCGATATGCTGACCGACAAATATGAACTGATCCACTGCTGCTTTTTCGACTTCGGCGAGATATTTTGTAGTTATCTCTTGCAGATGAAGTCGGGTCACCAGCCGCTGGCCGGATAGCTTATTCTTTGAGTACCAAGCGGCATTCCCAAGCGTCCATTCACAAAAAATAACGTCCGCCTGCGCAAGCAGTGTCCGACTTAGGGATTCGTCATGTTCGGAGTGACCTAACCATTGGTCGATGAGGACGGTATGGCCCTGGGATTCCATCTCGATAATAATGCCTTGAGCGAATTTTAGGTCGTGTCCCGCTACGAGTACGGTTTTACTCTTCGCGTTGTTTGCTCGACGGACTTTCGCCTCAACAGATAGTGTGGAGCGGCCGGTGGTTCTGATCAGCGATATAGCAGGACCATCCACATGGCGGTCCACCGAGTGAAGACCTGGCTGGTTGAAATTCGCCTCAGGATCGGTCGGTTCTAGACGCGCCAAGGATCCGCGGGCACCGGCAGGTCGATCCGATATGTAAGCCGCGTCCTTCCACTGACAGTATTTTCGCGAAGTTAACAGATCTTCGAAATAGGTCCGGTCCAGGCCTGTGTCGGGCAGGGTTGCCACTAATGTGACACCGGATGCCAGCACCGCCTTTTGGGGAGCGTGTGTGACTTGGATATCGAGCCCTGTCTTGAAGTTAGAGTCAAGAGGTTCGGAGACGAACACGACGGCAGGAGGAACACTCTGGGTCTCCAGCTCAGCAATACTGGCCTCGGTCAATCGGTTGGCAACTACTGCATAAGCCTCCAGCTGTGGTGCTGTAACACGGAGGCCTGCCGTGCGTAGTACATATGCAAGGCGGTGCCCCGCTGTATGGCTCCGGTAGACAGCACGCATTCCGAGCCAGGCATCTGCCTTCCTCGCGTCCTCATTCGCCATCCAATAGTCAATGAGCAGCGATGCTGTCGCCTTATCATCCGCTATTGGAATGATACCGCCAAACATCCTTTGGATACCCAGTCCGGGCCCGCTGAGGACAGCTCCTCCGCAGGCCGCTATTTCATATACCCGGCGTGAGAACATCGTACCGGAGGCTTCCACGCTGTTCACATTGATGTGAACTGGGTGGGATTTATAGGCATCTACGGTCTCTTCATATGAGAGTGCGCCGCGAACAAAGGGGGCAAGCGCGTCCGGAAACTTGTACGGGCTTTCCGGGTTAAGATGCTGTCGGTCATAAATCGAAAGGCCAACGGGGATTGCAGCGGCCAAGAGGCGCTGCAACTGAGCGGACCGCTTCTTATACCTGTCTCCATAATACGATCCTGCGTATGCCACGGTATGGCTGTAGTCCCGCCGACCTGGAAGTGGGTTGTGGAGCATTGGTTGTGCATAGAATGGAAGAGATGAAACGGATTTTACGTGGCTACCGGCGTTTTGCAAGTAAGCTTCGATCGACCCGTCATCGCTTGTAAAGACGTGATCGAAATGTTCCGCAGTGCCTTTAAAGCGATTGAAATGAACTGGATCTTCCTTGTTCCAGAAGACTGTTGGAATGGACTGTTTGCGGCAGTAGGCAATCAGCTCACGAAGGTCGCCGAAGGAATCATCGTCATAGAAACCGACCTTACCCCGCCAGATTCCATCATTTCCTTCCCACGCGGACTCCACAAACAGGATGTCAATGGGTGATGCTGCTATCTGCTGTGCCCACATGTCCGGCCGGAGCTTGACGAGGCTAACCTCGGGCTCCAGGCCTGCAGTAGTAAACGGGTCTGCAATTATGCCGACGGTGATGTCCGAAAGTCGCCTGGAATCGGGGAGTGAACCCTGCCCATGCCAGAAGCTGCTCGCTGTTAATGTTGTCCTAGCGATGGCGCCGATCTGTTTCCAATCTCTTTCTTTGACCGTCCACAGACGTGCCCGACGCCCCATCGTCCTCCGCTGGTCCTCGTCTCTAATTAGGTCAGTCAAAACTTCGGCCAGGTTTACGGCGTCTCCTGCGCGGAACAGTCGGGCTCGCACGCCGTCCGCTCCTGCGATATCTCGGAGTGGCGGGAGATCGGAGAGAACCACTGCTTTTCCGGCTGCCATTGCTTCCAATGGCTTCAGGGGTGAGACCATCTCTGTTACCGGCATTGGGAGCCTTGGGCAAGGAAGGACATCAAATACGCTGATGTAATCACTAATTTCTTCGGGACTGACCCGTCCGGTGAAGATAACCTTGTCGCCAATATCCAATTGCTTGGTCTTTTCGATCAGTCTAGGCAACGCAGAGCCGTCCCCGACAATAACGGTTCGAAAATCCAGTCCCTGCGCCTCGAGAAGCTTCGATGCCTCAAGGAGGGTCTCCAAGCCTTCGTATTCGACCAGGCTGCCCGCGTAGCCAATAACGGCTGTCTCCTTGGTCAGGCCCAACTTTTGTCTAGTGGATTCATGCGGGGGCATCGGCGAAAAGGAGCTGGTGTTTACAGCATTACTGAGAACCTTGATCCTCTTCGCACTCACTCCCCTAGCTATAAGTTCATCACGGACTTGCTCTGTTATCGCGAAAACAAGGTCAGCTGCACAGGCTACGAATGTCTCCAGTCTCTCCGCAAGCTCGAACGCCTCCGATCCTGCCCACTGCGGAGATGTTGATGCCTTGGTGATCTCCCATAAGCCTCGAACCTCGTAGATGAATGGCAGGCCCAGTCTACGCGCTGCAATTAGAGCCGGTAGCGCGGTGACATGATTCGATGCAGCTTGCACCATCTCGGCCCTGGACCTCATTGCAACCTGTACATAGCTATCGACAGATTTTTCGAAGTAAAAGTCCAGCCGGTCCTCCGCCCAGCTAGGACCGCTACTGAAGAAATGAGATGTTCCATTGATGGTCTTCTCGAAGCTTGCAGAGGATTGAGGCTTCACATCAGTCTTTACATCCCACGGGTATCCTGGCCGTGCTGCCACCACTACATCGAGACCGGAGGCAGACATGCCCTCGACCAATCCGCCAGTGCGGGTCGAATACCCGTTGCTGTTATACGGGGCAACGCTGTGGGCGCAGTAGAGCAGACGCCCACGCTCGGCTTGATAAACAGGATTGCGCTGGCGCTGCGCGAGAGCAAAATCCCTATTCATAACGGCTCTCAGTCCCTCGAGAGTTCGAACTAGTTGCCCTTCCTTGGGTGTTAAGTCAGCCAGATGCTCTTTGTGTTCGAGGAGGAGTTGCAGAGGCCTGCTTATTTCGCCCATTGTGTAGTACCCGAAAGCGGCTGCTGCAAATACATTGTCCTTCGTTGGGTTGGTTTTTACGGAATCCGTTAAAACCATCCACTTCTCGACCTTAGTGACCGTGGGATTCTTGGGCTCGCCGGTCACGGCTGCCATAGGTCGTCCGGTTATCCGTTGTCCGTTAGCCAGAAGAACACTATCTAATTCCCCGGATTCTGAATCTCCAGAATGCCCATTGCCGGTCTGGCTCACAAGGACTGACGCCCGGACCGTGTTCATTTTTCTAGCAGCTGAACCAACCCACCGGAATGGTGACGTAGCTGCAACCCCAACTCTTAGCCTCCATGAGTTCCTAAGGGCGGCTAAGGCATCCTTCAACTTCTCGTTCTCCGCTTTCGAGTGCCGCAGTTCAGCGCTGCGTCTAGTTTGTTCCGTCTTGACCTGCAGAAGTTGCCGCTGCAGTTCCTTGATTTGCTTTTGGAGATTTGCCACGGCAGCAGTGTTCCGGGCGTCTCGGTAAACGAGGCCGTCATATTTGACGAGGAACCCGTCCATATCTGCCGCAATTCGAGCCCGTTTAGCTCCCGTAACAGCCGATGCCGGACGGTATTCATCATCAAACTTCATGCTGTTCCTGCCTGTCCAATCCTAGTTTTCGCTACAGCTATCGCCAGATGCCACGGGTGTCAACTATCTGCTTTCCGTGGAGCAATTCGCGATCCAACAACTTGAATACATCATGATCGACAAGCAAAAGCACTACATCAGCTTCGGCGATCGCGTCTTCAACCGCCACGAGTTTTATGTTGCTGCTATTTTTGAGGCTGGCGGGCAGCTCCTCGACGTGGGGCTCCGCTACGAGAACAGATACGTCGCCCAAACGCTCGCTCAGGCTTCGCACAATTGCGACTGCAGGAGACTCCCTCAGATCGTCAATATTGGCCTTGAAGGCCAGACCGAGGGCGGCAACGGTAGGGGAGGATTTACCCTGTACGAGTTCAGCAACACGGTCAATTACCCAGGCCGGCTTGGCGTCGTTAGTCTCACGCGCCTGGCGGATAAGGCTGGAGTTTTCAGGAGCTGCCGCAACGATAAACCAGGGGTCCACTGCGATGCAGTGTCCACCCACGCCGGGACCCGGCTGAAGGATATTAACACGGGGGTGGTGGTTGGCCAGCTCGATCAGTTCCCAGACGTTGATTCCAAGCCTGTCGCTGATGATGGAAAGCTCATTTGCGAAAGCGATATTAACATCCCGGTACGAATTTTCGACAAGCTTGGCCATTTCAGCCGTGGTTGCATCCGTAATATGCATGTCGCCCTGGCAGAACACACCATAAAGGTCGCGTGCAAGTTCGGCCGCAGCACGTGTAAGGCCGCCAACAATACGGTCGTTTGTCACCAGTTCAATCATTACGCGGCCAGGCAGAACTCGTTCGGGGCAATGCGCAACGTGGATCAGTGGTTTCCGCGAGGCCGGATCGAGTGAAAGATCTGGCCTCAAGCTCACCAAATAATCCGCGAGGTGCTGAGTCGCGCCGGGAGGAGATGTGGATTCCAAGATAACCAACTCTCCTCCTATCAGCTGCGGGGCAAGACTTCTGGCTGCTGCATCGATATACGACAGATCCGCAGTCTTATCAGACTTGAAGGGAGTCGGAACCGCAACGATGTAGGCGTCGGCCGCCGGCGTATCCAACGTAGCCTTGAGCATTCCCTGACTGACTGCCCCAGCTACCTGGGTTGCCAGATCAGGCTCGACAAAAGGAACTTCACCTCTATTGATTGCCTCGACTGAAGACGGCTTGACGTCCACCCCAATGACATTAATTCCGTTGGTAGCAAGGATAGCGGCCGTGGGAAGGCCTATATAGCCCAATCCAATAACGGCCACTGTTTTAATCTCATTCATAAATATTCCCCTAAATAACTATGTGCTCTTCAAATGAACCAAAAAGCTGTATATCACCCGAAGCAATAATACTTGAATCGGAGATTTTCCAGGTGTGGTCCCCACCGCCTCGAACTTGGCAGTAGTTGTACCGGTCAGCAGAGTAAATCAATCCGCCGCTGGCTCGAATGGACCGTAAGAACTGAGTGTCTTCGCCTCTTCCGATCGGCAAGAAGGGGTTGGATTCAAAGACCTCTCGGGGGGCGGTAATCGTTGGCCCCATGACCGAGTTTGTAAACACGTGCTCACTGTTTTCGTACCTTATCAAGGTAGCATTGCGTGCGACCACCTGAACGTAGTGCGCCTTTTTACCCACCAGTTCGGCACCTGAATACTTCAAGGCGTTTAAGAGGTCTTCAAGATAATGCGGAGCATAAAAATCATCATCGTCCATCTTGCTGAGCACCGCCCCGCTTGACGCAGTAACTGCGGCGTTGAGGCATTCGCCAAGCGATACGCTTCCCGGCTGTTCAGCAAGCGTCAAATTTTCAACGCCGTACCGCTCTGCGAGGCGTTTAATCCGGGCACCCGGTACAGAGAACCCGTGGGGCACCAAGACGAGCTCCACATCCACCCCCACGAATGAACCTACAGTGCGGAAAACATGTTCCAGCTGATGGGGACGCATAGTTGCTACCAGCAACGATACGAGTGGCCGTTTTATGGGCTGGGACCTTGACGGCAGCGCTGCACTGATCACGGACTCGGCCCGGTGGGAATACGTATGCTCTGCCCAGATTCGCCGTTGCGCTCGATGTAGTTGTCGGTCGGAGAGGGCTGGGTTTCGGATAAGTGCCGCCAGCGTCTCGCGTGCCTCGTCCTGGGAGCGAACAATATACTGCTCATCAGAAGGCCACATTAATTCAAGGGCACGACTTGGAGTGCTGACGACTGTCGCACCCGCAGCGGTGATTTCGAAAATCCGACGGGCACACATGCTTGGTGATTCGACAACGGAGTTCGCGTTCAGAAAAACCTTGTATGCCTTGTACGCGCTCAGCATTTGTCCGTAGGACAGCGCACCGACAACGCGTTTGTTATACGGGGCCGGGAATTGGTAATTGACGTCCCTGCCGGCATGGCGGGCAAAGATCTCCAAACCATGCGGACGCTGTGCCGTCGCTTCTTCCGCAGCTGCGAGCAGCAGAGTGAGCTGTTCGCGACGTTCAGGGTACTTGTGCACAAAATACATGCCCGCAAAGGCAACATCACGATCGTGCCACCCATTGGCAGGTCTAATCGGGTTGTGTATGGCAGGCTGCGCGGCAAACTGAAGTACGCCGAGGTTCCCATGACCGAGGTCACGGCGGTACCTCGGGAGCTGATCCGAATCGCTTGTAAAAACAAAGTCAAAAAGCTTTGCTGCTTCTAGGAAGTCGTCATAATGAGGCGGATCTTCCTTGTTCCAAAAGACGGTGGGAACGCCGAGACTACGGGAATACTCCAGGAGCTGCCGGAACTCGGGTTTGGGGCCATTCTCACCGGTCAGTTGATATTTCCACGCACCCCCGTTGCCTGACCAAGCTGATTCTACGAACAAAAAGTCAGGCCGGTCGGAGTCAATTTCTTCTTTCCAGCCTTTAAGTGTCAGCGCGCACTGACTCCATTCGTAATCGAACGACAAGGCAGAGAATTCATCGAGGATGACAGCAACTCTTAAGTCATCTCGTCTAGGTGAAGTGTTCGGCATGACCGCCACAGGGAAGCGTGGCCGGGTACGAGCCCAACTGTGGACAGGCCTGAGCCGGACCCCATGAGCTGGCGCTGCCTTATTCAGAGTCTGACGGGCGGCTGATTCCAGGGCAACGCGTACGCCCCCGTGCCGGAGGTGCCAGACAAATCTCCTCAATGCTGGAGCAGCGCTCATGCGTCAAGTGACTTTCGGCGTCCTGCGGCCTTCGGATGTATCTCAACTATGGAAAGGGTACGCCGCATTCGGCGCCGCACCTTACCAGCAGAAACTCGATCCCGATCAGCGAGATGCTGAGTATACTTCCGGTACCAATTTATAGCAGCAGACGGCTCGCCATCAAAAAGAAGCTCACCCTTGTCCAACCAGATAACACGAGTACACAGATCCGTTATGGTGCTTAAACTGTGACTCACTAGAAAAACGCACCCGGCCTGTTCACGAACTTGATCCATGCGCCTTTTAGTTCGGTCCTTAAACTCATCGTCTCCTGTGTTCAGCGCTTCATCCATGATGAGGATCTCTGGCTCGAGTGATACTGCAATAGCAAAGCGAAGCCTCGACGACATTCCGGACGAATAGGAGCTCATCGGGAAATGGATTGCTTCACCAAGGCCGGCTAGCTCAAGGATCGCCTCGTACTTTTCATTGATGTCCTGCTTGGACATTCCCATGGCGAGGCATCCAAGCATGATGTTGTGCGCCCCCGAGAGATCGGGGACCAGCGCAGCGGAAACACCAAGCATCGTCGGCGTTGATGATGCGTAAACGCTTCCCGTCGTGGGCTGAACCTTTCCGCAGATGAGTTTCATCAGGGTACTCTTGCCGGACCCGTTTAGACCTATTACCCCGATAACTTCTCCCTTGGTTGCGACCATGGAGAACTCTTTTAGTGCCTCTACTTGAGAACTCGGTCTGCTGCCGCTGCGTATCAGGCGACGGAGTGTCCCCGTACTATCACTATCCTTGAGGGATCGACCTGCATCGGAGGCTACCGCATAAGTCATGCTTACTCTGTCGATAACAACTGCAGGCGGAGCCTCCAGCATTTGGGGGATTTCACTCATCGCGTCCATACGTTTCCTCCCCTTTCCAGAAGACGACCATGCCAACACAAACGGCTCCCAGGGCCCAAGCGCCCAAGCCAGCCCAGTGCTGCCAAATCGGAGGCTCGTTATAGAGAACAGCGTTCCTTGCCATGGATATGATTATGTAGAGAGGATTGAGCTCTACAATTCTCATTATTACCGGCCACTGAGTATATCGCTCAATGGAGAACATGACGCAGGAAGCGAAGAGCCAAAACCTCATAAAGAACGATATGAGATGAAGCAGATCATTAACCCTTGCCACGAGCGGCGCCAGAATCAAACCGATCCCTAAGTTGAATATGACCTGCAGAAGAACAATTGGTACTAGCAGGAGCCACAACAGCGATATGGGTTCGGTTGGGGGAATAATAAGTACTAGCAGCAGCATCATGATCAGAACTGGAACATTGGCAATCAGTTCCCGAATGTTCACAGCTAAGGCAAGAGTGGCTCGGGGAAAGTTAAAGGCCTGAATAACGTTTTGGTTTGATGATATGATTCGCGCCGTTCCCACGATGGCTCGCGTACTCATCTGGAACATAAATATTCCGATGATCAGGTACCCAAGGAAATTTTCGATACCTCGACTGGCGTTGAGTAGCAAGCCAAATATAAGGAAGTAACCAAGCCCATTTAGTAATGGATCCAAAAGAAGCCAAGCGCTTCCCAATCGGTCTTTCCTATTTTTGCTCTGCACTCGCGCTTTCGCATCATATAGAACGAAATAACGGTAGTTCCAAAGCGATACTATGTAATCGATGAGAGACGGTTTAGCCCCGACTCTGGACACCGAACGCATGTCAACACTTACGGGGATCCTCGTCGGGCCAGGGTGCGCCGGAGTCTTAGTTGTAGCCACGTGCTACCTTCAATCGTTCATATGTCGCTGTTGTCTGTGCGGCAGCTGCCTGCCAGGTTCGCTCGGCAAGAATTCGAGTTCTTCCGGCTTCACCCATCCGGTCTCTAAGACAAGGATCTGCAATGAGGCACTCGACCGCCGCGGCCAGTTGGGCCGGGTTCTGCGCTTCAGCCGATAGTCCTTCGGTCCCGTCTCGGATTGTTTCCTGCAGGGCCGGAAGGTTACTAAAAACTACCGGGCGAGAGGATGCCAACGCCTCCACCGGTTTCAGGGGGGTGACTGTCCGTGTCACAGGCAGGTCTAGACGCGGGAGCACGAATATATCCAGAGCTTGATGGAACAGTGAGCTCTGCGTACGATCTACTCGCCCGGGAAAGGTGACCCGCTCACTTACGTTGAGCTTATGGGCAAGGTTCTTGAGGCGCG
Source organism: Arthrobacter sp. UYP6 (assembly GCF_040547315.1). Taxonomy (NCBI): domain Bacteria; kingdom Bacillati; phylum Actinomycetota; class Actinomycetes; order Micrococcales; family Micrococcaceae; genus Arthrobacter; species Arthrobacter sp. UYP6. The sequence continues at coordinate 185,873 of NZ_JBEPPM010000005.1, forward strand.
CAAGCTCGGCTCCGTCTCCAACTATGAGGCAGCGGAGATCCGGGTAGCGAACTGATAATTGTGCAAAGGCGCGGACCAAGTCATCTAGCCCTTCATAACTCACCAAGCTGCTCACTGTGCCTATTGTGAGCTTTTCAGGATCTAGCCCCAGGCGTCTACGCGCCTCTGCCGGACTTTGTGGACTGGCCAGAAATGCCTCTCCTACTGCATTGGGTACCAGAATCAACTTCGCTGCCGAACAGCCATTTTCCCCTGTGATCGCAGCCCCCATCGCATGCCCCAGAGTGATAACGGCGTCCGCACCCTTCGTTGCTTCATGTTCCCGCTGCCAGAACCGCAGATGACGCTCGCTCTGCCGGGCGGCCTCAGGCCTTTCCGATGCCCAGGTTTCTGCAAGCAAGCCACGTACCTCGTATACCCAGGGGATGCCGAGCGCTTCGGCAACTGCTGACACGACAAGTGCGTTCACGAAATGTGACGTGGTGTGCAGCACTTCAGGTCGAAGGCGTAAGCAGAGTTCCAATAGCGCCTCCGTTTGGGCCTGCAACCGTTGATCCATGCCGAACGGGAGGCGGGCGGCTAGCAACCGGTGGTACGTCACCCCGTCAATCGTTTCCGTGCTCCGCCCGGTTATCTTTCCAACAAGTGCCGGATAGCCTTGTCTGGTTACGGCGTGGACAGTCCAACCGACTTCGGTCTGCGCCTTCAGAAGGGAGTGCGACCGCTGTGCGTATCCACTAGACGTATGCGGCAGAGAGTTTGTAAGAAAATGAACGACTGTTCGGGGAAGGGAACTATAATTGGGATAAGCCTCAACGTGCGGCCGCCATCCGGTGAAAACCCGCAGCTCGCTTTCGAGGCGAAGTCTCTGCCTACGATCACGGCGGTTCCCACCTCCCAGTGCATCAATGGCACTTCCCATAGCTCCGTTATGCCAATGGCGACGTGATACAAAGGCTGCTAGTCCTCGGCTATGGGGAGGCACATCCGCGACAAGCTCATCGGCAAGGTCTGGAAGTTTGGCCGCCAAGGCGATCTGACCTAATCGGACAGCCTTTCGCGCATTAGCACCGGAAAGCGTCCACCGGCGAAGAGAAGATCTGGTCGCATCCATGTCGCCAGAGAGATAAAGAGCAAAGGTGTGCAGGCTACTGCTCATGGGGAGCTTCTTGCCGGCGGCTGCAGCTGCTTGAGTAATCGCGCCAGGCAAGCGGCGTGAAACCTGCAGAGCAAACATCATTGGGTCGTCGCCAATGTGGTCAACGGCAGTACTTCCCACAAGGCAAATATTCTTTCCCACGTCTGTAAAACCACTCATCAACCGATGCCGTTTCCAGTCAATGACTCAATGGATTCGACGTAGTCGAGACACTGGCCCTCGAGGTTTGCGTTCTTGTGGATCCAGTCCCTCCCAGATGTTCCCGTGAGAAGACGCGTGCGATCGGCAGCCAGCTCCTTCCACAACCTTGCGACTGCTACCGGGTCACAAGCCACAACGGCACCAGCTCCGGACTCCTCAATTATGCTCTTCGCTTCACCAAGAACAATGCCTGTGACGTGGCGCCCCACTGCTAAAACCTCGTACATCTTCGATGGCACCGTCGTTTCAAAAGACTTCCAATCGTCGCGCAGTGAAACAACGCATGTGTCGGCGGCGCGGTAGAACTCCATAACTTCAGGGGAAAGAGCCGGGCCATGGAAATCGACGGGAGAATCAAGCGACTCTGCCAGCGCGATTAAGGCGCGACGCTGAACACCATGCCCCACCATCGTCAGCTGCACATACTCCCGTGCCAGAGCCGCTGCCTGCACAACGACCTCAAGTCGCTGACTTTCACCGTGGTTTCCCAAGTACAGGACATGCAGCACGTCGGCTTCAGCCGGCGGCGGGGGGAGCAGCTCCCGGGCCGTGGTATCCACTCCATTGCTAATGGCCTTTACGTTCCCAATACCTCTTGACCTAAGCGTCCGTGCAAATCCTTCCGTCACAGTCACCACCAGGTCTGCTCGTTCCTGCACAGCTACTATGAGCCGCTCGGCCACGCCCTTGGCACTTCCCTGCACCAGCCGCGCATCACGGGCAATGTCAGGCCAGGCGTCTCGCATGTCCACTATCAACGGCAGCTTGCGAAGACGCGCCACAACAAATCCCGCTCCCAAGATGGGAAGGCTAGGCACAGTTACGATGACCACATCAGGCCTCGGGCTGCACAGTCCTTCAAGAGCGCTGAACAGAGCCGAAAAACAGTGGTCGAGAAGGCGCCCCCAGCGCGTCGTTTTATGCCACAAAAACGGCACCCGCAGAACGCGCTCACCGTACTTGCCGATGTCCGAGCGAAAGGCGCGCCCCGCCACCTTCTTGGGCAGAACCCGACGACCGTGCGGAGCATGGGCAACTGGAGCTATCACGTCCACATCCCAACCAACACTACGGAAGCTTCGAATGAATTGCGTCCAGCGCCTCTGCGGGGGGCTGTGCTCCGGCGAATACGAATGCGTAAGCAAGAGTACCCGCACAGTTGTTACCTCTCCCCCAAGGAGTCAGCGCCATAGGTGCACTGACGAAATTCTCTGCCAAGTCTACTCCGGAATTTTCAAGCCTTAGTCGTGATATCTGCTGCGGGTTGCCGCAACTTCGTGTAATAGAAAACTCCTATGCAGAGCAGAAGCAAGACCACACCGCCTCGAACTATCCAGTCTGACCCTCCGGTGCTGTCGTTGGATGCTGCCGGTTCCGCAGCGACCGAAGGCTCGACTGAGGTCGGAGAGGCCGCAGGGGAAGCTGTTGGGCTGGCCGACGGTGCGGGTGTTGCCGAGGGCGTTGGAGTGGCCGACGGCGTCGCCGAGGGCTCGGGGGTGGGTGACGCCGACGGGCTGCTAGGTTCGTCGTCCTCGGCTATCAGCGTCACCAGTCCCGTGGCTGGATCCCAGCGGTAGTCGGTGTAGAGCATGCTGCCGCCGTCAATGAGATAGCCACTGCCACCCTCGATTAGCCATCCGGTGCCCGGATGGATCAAATAGCCGGTGCTACCGTCAATCACGAACCCGGTGGCGGGATCGATGACTGGGGCAGGTGCCGGCGCTGGTGCGGGTTCCGGGGCTGGAGCCGGCTCCGGAACGGGCGCGGGCTCCGGAACGGGAGTAGGCGCAGGAGGCGGCTCCACAGGAGGCACGGGAGCGGTTTCGGGCGGCGGGTCAGGAATAGGAACCGTGGTTTCCGGGGGAGGCGTTGGAGCGACTGTGGCCAGTGCAGGCCCGGCCGCCACCGATGAGAGAAGTACGGCAACCGCTGCTGCGGTTCCCGCCCGGCGCCGCCAAAGCCCTAAATCCACGTTATTGTCCCCCACTGTTAGCAGCCAGGTACTCGCCCATGGCATCGTTGTCGAGCGCCTCCGCTATGTCCGCGATGGCCGTTTCGTCCTTGACCACAATAGACTGTCCATCGCTTGAGGTTCCCGTCCCCAGCGTGGGCAGTGTAAACATGGAAATATCAGAGCTGCGGACATTCCGCAGCGAAAAGGCAAGTCCGCCCACAGTGGCAGAATCGAGGCCTTCATCCACGCTCAGATATGGAGAAATCTCGGCAACGGATTCATTGATCTTCCCGGGGCTGGTCAGTGTTTCCTTGGTCAGGACCGTCCCAATCAGCCCGCGGACAAAGCTCTGCTGGTTCCTCACCCGCTGATAGTCGCCGTCGGTGAACGCGTAACGCTCACGGACAAAGCTCAGGGCAGATTCACCGTCGAGTGAAATACTGCCCGCGGGGAAGTACCGGGGCTCTTCCCCACTGGAGGTGAATGCGCCCGCGTTCTCCACCTGCACTCCCCCAAGTGCGTCCGTGAGGCCCTTGAACCCCTCAAAATCGATGATGGCCACGTGGTCAATCGGGGCGTCAAAAAGTGTCTGCACCGTGTCGACCGCCAACGGAACTCCGCCGAAGGCCATGGCCGCGTTGATCTTGTGCTCGCCATAGCCGGGGATATCGGTCCAGGTGTCACGCATGATGGACATAACGTACACGCCGCTTCTGTCGCTGGGTACATGAACCAGCATCATCGTGTCCGAGCGTGCGTCGTCGGATGCCGGATCCCGGGTGTCGCTACCGATGAGCAGGATGTTCTGCGAGTTTCCGGCGGCGGGGTCCTTGAAGGGGCTGTCTGCAGGGAGAGCGTTCTCAATGGTGGTGGTGCCGCTATCGAAGCTGCGGGCCAGATTCCAGAGGTAGCCGCCGGCAACCAACGCAGCGGTGAGGACAAGCGCCACCAGAACAATCACTGTGGTGCGGACCGGATGCCGACGACGTGCCGGCGACTGCTCGTAATCCTGAAGGTACTGCGTCACTGAAACTCCCTGAAGTAAACGAGATATGAGCTTAGCGGGCAGCAGCCGAATCTCCGATTCGATGCCCCGGCGCCCGGGAAGATAACCTTGAAGGCATGTTCTCCTCCCGTGTTGCCCTCTCGGCGGCCGTTCTTGTCCTTGCCGCCGGCCTCAGCGCCTGCACTCCGATCGCCGACGTTGAACCGGCCCCGGATGCTGCCAACCCCGACTGCGCCACCGTCATGGTGTCCCTGCCCTCGGAACTGGCGGACCAGCAGCAGCGCGAAACGGACAGCCAGGCCACCACGGCATGGGGAGAGCCGTCCAAGATCATTCTGCGCTGCGGCGTGCCGGTGCAGGGACCAACCACCGAGCAGTGCGCCACAGTCAATGGCATCGATTGGATCCTGCGGGAAGACGAGTCCACCTGGACTGCAACAACGTACGGCCGTGAGCCGGCGGTGGAAGTGATTTTCGATCCGCAGGAGGTGTCCTCCTCCACCCTGCTGGTGCAGTTGGAGAATGCGATCTCCCGGATCGAGCCCACCCGCGAATGCGTGAGCACCAACGATCTTCAGCTGCCGGCCCAGTAGCGCCTTCAGCCGCACGGGGCGCGCCTGGCAGCAGCCGGCGCGCCCCGGCTAGCGCAGTTCCTTTAGTGCAGTTCCTCTAGCGCAGGCCGGTTTTGCGCTCCAGCGCCAGTGAAATCAGTTCGTCGATCAGTTCTGTGTATTGCAGTCCGGACTTGGCCCACATCTGCGGGTACATGCTGATTGGCGTGAAGCCGGGCATGGTGTTGATCTCATTGATGATCAGCTCGCCGTCCGGGGTGTAAAAGAAGTCCACTCGGGACAGGCCCTCGCCTCCTACGGCATCAAAGGCCACAGCCGCCAGCTTCCGAACCTGGTAGGACATGTCCTCGGGCAGATCAGCGGGACAGCTCAGCTGCGCAGCGGTGCCGTCCACATACTTGGCTTCGAAGTCGTACCACTCGTGGTCACCGTCCTGCACGGCCACTTCGCCGGGGAAGCTGGTGCGCGGGTCCTCCGTGCCGCGGCCCTGCAGTACGGCTACTTCGATTTCGCGTCCGCTGATGCCGGCTTCCACCACCACTTTGGGATCGTGTTCCCGTGCTGCCTCCACGGCGGCACGCAGGTCGGCTGGATCAGTGACCCGGGTGATGCCCATGGAAGAACCGCCGCGGGCGGGCTTGACGAACAGTGGGAACGCCAGCTGCGACGCCCGGTCCAGGCACGCCTGCGGGTCTTTCTCCCACTGCCGGTCGGTGATGACCTCGTAGGGGCCCACCAACAGGCCCGCCGATTCAAACACCACCTTCATGTAGTGCTTGTCCATGCCGACGGCGGAGGCAAGGACACCGGCACCCACGTAACGGATATCCGCCATTTCCAGCATGCCCTGCAGGGTGCCGTCTTCGCCGAACGGCCCGTGCAGCACGGGGAAGACAACGTCGATGCGGCCCAGACTGCGCGGCAGCGTTCCGTCCGTGTGGGCTACCAGTTCGGAACCGGCACCATCCGCGGACAGCACAATGCTCTCGGCGGAGGGGGTAACCTCCGGAAGGGACTCGGAGCGAAGGGACCAGGCTGCCGGATCGGACGAGACCAGGGACCACTGACCGTTGCGCGCAATGCCCACCGGAACGACGTCGTACTTGGTGCGGTCAATGGCTTCCAGCACACCCGCTGCCGTCACGCAGCTCACCGCATGCTCGCTGGAGCGGCCGCCAAAGAGGACAGCCACGCGGGGACGGCGGTTGGAGTTTTCGCTGCCGCCTGCGGTACCGGGATTCTGGGGTTCAATGCTCACTGCGCGTGCACACCTTCGGATTTCAGTTCGCGGGACAGCAGGCGCGGTCCCAGTTCATCAACGGAGATAACGCCTTGCAGGACGGCTACAACGTTTTCGGTAATGGGCATATACACACCCAGCTGAGTGGCACGATCCAGGACGGCCTGGGCCGACTTGATGCCCTCGGCGGTCTGCTTCATAGAGGCGTTGACATCGTCCAGGGTCAGGCCCTGCGCCAGCAGCCGGCCGGCGGTGTGGTTGCGGGACAGCGGGGACGAGCAGGTGGCGATCAGGTCCCCCATCCCGGCGAGGCCGGACATGGTTTCAGCCTTGCCGCCCAGGGCCAGCGCCAGCCGGGTGGTTTCGGCCAAGCCACGGGTCATCACCGAAGCCTTGGTGTTATCCCCCATGCCTTTGCCTTCACAGATGCCCACGGCCAAGGCAATGACGTTCTTGACGATGCCGCCGATTTCCGTGCCCACCACGTCGGTGTTGGTGTACGGGCGGAAATAGGGCGCCGTGCAGGCGCGGGCAATCCACGCCGCAGTGTCCAGGTCCGAGCAGGCCACCACTGATGCGGTGGGCTGGCGGTTGGCGATCTCCATGGCCAGATTAGGGCCGGAGATGACGGCCACCTGCTCCTGCGGCCAGTGCAGTTCCTCTTCGATCACCTGGCTCATCCGTGAGTCGGTGCCTACTTCCAGCCCCTTCATCAGGGAGACGACGACGGCGCCTTCCGGAATCAGGTCCCGGATGCTGCGCAGCTGGGCGCGCAGCGTCTGCGCCGGAACGGCCAACACCACCAGGTCTGCGCCGGCCAGTACCTCCGCGGCATCCGCGGAAGCGGTCAGGTTTTCAGGCAGAACCGTGTCTTTCAGATACTGACTGTTCCGATGCTGATCATTGATTTCCACTGCGATTTCCGGACGGCGGGCCCATACCCGGACGTCGGTTCCGCGGGCGGCACCGGCGTCGGCAACGATTTTCGCAAAGGTGGTTCCCCAGCTGCCGGCGCCCAGGACGGCCACCGCCCGGGGATGGGTGTTCTTACGCCGGCTCATTCTTGTCCGTTCCGTTCTGCTCAAAATCTCTGCGCTGCTCAAAATCTCTGCCAATGGCTTTCTGTCCCTTGACCGCCGGGTCCCAGCGGGTGGCCGGCGGGGTTTCATCCCGCAGCTCTGCCACCAGGGCGGTCAGGGCGTCCATGATGCGTTCGGTTGCCATGTCCAAGACTGTTTTGGTCATCGGCTTGCCCTGCAGGTCGGAAAGGTCCACGGGCGGACCCACCCGCAACCGCACGGTCCTGCGGGGGAACAGATGGATGCGCTTGCTGTAGCGCGGCAGCACGGCTTCCGCTCCCCAGTGTGCCACCGGCACCACGGGTGCCCCGGTCTGCAGGGCCAGCCGGGCCGCTCCGGTGCGCCCGCGCATTGGCCACAGGTCGGGGTCCCGGGTCAAGGTGCCCTCCGGGTAGACAATCAGGGCGCCGCCGGCGTCGATCACTGTCCGCGCGTTCTTCAGCGAGGCCGAAGCGCCGGCGGTAATGCGTTCCACCGGCACCTGGTTGGTGGCGCGCAGGGCCGGTCCCAGCACCGGAACCTTAAAGAGGGATGCCTTGGCGAGGTAGCGGGGCATGATCTTCTGGTTGTAGAAGAAATGCCCCACCACCACCGGGTCGATCTCCGTCACATGGTTGGGGCAGGCAATGAACCCGGTGTTCCGGGGAAGGTTCTCCAGTCCCTCCCACTGCTTGCGCAGCAGGAGGTTCATTACCGGCCGCATGGTCCCCGCCAGCAGGGCAAAGGCCACCCGCGACTTGATCGACTCAGGCATGGCAGCCGCTACCTGGCTTCGGCCGGGACAGCAGCAACGTCAAAATCGGCGCCAAGGCCTTCAAGCTTCTCAAGGAAGTGCTCGTAACCGCGGTTGATCAGCTCGATGCCTGTCACATGCGAGGTGCCCTCGGCGGCCAGGGCCGCAATCAGGTGACTGAAGCCGCCCCGAAGGTCCGGAATGTCAATCTCGGCGCCCTTGAGGTTCACGGGACCTGAGATGACTGCCGAGTGCAGGAAGTTCCGCTGGCCAAAGCGGCACGGTACGCTGCCCAGGCATTCGCGGTGCACCTGGATGTTGGCACCCATGCGGATGAGGGCCTCGGTGAAGCCGAAACGGTTTTCATAAACCGTTTCGTGGACAATGGACACGCCTTCAGCCTGGGTCAGCGCAACCACGAGGGGCTGCTGCCAGTCGGTCATGAAGCCCGGGTGAACGTCGGTTTCCAGCACCAGCGGGTTCAGCGCCCCGCCCGGATGGTAGAAGCGGATGCCGCCGTCGTCGACGTCAAAGGCGCCGCCGATCTTGCGGTAGGTGTTGAGGAACGCGGTGAGGTCCTGCTGGGAGGCGCCTTCAACGTAGATGTCACCCTTGGTGACCAGGGCAGCGGAGGCCCAGGACGCGGCCTCATTGCGGTCGGGCAGGGCCCGGTGGTTGTAGCCGGTCAGCTCGGAGACACCCTCAATGCGGATCACGCGGTCAGTCTGAACCGTGATGATGGCGCCCATTTTCTGCAGCACGGCAATGAGGTCCAGGATTTCCGGTTCCACTGCGGCGCCGCGCAGTTCAGTGATTCCAATGGCCTTGACCGCGGTCAGCAGCACCTGTTCGGTGGCACCGACACTGGGGTAGGGCAATTCCACCTTGGCACCCGTGAGGCCCTTGGGTGCGGAGATGGAGATGCCGCCGGGGCGCTTTTCCACCACGGCACCGAAGTTCCGCAGCATCTGGAGGTGGAAATCGATTGGCCGGTCGCCGATTTTGCAGCCGCCCAGGTCCGGGATGAAGGCCTCGCCAAGGCTGTGCATCAGCGGCCCGCACAGCAGGATGGGAATTCGGGAATCACCGGCGTGGGCGTCAATGTCCTTGGAGGCTGCCGTCTTGGCGTTCTGCGGATCCATGGTCAGGTCGCCGGTCACCGGGTCCTTGGTCACTTCGACGCCGTGCAGCTTCAACAGCGAGGTGACTACCTCAACGTCCTTGATTTCCGGGACGTTGCGCAACAGTGAAGGGCTGTTGCCCAGCAGTGCCGCAACCATGGCTTTGGGAACGAGGTTCTTCGCTCCGCGGACGGGGACTTTTCCTGTCAGAGGAACTCCACCACGGATGGTTAGAACGCTACCCATGAACACCTAATTTCTTTTTCATATATTGCCCCAACAGCAAAGAGAGACTGCACTCAAGCATAGGAGCAAGCGTCCACATACTGAAATATCGCCACCCCGCTAACGGGGCACCGCCCAGCACTCGCTCAACCGTGCGCCGGGCGTAGAAAAGCCGATAGGCCCCCTGCCAGGGGGCCTATCAATAATACTGAGTATCCGGGCGGGGAACGAAACCCGCAGGGCGCAAACCGTGCCGTGGCGGCTGGCTTAAGTCCTGGCCGGAAGCGTCAACGGCTTGAATGCCGGGCGGTGCGCTTCAAAGAGTGTGATATCCGACTCGTGGCGCAGCGTGAGGGAGATATCGTCCAGTCCTTCGAGGAGCCGCCAGCGGGTGTATTCGTCAATGGAGAAGGGGGCGGTGACCGAACCGCAGACGGCCGTGCGGGCTTCCAGATCCACTGTTACCTCGGTGCCCGGCGAGTGTTCGAGCACCTTCCAGATGAGTTCAATGTCATCCTGCGCCAGCTGGGCAGCCACCAGTCCCTGCTTGCCGGCGTTGCCGCGGAAGATGTCCGCGAAGCGGGAGGACAGCACCGCCCGGAAGCCGTAGTCCTTCAGCGCCCAGACAGCGTGCTCGCGGGAGGAGCCGGTGCCAAAGTCGGGGCCGGCCACCAGGACTGATCCGGAGGTGTAGGGCTCCTTGTTCAGAATGAAGTTCTCATCCTTGCGCCAGGCGGCAAAGAGCGCGTCTTCGAAACCGGTCCGGGTGATCCGTTTGAGGTAGACGGCGGGAATAATCTGGTCGGTGTCCACGTCGCTCTGGCGCAGCGGAACACCGATGCCGGTATGGGTGGTGATCTTTTCCATGGCGGGCTCCTAGCGGGCAGGCTGGACGGATGCGGGGGCGGAGGAGGCGGCTGCCGCGGGAAGCGGTTCAAGGTCCGAGGGTGAGCTCAGGGTGCCTCGCACTGCGGTTGCGGCGGCGATCACCGGGGAGACCAGATGCGTGCGTCCGCCCTTACCCTGCCGGCCTTCGAAGTTGCGGTTGGAAGTGGAGGCGCAGCGCTCCCCCGGGGCCAGCTGGTCCGGGTTCATGCCCAGGCACATGGAGCAGCCGGCAAAACGCCACTCGGCGCCAAAGTCTTTAAACACCTGGTCCAGTCCTTCGGCTTCCGCTTCCAGTCGGACGCGGGCCGAGCCGGGAACCACCATCATGCGGATGTCCGGGTCCTTCTGGCGTCCGCGGATGATGTCCGCTGCAATCCGCAGGTCCTCGATCCGGCTGTTGGTGCAGGAACCCAGGAACACGGTGTCCACCCGGATCTCCTTCATGGGTGTGCCGGGGGCCAGATCCATGTAGGCCAGCGCGCGTTCCGCGGCAGCTCTGGCGTTCTCGTCGCCAAAGTCCGCGGGCGACGGAACGGATTCGGACAGAGACACGCCCTGCCCCGGGTTGGTGCCCCAGGTGACAAACGGTTCCAGGGCGTCGGCGTCCAGGTACACTTCGGCGTCGAACACGGCGTCGTCGTCCGTCTGCAGCGACTTCCAGTGCTCGACGGCGGCATCCCAGTCCGCGCCCTGCGGCGCGTGCGGCTTGTCCTTGAGGTAGGCGAACGTGGTCTCGTCCGGTGCCACCATGCCGGCGCGGGCACCTGCTTCGATGGACATGTTGCAGATGGTCATGCGCGCTTCCATGGACAGGGACCGGATGGCGGAGCCGCGGTACTCCAGCACATAACCCTGCCCGCCGCCGGTGCCGATCTTGGCGATCACGGCCAGGATGATGTCCTTGGAGGTGACCCCGGGGCGCAGGGTTCCTTCCACGGTGACGCCCATGGTCTTGAAGGGTTTCAGCGACAGCGTTTGAGTGGCCATGACGTGTTCCACCTCGGAGGTGCCAATGCCCATCGCCAGGGCGCCGAACGCGCCGTGGGTGGAGGTATGGGAATCGCCGCAGACCACGGTGAGGCCGGGCTGGGTCAGGCCCAGCTGGGGTCCCACCACATGGACAATGCCCTGCTCGGCGTCGCCGAGCGAATGCAGCCGCACGCCAAACTCCGCGCAGTTGGTGCGCAGGGTCTCAATCTGGGTGCGGCTGACCGGATCCGCAATGGGCTTGTCGATGGCCAGGGTGGGGGTGTTGTGGTCCTCGGTGGCAATGGTGAGGTCCGGACGCCGCAGCCTGCGGCCGGCCAGACGCAGTCCCTCGAAAGCCTGCGGGGACGTGACCTCGTGGATGAGGTGAAGGTCGATGTAGAGCAGGTCCGGCGCTCCGTCTTCGCCTTTGACGACAACATGCTCGTCCCACACCTTCTCCGCAAGCGTCCTGCCTGCTGCGTGCTCACCCATGCCCGATGCTCCTTGTGAAGTGTCTCCCGCGGACCGCAAAACGGCGGCCGCGCAAAGCCGATGTTTTAAGAGAACCAGCCTCAGCCGCCGGGGCGCCAGTTTTTCGATTTGCATCTCAAATAATGAGACGGCAGTATCAATCTATGGACACAACTGAAAGCTCCGCCAGCGGCGTCGGCGTGATAGACAAAGCGGCCCTGGTGCTGGATGCCCTTGAGGCCGGGCCCACCACGCTGGCGCAGCTGGTGGCGGCCACGGGGCTGGCCCGACCCACCGTGCACCGCCTCGCCGTCGCGCTGGCCCATCACCGGCTGGTGGGCCGGGATATCCAGGGGCGCTTTGTCCTGGGCGGCCGGCTCGTGGAGCTGGCCTCGGCCGCGGGTGAGGACCGCCTGATTGCCGCCGCCGGCCCGGTACTGCTGGCCCTGCGCGATGCCACCGGGGAGAGCTCCCAGGTTTTCCGCCGGCAGGGCGAATGGCGCGTCTGCGTGGCGTCCGCTGAACGGCCGATCGGCCTGCGGGACACCATTCCCGTGGGCACGCAGTTGTCCATGAAGGCTGGCTCCGCTGCTCAGTGCCTTCTGGCCTGGGAGGACCATGACCGCCTGCTGGAGGGCCTGCACAATGCTAGGTTCACCCCCACGGTCCTGGCCGGCGTCCGGCGACGCGGCTGGGCGCAGAGCCTGGGTGAGCGGGAGCCCGGCGTGGCTTCAGTGTCCGCTCCTGTGCGCGGCCCTTCCGGGCGCGTCATAGCGGCCGTGTCTATCTCCGGCCCCATCGAGCGGCTGACCCGCCAGCCAGGCCGGATCCATGCCGAAGTTGTTACCCGCGCGGCCGCCCAGCTAACCGAGGCACTGCGGAAGAGCGCCGACTAGCCCTATTCTGGGACTCTTCCAAGGTCGAGGGGTTTTCATGAAACGGCTGCGCTTACTCTGGAACGTCATCCGCGCCACCGGCGCGGAGCGGGTCTTCACCGGCTTCCTGTTCGCGGTGCTGGGAGCGGGGCTGCTGCTTCCGCGCATTGAACCCGACATCGAGACCTTCGGCAATGCCCTGTGGTTCGTCTACGTATCCTTCACCACCATCGGCTATGGCGACATTGTTCCGGTCACCATGCTGGGCCGGCTCATCACCGTCTTTGTGTCGCTCTACGGGATCCTGATAGTCGCGCTGGGAACCGGTGTGATCGTGGGCTATTACAACGAACTTCTTCGCGGAAGGGCCAACGCCAGCCTCGATGAATTCATCGGCGAACTCGAACATCTGCCGGACCTCTCACGCGACGAGCTCCTGAAGCTGGCGGAACGGGTCCGCAACCGGCACATCCTGCGGGAGGAATGAGGCGTCAGCCGGCGAATGCACCCCTACCCGGCGAAGTGGTCCCAGCCCGTCACCGGTGGAATGGTCCCGCCGAAGGTCACGCCTTCACCATCAACAACGTCGCCGATGCGGACAAACCCCTCGGGCAGCACGGCATCCGGGGGGAAGGCGGCCAGCAGGCCGTGATCCTCTCCCCCGCCCAGCACCCAGTCCAGCGGGTCGGCGCCGAGCCGGGCAGCAGCAGGCTCCAGGGACTCGGCCTTGGTACGGAGGTAATCGGCGTCGAGGTCGATGCCAACACCCGAAGCACGGGCGATCCGTCCGGCGTCACGCACCAACCCGTCGGAGACATCCAGCATGGCGGTGGCTCCGGCAACCGCTGCTGCGGGTCCGGCTCCGGTTCGCGGCAGCCGCGGACGGCACTGCGCCATGGCCAGGCCTGCCAGCTCCTGGTCATCGGATCCTCCTGGGTCAGACATGTCCAAGCCGCCTTCCAGCACCGCGAGGCCGCCGGCAGCCAGCCCAAGCGCCCCGATATGGGCCAGGACGTCGCCCGGCCGGGCTCCGGAGCGCAGCACCGGAGCCCGGCCCTCAAGATCACCTGTGACGGCCGCCGTGACGACTATCGCGTTGCCGCGTCCCAGATCGCCGCCCACCACGGAACACCGTTCGAAGGCCAGTGCCGCAATGGCCGCTGCCAGTCCATCGGCCAGGTCCTTTACCCACTCCACTTCCGTACTGCCCGGCAGAGTGAGACTCACAACGAGGGACGTTGGGACGGCGCCCATGGCACGGATATCGGAAATGTTCTGCGCGACGCACTTCCAGCCGACGTCGAACCCTGTGGTCCGGTATCCCGAGGGCCAGATCAGGCGGAAGTCTGCATCCTGGACGAGGGTGTCGATGGAGATTACGGTGCGACCGTCCGGTGCGGCTATGACAGCGGCGTCGTCGCCGGGTCCAAGCAGCGCGGTGTCCGGCCCAAGCCGCGGAAAGATGAGGTCGAGGAGGGCTTTTTCGTCCAGGTCCGCCACTAAGGGCGTATTCACGGGCACGGGTATTCCTTTGGATCAAAGTCGTGGAACGCTTCCGGCTCCACGCTGGAAATTTATCATGGTCCGCTCCGCCGGCTCTCCGTGGTAAATGGAGAATGCTTCGGTGCCCGTTCAGCCAGTAGTGCCGCTTGCGCCAACCGGCGTATCCTCCTGTCCATGACCGAATATGCGGTATTACTGCGGGGCGTGAATGTTGGCGGCGCAACTGTTCGCTCAGCGGACCTGCGCCGTACGCTGGCCGGCCTTCCCGTGTCAGCGGTGAAGACCTACCTGGCCACCGGAAACGTGACTTTATCTGCCGGGGCGCAGTCGGCGGATCTCAAAGCGATGGTGGAGCAGGCGCTACGGGAGGAGTTTGGCTACGAAGCCTGGGTGGTGGTCCTCACCCTGGAGCGCCTGAGAGAACTCGTGGCGGCTGTCCCCTACCCCGCCGATGACCCGGGGATGCACGCCTATGTGACCTTCGGTTCGGATCCGCAGCTGCTTCGGGAGCTGTCAGAAGCAGGTTCCGCCGCCGGCGCGGAGCAGATTCTTTTGGGCGAAGAAGCAGTGGCATGGCCGTGCCCCAAAGGCCAGACCCCTGACAGTGCTCTGTTTAAACTCGGTTCCAAGTCCGTCTACCGGGCCACTACCACCACCAGGAACCTGCGGACCCTGCAAAGGATGGCCGGGTTTCCCTAAGCGGCGTTCCCTTCCAGGCAACAAAAAAGCCAGCCCCGGAGAAACTCCGGGACTGGCTAAATGGTGACCCCAGCGGGATTCGAACCCGCGTTACCGCCGTGAGAGGGCAGCGTACTAGGCCGCTATACGATGGGGCCAGGTACAAGCAGTCTGCCCTGAAGGCTTCCTACTTCCATTTTGCTCAAACTAAAATTGAACTCAATAAGTTTTTCACACTTATTGCTGTTCTTCAAATTGATAATTTCTTATCTAATGAGAACCGCTGGGATACCAGGACTCGAACCTAGAATGTCGGTACCAGAAACCGATGTGTTGCCAATTACACCATATCCCACTGCGCTTTTCCGGCCACTTCGAAGAAGTTTTTCTCCGCTGCAACCCCTCAGCACGAGATACAACTATACACGGGTTCCGGAGGAAGTACAAAACGCCGGCGATGCCCCTTCCGGGGACATTCAGCGCAGTGCAAGCTCCGCCACTTCGCCAAGGGATCGCACCGTAAGGAACTCACCGCCGTCGGCAGTTCCGCCCGTTTCCTGACGCACAGGTGAAGGATTCCCGGCACGGTCCAGCCAAATCCCCTGCAGGCCGGCTGCGCATGCGCCCTCGGCGTCGATGCGCAGATTGTCCCCGATGTACAGGGTGTTTCCGGGCTCGGTGCCCAGAAGGCGGATACCCTCAAGGAAGATCGCCGGATCAGGTTTGGCCACACCCACCGTGTCCGTCCCCACCAGAACCCTGATCCGCTGCAGCCCCACGGCATCGAGCTTGGCCCGCTGGTAATCATGTACGTTGTTGCTGACAGCGCCGTAGGGGATGCCTCGGGCGTCCAGATGGTCCAGCAGCGGAAGGACGTCGTCGTAGACCGAGAAGTGGCGGGGCAGCGTCCGCTCGTAGGCCGCGTTCCAGGTCCGTTCCGCGGCGTCGTCGAAGGCAGGCAGCCCGTGCACCTGCTGGGCATGGGCAACCCGGTTCAAGCGCTGCCGGGTGAAGCTGAGCTCCCCGGCCAGATACTGATCGTAGTGGCCAAGCGGATCGGCGGCGTACAACTCCTGATACCCCGCCCAATCCGCCTCGCTGAAGTGCCCCAATTCCCCCGCGCTGATCTCCCTCACGGTGTTTGCCATGGCGGTGCGAAGGTCCACAAGGGTCTCATCAATATCAAAGAGCACCCCGTGGACACTCCGCATGTTCCTCATGGACGTTTAGGCCTCCGCTGCGCGGAACGCGCGAAGCCGGGCCAGCGAGGAGTCCTTGCCCAGGATCACCATGGATTCGAACAGCGGCGGGGAGATGCGCCGGCCGGAGACAGCGGTGCGGACCGGACCGAAAGCCTTGCGCGGCTTGATGTCCATCTCCTCCACCAGGGCAGTGCGCAGCGCTGCCTGGATGTTCTCGGCCGTCCAGTCAGTAACCGGTTCCAGCGCAGCGATGGCGGCGTCCAGCACCTCAGTGAGGTTCTCGGGCAGGCCCTTCCGCGCGTCGTCGGCCACGTCAATGGCGTCGTCGGCCTTGAAGAGGAAGCCGAGCATCTCCGGAGCCTCAACCAGCAGGGTGATGCGTTCCTGGACCAGCGGGGCGGCCTCCGTGAGGATTTCCTCTTCGCGGGCAGTCAGGGTCTCCCCCACCAGCCCGGCCTGCTGCAGGTACGGCACCAGGCGGTTGCGGAAGTCCTCGGCCTCCAGCATCCGCACATGGGTGCCGTTGATGGCCTCGGCCTTCTTCAGGTCAAAGCGGGCCGGGTTGGCCAGCACGTCGTGGATGTCGAACTTCTCCACCAGCTGGTCCACGGTGAAGATGTCCTCATCCGCGGACAGTGACCAGCCCAGCAGGGACAGGTAGTTGAGCAGGCCCTCGGGAATGAAGCCGCGTTCGCGGTGCAGGAAGAGGCTGGACTCCGGATCGCGCTTGGAGAGCTTCTTGTTGCCGCCGCCCATGACGTAGGGCAGGTGGCCGAAGAGCGGCATGTACTCGGCCACTCCGACGTCGATCAGCGCGCGGTAGAGCGCGATCTGCCGCGGGGTGGAGGAGAGCAGGTCCTCGCCGCGCAGCACATGCGTGATGCCCATGAGCGCATCGTCCACCGGGTTCACCAGCGTGTAGAGCGGAGCGCCGTTGGCGCGGACCACCACGAAGTCCGGAACAGTGCCGGCCTTGAACGTGATTTCGCCGCGGACCAGGTCGTTGAACGTGATGTCCTCGTCCGGCATGCGCACGCGCAGCACCGGCTGCCGGCCCTCGGCCTTGAACGCCTCTATCTGCTCGGGGGTCAGGTTGCGGTCGTAGTTGTCATAGCCGAGCTTGATGTCGCGGCCGGCCGCGCGGTGGCGGGCTTCGATCTCTTCCGGTGTGGAGTAGGACTCGTAGAGGTGTCCGGCGTCCTTAAGCTTGGCGATGACGTCCTGGTAGATCTCGCCGCGCTGGGACTGGCGGTACGGCTCATGCGGGCCACCCACGTTAACGCCTTCATCCCAGGTGATGCCCAGCCAGTCCAGCGCATCCAGAAGCTGCAGGAAGCTCTCTTCGCTGTCACGGGCGGTGTCGGTGTCCTCGATGCGGAACACCATGGTTCCGCCCGTGTGCTTGGCGTAGGCCCAGTTGAACAGCGCGGTCCGGATCAGGCCCACGTGCGGGGTTCCGGTGGGTGAGGGACAGAACCGCACGCGCACTGGCGTGTTGTCATCGACGGTGGGCAGGTCGGCAAGTGAAGGCAGGTTAGTCATGATGCTTCCAGTTTAGTCTCTTGCTGTGTCCGCCCGGACGATTACAGGCTGTAGGCCAGCAGCCAGAGGAAGACGCCCCCGCCGGCAAGCACACCCACGGCCGCCGCCGCCACGGTTTTTCCGGCGGTTTTGCGGCCACTGCTGATGAGTCCAGCCACGCACAGGCAGGCCGCAGCCGCCGCCAGGGTGATACCCGCCGTTCCCGGATACAGCGCATAGAGGAGGACCGGAAGCACGACGGCGTCAGCGGCATAGGTGACATCCGCCCATTCCAGCCGGGCAACTTTGGAGAGCGCCGTGGTCAGGGCGTAGGCGGCAATCATGCCGAAGACGACGGCGGCCAGCGCCCTCGGACCGTCCGCCCATCGGATGATGCGGAGCACCACAAATGCTGCCCCCAGCCCTCCGAGAATCACCGGCGGAGCACCCAACCGGTCGATTCCGCGGCGCAGGTCTCCGCGCTTGTCCAACACCGTCACCAGGGCCCACGGAAACAGGGCTATCAGCACGGCTGACCCCGCGCCCCAGACCAGGGCGGAGGCGCCGTCGTCGTTCAGGAACGGCGCCGTAAAAAGGGCCGCCGCCCAGACCGCCCCGGGCGGCAAAAAGCGCCGGACCAAGGCGAGGTTGCGCACTGGTCCGGCGCCGGGGTTGCTCATCCCTAGCTGCGGGCGGTGTTCGAGAGGCGGCCGATCCCTTCGATGGAGACCTCGTAGCGCTCTCCGTCCGAGATCAGGCCCACGCCGGCGGGAGTGCCGGTGAGGATAACGTCGCCGGGCAGCAGAGTGAAGGCCTGGGACACGTAGGATACGAGTTCCTTCACGCCCCAGATCATCTGGTTGGTGTTGCCGTCCTGGACCAATTCGCCGTTGAGGTAGCCGCGGATGGCTACGTCGTCGGTGTCCAGATCCGTTTCAATCCACGGACCGAGCGGGCAGGACGTGTCAAAGCCCTTGGCGCGGGCCCACTGGTTGTCGGTGCGCTGGGCATCGCGTGCCGTCAGGTCATTGGCACAGGTGTAGCCGAAGACAACTTCATCCACCCGGTCCAGCGGTACGTCCTTGCAGATCCGGCCGATGACGACGGCGAGCTCGGCCTCATAGGAGACCTCGTCGGAGAACGCCGGCAGGACGATGGGATCATTAGGGCCGATCACCGAGGTGTTGGGCTTGAGGAACATCAGCGGGGCCGGCGGCACCTCGTTGCCCAGTTCGCTGGCGTGGTCCGCATAGTTGCGGCCGATGCCCACTACCTTGCTGCGCGGGATGATCGGTGCCAGGAGGCGAACGTCCTCAAGCTTGTGGTGCTCCCCCGTAAGCTGCACGCCGGAGAAAAACGGATCACCCTTGATGACGGCTATTTCTTCATGGCCTTCGTCCCCGTCGACGACGCCGAACGCTGGGTCACTGTCTAGTACAAATCGAGCAATACGCATGCACTCAAGCCTAGTTGACAATTCCGAAATCAGCGCAGCCCCCGCAGATGCGGCTTCTGTGCCGGCTCATCCATCATCTTCACCCGGAATGGCCCTGTTGCCACACGATTTAGGATGACCAACTTGACAGAGCCCTCCTGTATGCTGCCTTCACCTCAGACTCAGTTACCTCGGTAGTCTGAACCACTGACGGCAAGCCCGCCGCGAAACCTGAACGGCATTCATCGTGCTCAAGTATTCCGCAACCGTCGCGGCTTAGAGCATCAAAAATTGCTAAGACTCCAGGTAAATGTACTGATCTACCTCCAAGGTCTTCCGTAAGAGAGCACATTTTGACAACATTCCACCCGGCACCAATATCATCAGGAATATTAGTCGATCCACCGGATGGGGATGGTTCTAATTGAAGGAAGACCATTGAGCTCTTCGAATTCTTGCTGATCTCGACTGCCCATTCACGCTCGTCAACCCGCACTATGTGCGTGGAGGGGCCATCTGGAACATTGCGTAGCCACCCCCGCCAGGAGGAATGCAAAGTGTGCGCCGCCTGCTCGGACTTCCCCCGCTCCGACGTATTAGGCAGATCAAGACCCATACAGGCGATCGACAGCAGGTTTTGCCAAGATCTTCTGCTGATCCCTAGCTCCGATGTCTCGATAACATAACTACATCCAAAGGCCGCAATTATCCTCTCTAGTTCGGCCTGAGCATAGACGAACCAGGAACTTCCGCTCCACGTTGCCTCCGGTTGAACATGGCTTATTGCCCATCCGAATGGACGTAGCTGTTTGAAAGACGGCATATCCGTAACAACCACAATCCGGAACTCCAGCGAAGCCTGCTGCAGACCGTAAACTGCTTCCGCGATCCCTCCTGCCGCATCCCAACTCTCGCTGAAGAGCGGGAGCAATATGACGGGAAGCGAATTCCTCCGGACCACAGAAAGCCCCACACCGCCGTCGATGTTCAGGCTTGCTTTGACGAACGGGGTGCACACGTCAGGATAGCTCCGGACGACACTCGAAAGGACGGTTTGAGACGCCCCTCCCTCAGCGCCGTTTTGACCGAGTGGCAAAGTTGCAATCATTGAAAATTAACCTTTAGCTAGCTCAGATATATGTCGTGCCGCACTCCGCGCCCCATTAGGAAAGGAGGCTAGATTCATTGCCTCTTGGAACCGAGCTCGATTACTACTTATTCCAAGTTGTTCAATCGCTTCCGGGATAGAGGCCGACCCTCCGGGTCCGGCGGCAAGTCCCAGTCCCACATCGTGAGCGTAACGAGCACGGCCGATCTGATCATCTGTAATCGTGTTCGCGTTGGCGATCCATAGAGCCGGAACGGAATAGGCTATCCACTCATGAAAAGAGTTGTATCCGGTAGCTGAAACTACGAAGTCGAATGCTCGAGCCACTCGGGCTAAGGGGTACATCGAGATATTCTCGACGCCATCACTGACGTCCTGGTTATCTGCAATAAGAGGACTGGTCATAAAGATTCGCCACTCCCCGGGAAGGCCTTTGACGGCTATGATGACTTCTTCTACATCGTCGTCAATCTTGTTTATATTGCCGGCACCTAGGGTAATCAACATCGCATTCTCGTCTGGCCCTATATCCAGAATTCCCCGGGCTTGGCTTCGTTCCAATATTTCGTCCGAGTCCAACACGATAATCGGATCGACTTTATACGCATCAGCGGCTCGACTAGTAGCACCTTGGTCATATGGGGAAGCAATATCCCCTGGCTCTATGACGGAATCAAATCCGGTGTTGCGGACTAAAGACGTGGCTGCAGTTTCCGACCGCCACATCCCTCGTCTCATCCAAACAAACTTCGCATCATAGTTTGCGACAGCCCGTGCGATACCTTGATAAGGCCAAGTTCCGTCAAACACTACGACATCAGGATTTAACCGCTGTAACGACTCCATGAACCGTTTCCCAAAATACTGATTCCATTCCGCACCATCAACAAGTAAGTCACCCTTGGATGGAATATATTCGAAACCGTATCCGTACTGTGCTACTACGCCACAAGCCTGTGACATCGACACAAAACTCGCTTCTATATCATCGTCAAGGCGACGCGCCACGGCCAGGAGGCGTGTCAAATGGCCCATCCCGGCCCCGTTGCTTGTCACAAAACAAACACGGGGCGTCCGATGAGCGCGTTCCTTAGTCGAGCCGACCGACTTTTGTACTGTACTCATTTCCTGCCCGTCGTCATCACCTCTCGATTGCGTGGCGATTACGGGTTCCACCCCGAAAACTTGAAGAATGCCCTTACTTGCCGAATGCATTCGCTCTTTAAACGATTCCTTTGCGTACTCTAAAGTGCCCTTTGCGGCTATTCCCTGCATGTCGCTTGTTTCAATAAATAGTTCTGAAGCGTGAACGTCAAAATATGAAGCGGCTGGACCGAAATAAGGCTGAAGGATCCGAGGGAGCCCAAGAGGAACACCAAGACGCATACACGCATACACGTCGTCTTTCCATGTTTCTGAGGTGAGCATCGTTGTGGGTACGACGTACCCGGACAGAGAAGCCAAGAACCTGTCGCGGTCTTTAGTAACGAAAGGGAGGCCTACAAGGAGATCGTCTTCACCTTTTTTGGTCTGCAATTGGGCTGGAACATTTGTTCGGGCGTAAACGGATTTGCCCGCAGCCTCACCAACTCGTAACGCGAAGCTTTTCAACTCCTCGATTACAACGGGACTGTATTTCGACATTGTTGGTACGCCTATGCGCGTAGGAACAGACTCAGGATAGGCGGTCCCAAGATCATCAACTTCGGCACCGCAGGCGTGAAAGTTCCAGAGCCCAACATATTCCCCGGTCTTAGCACTCACGGCCTGCTGTTCAGCGGCAGTTACTGCCACAAAAGCCGGCCTCGAGTCGCAATATAGTGCAACCTTTGAATCTAGCTGATCGACAGAAAGAGCATCAAATTTTGCATTCTCCAGGACCATCCAAACCCACTGAGCCGCGAAACTCCCCCTGAGGTCTCTGGCAATGAATAAGTCGGGATCATACACGATGGCCAGCTGCGTCTTGCAAACATCCCTATGACCGAGAAGCGGAACACCCACCTCAAAGGCCATCTTAATCAATGAAGTATTGCGGTATCTGTCCGGATGTGACCTCTGCCCCAACGACATCAGCCCCACAGATAATCCTTTTGACAGGAAGTTCCTTAAATCGGACCGAATATCTAGTCCGGGTGACTCGCGCACATCTAAGGTAACAACGAGGAGCACATCAAAGGATCCCGGTGTACCGCGGCTACTAAGATTCATCATTCTAGAGTCCAAACGGGTTCGTGCGTGTCCGGGGAATCAATGTCCGGCTTTTCCAAGAGCTCGCGTACCATTGCTAAATCGTTCAATATTTTAAGTTTCAATTCTACTGTTGCTTGCCGTCTTACCTCGTCAGAACTCAAGCTACTACGCAGAGTTTTGATGTCCTCACCAAGCCCGGCCACAGAACGCTCCGCCTCACGAACCAAACCACCCAGTCGACGAACCCTGGCCTCATTCTCACCAAACTTCACACGCTGCAACTCACCAAGCCCGGCCACAGAACGCTCCGCCTCACGAACCAAACCACCCAGTTGACGAACCCTGGCCTCATTCTCACCAAACTTCACAGCGTGTGCAGCGTTCTGCTCCCTAATCATGGCGAGCAGACTGTGATGTTGTTGACGGGCCTGCAGAGTCATCCCAAACAGAACCCTGAGTATCAGAGCGACGGAAACTCCGACAAAACATACAACTAGTAAGAATGCCACCAGCTCAGGGGTAAAATACAGGGACGCAAGTGTGAAAGCGCACAAGATCAGGAGAAAACAATAATACTTCCATGATGAAAACACGAGGGATTTCTTTCTGTCAAGCAATGGAGACCCTAAAGGCGCGATGCATTGAGTCGCTCCGAAACTACACCTCGGGTATCAAAGAAATACTTTGAAGATTCAGCCAGTCTATCCACATCGTAATCGCGGTGATTCTGCATCAGTACAACAATGTCCGCATTTTCCACGGCATCGTCGAGATCGGAAACCCTAGCGATCTTTTTCTCATCTACGGTCCACTCCGAAACCCTCGGATCATGAAAAGATACAGCTGATCCCTTTTGCATTAAAAGGTGAGCGAATGGTAATGCCGGCGACTCTCGCTGATCTGCTATATCGGGTTTGTACGTAACGCCAAGAAGTAGTACGCGAGAGCCCTTCAGAGGCTTGCCCTGTTCGTTTAACAAACTTTGAACACGCTCCAGTATGTACCGGGGCATTGAATTATTGATCTCCTCCGCGAGCTCCACAAACCTAAACGGGTAGCCCAACAACTTGTTCACCTGGTAGCTAAGGTAGTTCGGGTCGATGGGGATGCAATGCCCCCCTACCCCGGGGCCCGGGTAGAACGCGTGGAACCCGAAGGGCTTAGTCTTCGCGGCATCAATGACATTCCATAGGTCAATGTCCATTTCATGGCAGAACCGGGCCATTTCATTGACCAGTGCGATGTTTATATGCCTATATGTGTTCTCAAGAAGCTTTGCAGTCTCAGCCTCCTTGGAACCACGAACACAAACAACCTCATCAACAAAACCAGCATAAAGTTCTGCAGCGGTCTTTGTGGAAATCTCACTTACCCCTCCAACGACCTTGGGGGTATTTTTCAGGAAAAACACTTCATTTCCTGGATCGATCCGCTCAGGTGAAAAGGCCAGCCAAAAATCGACGTCAAGAACCAGGCCAGAGCTCTGAAGGATTGGAAGAACCAAATCCTCAGTTGTACCAGGATATGTAGTTGATTCCAAAATGACGGTTATTCCGGGCGACATGTTGGCCGCTATATCCTTCGAGGCGCCAATTACCGCGCGAAGGTCGGGGCTACCCGCCTCGCCAAGCGGAGTCGGGACACAGATTACGACATACCGTGCGCCCCTGATGACTGACGGATCCGTCGTAGCCTCATATCCTCTTTGACGCATAAGCTGGACTTCATCATCACCGATGTCGTCGATATGTGATAACCCTGAGTTGAGGTTACCAACAGTCTCAACATTGCGATCAAGCCCTGCTACTCTGAGGCCCGACAAGGTCGCCGCCTGAGCAAGCGGTAAACCCACATATCCCTGTCCGACAACTACAAGATCCTTCATTAGCAGCCCTTCTTAATTTCTTAATTTCATTTGATTCTCACACCATTAATTTTCGTCCCACCGGCCAGCGCATGTGTTTACAACGGCAGAACCCATAGGAAAAGGCGTAGCAAATGGCTCTTGGCGCTGTATTCGGGACTACAACATGTACGACGATGCCGGCACTTGAACTTAAAAGAGTGTTCATGAGTGTTAGGTCGAGCAACTATATCCTAAAGCCGTTTTCAACTAAAACGGGTCATCCGCTATCCACTCGAGACGCATTTGTTCCCCAACCACCCATCGATGGATAGCTATCTGATCCCAACGGAGCATATGCCACCAGGTTGGCGCATGAAAGCAATACTGACGCATGAAGTGGCTGGGGCTGAGTAGTTTGAGTGATTCTCAATGCGATCTCATATACTCGGCTGTCCCACGGGCCTAAAATCGACCAGCGGCCAGCTACTGCATCGTATTTACCGTAGCCGGCGGTTCCGTCGATATAGCTGGACAATGTACCCGTCGCGGCAGCGCTAACAAAGGTGTTTGCCATGCCTTGCAGGTCTAGCGCTGTAACCTCAATTCCAAGGAGATGAGCCTCGACAGCTGCTTCTATGGCCAGAACAGCATGTGACATATCCTCCATTCTGGGATTCCCCTTCCTCGAGGATCTCCACCGTGACCGGTTGCCGCCACTGTGCCCACGAAAGTTATCGAGCATCGGTACGAAGTATGACCAAACTAAGCAATCTTGTCCATTGAACTCGAGGTGGGTAAGGGCATCTCGGAAAGTCCTAACAAGCTCAGTTGCTCGTGATTTGAAGGTTGCTTTCTCAGTGATTCTATAGAGACTCAAAAAGCATAGCGCCATGCTCATATTATGGTTCTGGGGGGCATCCGTTCCCTCAAAATCGCTGGGAGCATCCGCCGGAATAATGTAGTAACCCCGGCCGCTGCTAACGCGATAGTCCGAATCGTATACTTCGAGCGCAGCCAATGCCGCCTCGGTGTATTTATCAGCGTATTGCCCGTATATGGCGTAGAGATCTGGTTTGCCATTTACAAGTTTACTGAATTCGAGGAGCGCTAGACAAATTTGAGAAACATGTATTGCTGGAGCATAATATTGCTCAACTAGATCATAGAGGCCTGGCTCATTCAGGCACTTCACACAACCATAGTGGGATATGACGGCGGCCGCTTGGGGCGACTTCCAATGCTGCCTTGTTAAGACCTCGGCGAGGTTATTCTCGGTACCCGCCAAAACGCTTACATCTTCGAACGCCGCAAGTGCTGATTCCTGAGGACTCGACAGAAAAGATATATCGAACGTTCCATTTTCATGGCGAATGTTTTCAATCCGAATATGTGCAGCCTGTTTTGAACGAATTTCTAGGCACGGCCCTTCGATTGCGCCACACCTAAACGAATTATAATTTGTGGTATATGGGCGCCCAGATCTCCAGACTGGGCCAGACCGTCCGAGGTAGTCCACAGCTCCTCGAACTTGGTCCCGGGCAAGTAGAAGTTGCTCCCCTATACCAATAAAACCGCGCAAATACTTGTGATCCCCAGTTTTTTCATAGACACGGAGATAGGAACGGCCCACCAGTGAGGCCCCCCAAGAAAGCGATCCCCGCTGCTCTTCCAACGCGTTAGGTCTGTACTGTCCTGAGAGGTGATATCCTGGAAACACGGCATCTAAATAGTCAAAACACTCCGTGCTGTTATATTCGCTTATCATATCGCCCCGGTCCATAGACTTCTGTGGCTGGTCAGTGTCATGCAAGGGCTCTACGCTCCCGGAGATAGGTGGCTATTAACACATCGTACACATCTGTTGAGCGCTTGACTGCATGTGTCAAATAGTTTGTGGGAACGCGACCGAAGACGTCAATTGGGACCGCCCCGGAGTTCATTGACTCCCGGGGTTTAGAGTTCTCAGGCGGCTTTGAGGCCATAAATGATTGTCTCAAACTCGACCGGTGTTAGCCGCCCGAGCCGCCACTGGCGGCGTTTTCGATGGTACGTTTCCTCGATCCACGTCACGGTAGCCAGGCGAAGATCCGCCCTTGTCGACCATCGCTGGCGGTCCAGGACATTCTTTTGCAGGAGTGAGAAGAAAGACTCCAGGGCCGCGTTATCGGCACAGGCGCCGACCCTCCCCATTGATCCTTTCAGCTTGTTGCCTTCCAACGTCCGCACGAAAGCGTGGAACGAAATTGAGATCTTCGGTCGCTGTGGACCACAGTGCCTACCGGCCCACGGCGCCCAATCGCGTTGTGCAGAGCAGAGACAGCTAGGGACGCTCTCATCCGGGAATCCGTGGAGTAACCCACGATCCGGTTCGAATAGACGTGGCGGTTTCAGTGAGCCAGCGCAACACCGTCTTTCGGAGGTTGTCATGGCGGTGTCATGGAAAGATCGAAGCATTGCGTACTCAATGCTTCTGCAGGGTGTTTCGGCGAAGGAAACAGCGCGGCTGTTTCGTGTCAACACGGGAGCAGTCGTCCAATGGGCCAGACTTGCGGGCATGTTAATCCGAATGGGAGCCCGCGGCGGCATTGAGCCCTCCCACGCCTTAGAGTCGACGCCTGATCCTCAACGCGCTTATCGCCGCTTGACGCAAAGGGACCGAGTCTTCATCGAGATGGCGATAAATAGCACGCCAGCTTGGTCGATGAGGGCGATCGGTCGGCATCTCGATGTTCCCGCCTCGACGGTTTCCCGGGAGCTGGGACGTCACCGGGTCCAGACCGGCCGCGGACGTGGTCCGTCACGGGAGACGAGGTATGAGGTGTGTCAAGTGTTAACGCCGACCGAAAATGGGGCCATTAGTGCCATTTGAAAACAGGGCCACTGGTTGTTCGTTCTATTGTGCCGTACCGGCGCCCGGTTGGTGTTTTTTGGGCCGGTAGCTGTTGCCTTTGAGGCTGATGA
This sequence comes from Arthrobacter sp. UYP6, assembly GCF_040547315.1. Lineage (NCBI taxonomy): Bacteria > Bacillati > Actinomycetota > Actinomycetes > Micrococcales > Micrococcaceae > Arthrobacter > Arthrobacter sp. UYP6. The sequence goes on from NZ_JBEPPM010000005.1 coordinate 212,813, forward strand.
CATCGGCGTGGTGGACGATCCGGTCGATCATCGCCGAGGCGATGATCAAATCTCCGAAGACGTCGCCCCAGCGGGCGAAGGGCAGGTTGGACGTCAGGATCATGGACGTGTGTTCGTAGCGGCTGGAAACCAGCTGGAAGAACAAGTTCGCGGCGTCCTGGTCAAACGGGATGAAACCTACTTCATCGACCACCAGGAGGCTGTAGCGGCGTAGTTTCACCAGTTCCTGTGCGAGTTTCCCACGGGAGTGAGCCTCCTGCAGCCGGGCCACCCAGCCGGTCGCGGAATCAAAGAGAACCCTGTCCCCGGCCTTGGCAGCCTTGATGCCGATACCGACCGCGAGATGGGTTTTACCGGTGCCGGGCGGCCCAAGCAGAACCACATTTTTGGCCTCGGAGAGGAACACCCCGGTGCCCAGATGGGCGATGAGATTCCGGTCCGCGGAAGGCTGGTGCTCGAAGTTGAACTCCTCAAGGTCCTTGTGAGCCGGGAACCTCGCGGCCTTGATCCGGGTCGCCGCGCCGGAGGCCTCGCGTTCGGAGACCTCCCGGGAGAGAACCGCTGCCAGATACTCCTCATGGGACCAGCCGGCATCCCGGGCCTGGTCCCCGAGGCGGCGGAAGCTATCACTGATCCGCGGTGCACGCAGGGCCCTGGCGTAGTACTCGATCTGTGCCGGTGTCCCGGTCATGAGGCCACCTCCAGACAGGCCGGCTGCCGGCCGAGGTCAATGCCGAAGACCTCGTCGTAGGCGGCAAGATCCCGTACCTGCGCCGCTTCTTCCGGTTCGGGCCGGCGTACGCGCTGGGTCCGGAAGTCCTGCCGCATGACCGCCGCCCGGACCACATGCGCCCGAACGGTCACCACCAGGTGCCGGGCCCAGACCCGGACGTGGGTGGCGATGACGACCCCGTCATGCGTGACCCGGACCGCATCCAAATCAGCAGTGACATCCACGATTCGCCCAATGAACGACGGGTCCACGGAATAGTCGTTGGAGAACACCCGCACGTAGTAATCCCACGGCAGGCGCACCATGTTGCGGAACACCGCCTCGGGGCTCACCGGCGGCAGCCCCCGCATCCTTTCACGGTCCAGGATGATCGGCTCATTCGGTCGGCCGTGGCGGGAGCGCGAGTACCGGTGATTTGCCGTGGGCAGCCAGTCCTCAAGCTGGCCGTTGAAATCCGCGGGCGAGCGGAAGTCCCGGCCCGGCATGAAACGCTGCCGGAAGAACCTGTTCATCCGCTCGACCATGCCCTTGGACTCCGGGTCCCGCGGCGGAAGCAGCTTGATCTCCATGCCCAGGGACCCGGCGAACGCGGCCACCGGCTCCGTCGGTTTACGCCTGCCGATACCGGACTCGTTATCCCACAACAGCCGCGACGGGACTGCCTGCGCGTCCTGGAGCAGGGTCCACATTCCGCCCAGAAGGTCCGGCGCCGTCCGCGAGGGCAGCATCCGTGCCTGGATGAAACCTTCAGAACGCCGAGGTCATCGCCAACACCGGGGGTGTGTCGTTCTGGCCCGCGCCAACAGGCAATGGCTCGTGCGGGAACCAGAGATCGCACTGGACCTGGAACCCCGGCTCGTGGACCAGCCGGTCGGCCGGGTCCGGGGGCGCGTATTCGGGTCGGATCGCGGCAACCTTCGCCCGGAACAACGACGCGGAACCGGCCCAGCCCACCCGCTCCGCGAGCGTTGCGGCAGGCATCGTCGGCGTCTTCACCAACAACTCCCGCGCCCTGGGAGCAAACGCATCAAAACTCTATACACCCGCCGCCCGCTGGTACTTCGGCACCCGGTCCGACTCCAGCGCACGATCAACCGTTCCGCGGGAAACCCCCACGATCCTGCCGATCTCACGCTTCGAGTGCTTGCCCGTTGAAAACAGGTGGCGTATCTCCGCCCAATCATCCAAATTGATCACCTTCCATAATGGTCGGTGGCCCTATTTTCGGTGGGCGTTAACAATCAAGGATGTGAGACGGTCGGTTAGTTTTTTCGGGGTTAGGCGGCCGCGGGCAGCGGCTGCTGGTGGGTGGTGAAGTTGGCCATCGCGGTTGCCGGCGGCAGCCCCTCATTGTTGGTGCGGGCGCGGATAAGTTCGGCGGTTTTCCCCGGGCTGGTGGCGTGCGGGCGTCCTGACGTGTGGCGAAGTTGTGGTGGTGGTAGAACTCGTTCTTCAGGGATGAGAACACCGACTCGGCGACGGCATTGTCCCAGCAGACCTCGGTGGCACCCATGGACTGGCGCACACCGTTGCCGGTGCACCAGGCACCCATTTCCCGGGAGGTATATTGGCCGTATTCAACCGGTCGTCGCAACGGTTGTTTGTGAGGCCGATCGTAACTTCCCAAGGGTACAGATCTCTCCCGGTGGAGCGCGGCGGAGATCGCCGCCGTCGCATCAGCGATCAACAATCGCCCCAGAGAGATCCTCGGCTGGCGCACCCCTGCCGAGGCTTTCGAAGAACAAGAACTGGCGGACAAGCCCGTTGAGATGCTCGTTACTGCCGCGCTGCCAGGGACTCTTCGGATCGGCGAAATAGACAGGCAACCCGATCTCGGTCGTGAGCAGCCGGTGCGCGGAGAGCTCTTTGCCGCGATCCCAGGTCAACGAACGACGCATCAGTGCGGGCAGCGTGGAGAACGTCGCGGTAAGGGCGTTCTTTGTTGAGATCGCGCCATACCCAGCCAGCGCGGGGCCGTTCTTACGTGGTGGGATGGTCCCGTATACGGCCTGGCGCGGGAGATGAACGAGTATCGCGAATCGTGTGGTCCGGTCCACGAGCGTGGCAATGGCAGAGCGCTTCAACCCGATGATGAGGTCCCCCTGCCAATGCCCGGCAATCTTGCGGTCTGCTGCCTCCTCCGGAAGTTTTGATAGCACGGTGTCTTCGGTGACGTGAGCCCACGCCTGTTGCCTGGTCCGAGCTCGTGGCATGCGCTTAGTTCGGCCCCGACGCAGGTGCCAGGAGCGGTGCCGCTCCAGCCCGCCGCGCGATTCGATGTAAAGCCCCTGGTAGATCGCTTCGTGCGAGATCCGCATCGTTGGGTCATCGGGGAAGTCCAGTGGTAGCCGCTTGGCGATCTGCCGCGGGCTCCACGCTGTGACCCATTCCCGGTCCCCGCGGTGAGGTTTGTTCTTCCCATCCCACACAGGTCCAACCGGGCCGATCCGGGTGCCGTCCGCAGCGAAGATGCTCCCGCTGAGTTTGTCCTGGACATAGGTACGCAGCCCATCATGGGTAGCGAGTTTCGCGGTATTCGGTCTCCGGGCACGACGTTCTGCATGCCACTGCGCCGTTGATGCCTTGTACTCGAGTCGATACGTGCGCGTGGACGCATTCCGCCGCAGCTCACGCGAGATCGTCGATGGTGCACGCCCCAGGCGTCGGGCGATCTCACGTACGCCAGCTCCTTGGGCACGCCAGAGCGCGATGTCCTCACGCTCTAACGGGGACAGATGTCGATTGGATACCGTGGGCAGTAGTTGTGGATTCACTCCACCAGCGTCGCGGAACCAGCGGTAAGCGACCGGTTCCGAAACGCCGGCCGCAGCTCCTGCTTCGCGTGTTTTCTTCCCCGTAGCGATCGCCACCCAGAACCGCACACGATCCTGACGCCACGCGACCGTCGGCCATCCAGGAGAAACGATCTGCCCTCGATACGCTCTGACCTGCTTCTGTCTCTGGGCAACACCCATCCGATACTCCGATTCGTCGGTGTTGCGACGACCGGTTGAATACGGCCAATTTCGTTCCACGCTTTCGTGCGGACGTTGGAAGGCAACAAGCTGAAAGGATCAATGGGGAGGGTCGGCGCCTGTGCCGATAACGCGGCCCTGGAGTCTTTCTTCTCACTCCTGCAAAAGAATGTCCTGGACCGCCAGCGATGGTCGACAAGGGCGGATCTTCGCCTGGCTACCGTGACGTGGATCGAGGAAACGTACCATCGAAAACGCCGCCAGCGGCGGCTCGGGCGGCTAACACCGGTCGAGTTTGAGACAATCAATAGCGGCCTCAAAGCCGCCTGAGAAACACTAAACCCAGAGAGTCAACGAAATCCGGGGCAGACCCGTTCGCTGTTCTACGCCTATATACGCCGGGGCGAGCTAATCCCCACGTTCCGCTATGCTCATGACTACGATCCATACTGAGCCGACGCCCATGTGGAGCATACCAGCGCAGTGATGCCGCGTTTATCCTGCAGGACGAATTTTGCTCCCCCGCGCCAAAGAATAGGCGCTACTACCGTTTTGAAAGTGAGACCCAGGATGCTGAAAACAGCCGACGGCAACCCGTTGAAAATTCTTGCACGGGGAGACTGCACCAGCCGTCGATCCGTGGCCCTAAACCAGGACCTTTTCAACAAGCCGCCGGTATTTGTCCAGAATGAGAAATCCACTTTCGTTCAGTTCTTGGACGCTGCCAACGGAGTAACCGTCACCGAAGACTATCTCAAAGAAATCTCCGACGTTGAGGCCATGCCCCGCGTACTCCGCAGCTTCTACATGGGGCAGGCCGGTCGGTCGATCCTGGAGCAGACTGACGGAGACCTCCTGATGATCGACTCATACGCGGACATGAACTTCCAACTCTGGGAGAACATTGAGAAAGGGTTTAAGTTCTGGATCCACCCGCGCTTCATCTACAACATGGCGAAATTCAAGGATGAGCACGGGGACTTCGGGCACCGCACACTGGATCAGTCCGTAGAGGACTCTGTCCGATTCATTGAGGTAATGCGCCAAAAGAACCCGGGGATCCCGGTCCTCTTCCTGAACCAGCAGGTGGACTACTATCCGAAGCTGGAGGACAAGGCGAAGGACTTCAGTAAGCTTGGAGAGCTTGTTTCCCAGCGGCTCCCCGATGTCTATTACGGTGGTGTCGTAGAAAAGGACGCCCTCGAACTGGCCGACATTGGTTCCTGCGGCCCCGGCAACACACTGCACTTCCAAGGGTCCACGTACCGGCAAATGTGGGAGCGTGCGATTAGTGACGGACTCCAAGAGGCAGTCGAACGTCGCGCCGCAAACCGTGCCGCTCCAGCCGCCGCACCGGTCGCCGTAGCCGGGTACGGTGAGCTGACCTACACAAAGAGCCCCGGTCGGAATATCGTCATTACGGAAATCATCGACATAGATTTGCAGACTGGCTTCGACACCTGCGTTCCGGCGTGCAGTAACGTCCCTGCCGCGGTCGAGAAGGGACTCAATAGGTACTTCTACTTCGACGGCAAGTGTGAGCATGGCCCGGCGCCCCGATTCACCCCAATGCTGATCGACCTTGAGGAGTTCCCAACCTTCGAGGCATGGGAGCAGAACATCAAAAAGTTCTCAGGTGGCGAGAAGCTGCGGCAGAAAAAGCGAGCAAAAAGCCTCGACTACTACTCCCATGAGTTTCCGTTCAAGCTCCATACGCAGGATGCGTTCGAGATCAACAACTCCATGGACGCCCGCTCAGGTGGTCCAATTCGAGAGAACCTCAAACGGTCCATTGATGATTTGGGTGGGTTGCCAACCGGTCCAATTCCACTGGCAAAACCCAGGTGCCAGCACCATTGGCGTAAAACTTTTGGCGTCTTTGTGGGCGACAAGGAACACATGCAGGGGGAAGTCCGCGTCGGGGAGAGGCTGGCCGCTTACATCTCAATCCAGCGGCATGGCGAATTCGCTATTTACGGGCAGATTATCGGTCATGGCCAGGATCTGCCAAATGGAGCCCTGACCCTCCTGCATCATGATGTGGTTGAACACCTCTATGCGAGCGAGGAAGGCAAGCCGAGCGGTCTTCGATACATCATGTACGGCGGTGTCCAAAACGGTGGCGAAGGACTGTTTCAGTTCAAGCGCCGTGGCGGATTCAAGCCGTACATCGTAAACGTGCCACCCGCATAACTAAATACTGCCCAAGCAGGGAAAGCACCTCCATCCCGGGGGTGCTTTTTTGTACCCAAAATCAAGGAGGGCACGCGTGCCTACCCATGTTTATCAACCGACCCACAATCCGCCGTCGTGGTGGGATCGGATGCTTGTTCACCCAATGGACACGGCTGTTGCCGCCCTGTCCATGGTCTTCGGGGTGTTCGCGGCGGTGTCCCTTTTCACCCCGCACTTCATCCCGTCCAAGAGCATGGGTCAGATGCCCCTGCTGGTGGTCATCCTGGTGTCGTCGTTCCTGGCGGCAGGAGGGGTGCTGTCTCTGATCGGTCTGAATTGGTCCGGAGCTGATGTTTCCACCGGCTGGGCGCTCGAACGCTTCGTCCTGCTGTTGTCCGGCGGTGGCTTTGTCGCCTATGCCATCAGTGTCTCTTGGCATTATCCGGAGTCTGTCTTCTCCTGGGTCGTACCGGGCTCTCCGCGGTTCGTCGTGAAATCTGGTTTCGTGTCCTTGAACGAAGGAGGCCCGTAGCCCTGTTGTGATGGATGTTCTTGACGCATTCACCAATGACAGGACTACGAGCCTTGACCGAGCATACTTTGCCGCACCCCGATGCTGCCACCACGATCTTCAACCTCGTGGACTACCGGGTGCTGGATACCCAAATCTTTGCTAGCGGTCACCAAAGAATCCAGGTGGAAAGCACCGTTGAATCCGGTTGCCCCGAGTGCGGCGTGATCGGAACCCGCCGCCATTCCCGCCGCTGGCACGGGTACGGGATATCCCGGTAGCCGGCACCGTGGAAGTCCTCTGGGCCAAACGACATGCTCACCGAAGTCCGGCAGCGCCTCACCCAGCAGGTCCACGGGCGGCGGGAACTATCCATCGACCGTGTCTGGGCCAACCGGCGCCTGCTCCTGCGCGCCGGTGACACACTATTCGACAGGGCCCGGAACCGGCTGAGCACCGTGTTCGCCACCGACGATGCCACCGGAAAGCTGCAAGCGGCCTGGAAGGTCAAGGAACAACCTCGGACACTGCTGGCCACTGGATCCCTCGCCGACGCGGCCGCCGCGAAAGAAGCGGGATGAACATGCATCACGGCAGAACATTCACCACGAACCTAGAAGAGCCCCCTAACCGGAACGATTCCGTCCCTGCTCCGGTCCCGCTCTTCCATCCCGCCGCTGCCCTGCCTGTTTACGTGCTTGGCTTAAACAAGTAAGGCCCGTACCATCCCTGGTACGGGCCTTACTCTCTCAACCAGAAATATTGTCCGGCGGTGACCTACTCTCCCACATCCTCCCGGATGCAGTACCATCGGCGCAGTGGGTCTTAGCTTCCGGGTTCGGAATGGGACCGGGCGTTTCCCCCACGCTATGACCGCCGTAACCCTCACACCCGCAACACCCCGGACAAAAACCGTGGTGAAGGGGAAAACAAAGGATCACAACCACGACACTGAAAACAACAGTGCCCGTCATGAACAGCATTCACCGAAGTGAACACCTTAATTCTAAACCATCACACCATCCCAAAGGACAGCCTGAGAGTTCGTTCCACGGTGACAAACCACACACGGGTTTGTTATCCGGGAACCACATAGTGGACGCAAGCAGCATGATCAACACAACCCTTATTTGGCGGGAACGTTTGAAGTCGTTTCCTGCCCAGATTGTGGTGTGGTGTAAGTTATCGGCCTATTAGTACCGGTCAGCTTCACGGGTCTTTAGTCCCCGCTTCCACATCCGGCCTATC
>NZ_JBEPPM010000006.1:0-182501 GCF_040547315.1 Arthrobacter sp. UYP6
GCTGACGCGTTCATGATCAGTCAGCGCCCTGCCGAGGTGGAGGACCGGGCGGTACCCGGGCATTGGGAAGGTGACCTCATCATCGGAACCGGTTCCCGATCAGCGATCGGCACGTTGGTGGAACGCTCGACCCGGTTCACGATCCTGCTGCACCTGCCCGAACGCCATACCGCCGAGGCGGTGGCCGAGGCCATGATCGCGGCAATGAAGCATCTGCCCGCGGATCTGCTGCGCACGGTGACTTGGGACCGGGGCGTGGAAATGGTTAAGCATCGGCAGATCACCGCGGAGTTGGGGGCTCCGGTCTATTTCTGTGATCCGCATTCGCCCTGGCAGCGTGGAACGAACGAGAACACCAATCGGCTGCTGCGGCACTGGTTCGAGAAGGGCACGGATTTGAGCGTGTATTCCAAGGCCGATCTGCGTAAAGTTCAGGACTCCTTGAACCGGCGTCCCCGACCAACCCTGGGCATGGCGACCCCGGCTCAGAAACTTGCTGAGCTGCTGCAACCCGCAGCAGCCTGAACCCCGTGTTGCACTAACCGGTTGACGTAGCCTACCCCAAACCCGCACAAGCCCTACACTCGACCGGCCAGAACCGCACGAGCCCTACACTCGACCGGCGGCCGCGGCGTCGGGATCCACGCCCAGAGCCGCACGATCCCTACGCTCGAGCACCAGAAGGACACGAGCTCTACCCGCTCGCCCACCGCGTCCCAGGAACCAGCCCACCCGAGCACCGCCCACCGAGTGTAGAGACGACGTCGTTATCCCGCCTCGATTGTCGCGACGATGCCGGAATCCGCGTCCCAAACCCACACGAGCCCTACGCTCGACCGGCCAGAACCGCACGAGCCCTACACTCGACCGGCCGAACCGAGGAAAAATGCCCCGAAACGACACAACCCGCCCCCGGCGAACCGGAGGCGGGTTGTGAAGCGCGGAGCGCGGAAAGATTAGACGCCGGAGTAGCTGTGCAGACCGGCGAAGAAAACGTTGACAATCGTGAAGTTGAAGACCACGCAAAGGTAGCCAACGATCGAGAGCCAGGCGGCACGGGTTCCGGTCCAGCCGCGGGTGGCGCGGGCGTGCAGGTACCCGGCGTAGACCACCCAGATCACGAAGGTCCAGACTTCCTTGGTGTCCCAGCCCCAGTACCGGCCCCAGGCCTGCTCGGCCCAGACGGAACCGGCCATCAGGGTGAAGGTCCACAGCACAAAGGCCACGGCGTTAATGCGGTAGGCGAAGTTCTCCAGGGCCTGGGCGGAGGGTACGATCCGCAGGAACGCAAGCTTGGAGGTTCCGCCGGCGCGAACCTTGGTCTCGCGGTCGGCCTGCAGCAGCTGCAGGACGGACATCGCGAACGTCAACGTGAACAGGGCCGAGGCAATAACGGCCACGGACACGTGAATGATGAGCCAGTAGCTCTGCAGCGCCGGGATCAGGTGCGCTACCGGAGTCGGGAACCCGATGGTCGCGACCATCATCATGATCAGGACCAGGGCGAGGACAAACGTACCCAGGAAGCGCAGGTCGCGCTTGAGCAGGACCACAAGGAACACGACGGCGACCACAAGGGCGCCGGTGGTGCAGAACTCGTACATGTTGCCCCAGGGCACGCGGTGCGCGGCGAGCCCGCGGGAGACGACGGCGGCGGCGTGGATCAGGGCGCCGAGGACCGTCAGGGCAACCCCGACGCGCGCGGTGTTCCGGCGTGCGCCGACGTAGCCCATGGAGGCGTCAGCAGTCTGCGCAACGGCCCCGCCGTTGGAAGCTCCGCCGTCGGCGTCCCAGCCTCGGACGTTTCCATCCGCCAGGTAGGTGTCGCCGCCTGTACGGCCCGAACGGCCCGCTGCACCGGAGACGGCGCCGGCATGAGCCGGCGCGGAAGCTGCGGCCTTCTGCTGCGTGATCTTGGACTCGACAGCTTGGATGGTCTTGCTGCTCTTGGCCAGGTCCCAGGTGAAGGCAAGGAACGCCACCGTATAGGCGAATGCCGCCAACAGCATGAACAGCTCACTGTATTCAGCGAGGGTGTAATCGATGGAGGGCATTACGAGTCCTTACCTGTTTCCTTCTCCTGTGCGGCACTGCTGTCCGCCGCTGATGCTCCGGGCTTTGCATCCCGGTCTGTTGTGTTCGCTCCGGAGTCCGGAACGGATGCTTCCCCCGCGCCATTGTCCTCCACCGTGGAGGCACCCGCCAACCACTGCTTTTCCAGCAGGGTCCGGACCGCTGCGGCCTCGGTGGAAAGTCGCTGGTCTTCGCCGCGGGCCAGGAGCCCGTATTCAACCATGATGCGTCCGTCCGGATGGGTGCCGGTACGGACCCAGACGCGGCGCCGCGCCAGGAACAGGGAGGCAGCCAGGCCGGCCAGGGAGAGGGTGGCAAAAGTCAGGACCCAGATCTTGGCCGGATCGTAGTGGATGTCCAGGGCAGCATAGCGCTTGATGCTGTCAAAGCTGATGGAGCCCTTGCCCTCGGGCAGCTCATAGGTTTCCCCAACTCCCAGGACAATGCCGCCCGCATCCAGGTTGCGGCTGTTGATCTCGGTGAGGTCCTCGGTGTCCAGAACGTACACGTTGCTTGGCACGCCTTCATCCAGCCCCAGGTCGCCGTAGTAGGCATTCAGGTTCAGCTGCGGATTGATCGGATCGGGATCACCGGAGTAGGAGACGTCCTGCTCGTCCAGCATGGCCGTGGGCAGGAAGAAGCCCACAAAACCGAGCTGGTCCGGCTTGGCATCCGGTGCCTTGATGACCATCAGGGACGTGTACATGCCGTCGCTGGGGACGGACACCACCGGACCCTGCAGCGCAATGTTGCCCTCGCCGTCGCGCACGGTGACCACCGGGGCATATCCGTTGCCCACGAGGTAGACGCGACTGCCGCCCACGGTCAGCGGCGCGTTGACCTTCAGCGTCTCCGTGTGTTCGGCCGCGTCGGGGCTCTCCTTCACCGTCATATCGGCCTGGAAGTCCAGCGGCTGGCCGTAGTGGGTGGTTGATTCCCGGTCGAACTGGACGCTGAACTTGTCCAGCGTCAGGGAGTAGGGTGCCAGCTGTTCCTCGGTGAAGCTGGTGCCGGGGGTAAAGGAGTCATATCCCACCAGGGTGTTCACAAAGGATTCGCCCTCCACCACCACCTTCTGGCCGCTGTAGCCAAAGAGCCCGCCGACGGCGATCGAGACCAGCACGCCAATCAGGGCGGTGTGGAAGACCAGGTTTCCGACTTCCTTCGCGAAGCCGCGTTCGGCGCCCACCGAGGGCCGGTCGGTGTCCAGGTCCCGGACATCCACCCGGTAGCCGCGCTTGCGCAGCAGCTGCGCCGCGTCTTCCGCGGCGGCGGCTGCGGTCAGGCCCGACGACGCCGGGACGGCCAGCGTGCCGTATTCCGGCAGGCGGGACAGGCGTTTGGGCGTGCGCGGCGGCTTGGATTTCATGGCCCGGTAGTGCGCCTTCGCGCGCGGAATGACGCAGCCGATCAGGGAGATGAACAGCAGCAGATAAATCGCAGAGAACCAGACGGAGGAGTACACATCAAAGAGCTGCAGCCGGTCCAGCCAGGGGCCGGTGTCCGGATTGTCCTTCAGGTACTGGGTTACGACGGCGGGGTTGGCCGGCCGCTGCGGGAACAGCGATCCGGGCACGGCAGCCACGGCCAGCAGCAGGAGCAGGAACAGTGCGGTCCGCATGCTGGTCAGCTGGGTCCAGGCCCAGCGCACCATGCCCAGCGGGCCGAGGGACGGCAGCTGGACGTCGCCGTCGCGGCCCTTTCCTCCGCGGCCCTTACGGCCGCCGCCGTTCCTGCCGCCCTTTCCGGGCACGCCGGAGCTACTCGCGCCGTTTTTCTCGGCTTCGGTCAAAACATCCGGTTCGCGGTTCAACTGGCTCTCATGGTTCTTTGAAGGGGGAGGTACTGGACATGGTCCCTGTCAGTCCCGTGATGTCGGGAGCGCCAGGTACATCAGATCGGCAGGGTCACACTATCCAACCAACCTTGGAGATTGTTGATCCAGATGCTCCAGACACCTGTGATCATCAGGACACCCAGGACAATCAGCATTCCACCGCCAAAACGCTGCAGCGCGAGACGGTGCCGGCGGAAGATCCCCAGGGCTCCCATCCCGCGGCGGAAGCCCAGGGCAATCAGCAGGAACGGAAGACCCAGGCCCAGGCAGTAGATGAAGGTCAGGAAGGCGCCCTTGGCCGCGGTGGCATCGTCTCCGGAGAAAGAGAGCAGCTGCACGGCGGAAAGAGTCGGGCCCAGGCAGGGCGCCCAGCCCAGCCCGAAGGTTATGCCCAGCAGCGGTGCACCCCACAAGCCGGCCGGCGGGCGGACATTGATTTTCCGGTCCCGCTGGAACCAGCTCAAACCACCCATGAAGACAATGCCCAGAATAACGATGGCGACACCCAGGACCTGCGGAATCCAGTCCTGGTCCGGGCCGCGCAGCCAGCCGCCGAGCTGGCCCACACCGGCACCGATGATGACAAAGACGGCGGAGAATCCCAGCACAAACAGGCCGATCCCGGCCAGCATCCGTCCGCGGCGCTGCTTCTGCAGGTCCACGCCGGTCAGCCCGGTGACATAGCCCAGGTAGCCGGGAACCAGCGGCAGCACGCACGGGGAGAGGAAGGAGACCAAGCCGGCCAGTGCCGCCACCGGGATGGCCAGCAGCATGGAACCGTTCAGGATGGTCTCGGCGAAGACGTTTGCGGCGGGCAGAGCTGCCGCGGGCACGCCTGCAGTAAGTACGGAGGGGAACATGCCGGCTAGGCTGCCAGCGCGTCGGTGATGAGGGCTTTCAGCGTGCCCTTATCCGCCAGGCCCAGGATGCGTGCGGCCACGCGGCCCTCACGGTCCAGGACCAGAGTGGTGGGAACGGCCGATGGCGGGACGAACTGCGTCATGGCCAGGAGGATTCCGCCGTCCTTGTCCTGGAAGCTGGGATAGGGAATCTTGAACGACCGTTCAAACGCTTCGGCGGTGCTGCGTTCATCGCGGATGTTCACGCCGTAGAAACGGGCACCCTCGGGCTCAAACTTCTCGTGGAGTTCCACCAGATCCGGGGCTTCCTTCCGGCAGGGGGCGCAGGCCGCATACCAGAAGTTCAGGACCACCACACTGCCGGCAAACTCGCTGGACGATACGGAGGTGCCGTCAAACAGGCTGCCCGCCAGTTCCACCGGTTCGCCGCGCTGGTCGGGAGCATACTCGGTGACGGACCCGTCACCGGCAATGTAGTTCTTGTTATCCCCCGCTTTGGCCTGCGCGGCCAGCGGATCTTCGACTGCACAGCCAGATGCTGCTGCCACCAAGGGCACACCGAAAACCAGACCGGCGCCGAACTTCAGGAAAGAGCGGCGGCGCATGGCATCCGACTGCGGGGTGCTCTGAGGGTTCTTCAACTAATTCCAGCTTTCATCGCGGCAGGGGGCCACTTCTACAACGCGTAGTAATTCTATTATGCTCCCGGGATGTTCGCAGCACCCGGCAGCAGGTCCGCGGAGGGCTCCGTGTAGCGGACGCCAATCAGCGTGTCACCGTCAAAATCCAGGGTGGTAACCGAGGTCAGGGTGCACTCACGGTTCCGGGGGTCGTGCCAGAGCTTACGTCCTTCGGCCGCCAGCCGCGTCACCCAGATGGGCAGCTGATGGCTGACCAATACGGCTTCGGCGCGGTCTCCGCCACGTTCGGTGGCGCGCAGCCGGGCGTCGTTGACGGCGGCCATTACCCGCTCCGCCTGTGCTGCGTAGGGTTCGCCCCAGGACGGCTTGAAGGGGTTGTACATGAGCGGCCAGTACTTTGGATTGCGCAGGCGGCTGGTGACACCGGAGAGACCTTCAAAACGGTTGGTCGCTTCCAGGATGCGATCATCAGTGGTGATTTCCAGGCCGAGGGCCGCCGCAATCGGGGCCGCCGTCTCCTGGGCCCGGGTCAGCGGCGAGGCCACAAGGTGCACCAGGTTGGCGCCGTCGTTCTTCTGCGCTTCAAAGTAACCGGCGACGCGGCGGGCCATTTCCTGGCCCAGGTCGGACAGGTGGAACTCCGGCAGGCGCCCATAAAGGACTCCGTCGGGGTTAAAGACTTCTCCATGACGGACGAGGTGGATCGAGGCACGCGACATGTATGTAAGTTTCGCAGAGAGAGCACGCAGCAACTAAATTGGCCAGATACTTGAAGCTTGAACCATTATGTGCAACAGTAGATGCAAATGCATGAACATGCAGCGGGGCGTGCCCCGGAACCCACCAGCAACAGGAGAACACCATGATCCCCAGCGGACTCACCACCGGTACTTGGACCCTCGACGGCTCGCACAGCGAGATCGGATTCACTGTCCGTCACGCCGGAATCAGCAAGGTTCGCGGAAACTTCGACGACGTCGCAGCCGTCATGGAGGTTGGCCCGACCCTCGAGTCGTCCGCAGTCAAGGCCGTCATCAAGTCTTCGTCCTTCAATTCCAATGACGCCAACCGCGACGGCCACGTCAAGGGAGCCGACTTCTTCGACGTCGAGCAGTTCCCCGAACTGACCTTCGCCGTCACCGGCATCGAAGGCTCCGGCGAAACCTACAAGGTCTCCGGCGACCTCACCATCAAGGGAACCACGCGTCCCGTGGTCCTGGACACCGAATTCAACGGCGTGGCCGTTGATCCCTTCGGCGCCACCCGCGCCGGTTTCTCCGGAACCACCGTCATCAGCCGCAAGGACTTTGGCCTGACCTACAACGCGCCCCTCGCAGGCGGCGGAGTCCTCATTGGGGACAAGGTCACCATCAACGTTGACGCCGCATTCGTGGCTGCAGCCTAGGCCCTCCACGCCATCGGCCCGAATGGGCCAACCCCAACGGACGCCCCAGCCCAATCCGGCCGGGGTGTCCGTTGTTTTTGCCCCGCGATAGGCTGGGGAGAACCGATTGTGGTTCCCTGATCGGCACTCCTTCGGGAGCAGTACCTGCACCAACAAGCAAGTAGGCGGCAATGAGCACTCCTCCGAATAGTCCGGACCCCCGGAACCCCAATAGTCCCCAAGATCCCGGCCCTGCCGACGATCAGCCCAAGTATGGCCAGCGGCTGCCGCAGCCGCCCCAGTACGGTCAGGGCCAGTACACCGGGCAAAACCCGAACGGCGGGCAGGCCGACCAGCCGTACACCGCCTATGGGCAGCCCGGCCAGCCGTACGGCCAGCAGCCTCAGGGCCCCTACGGGCAGCAGCCAGGCCAGCCCTACGGCCAGCAGCCGCAAAGTCCCTACGGCTACCAGGCGGCCCAGCCCTCCGGATACGCTTACCCGGGATCCGGCGGTCCCTTCCCGGGCGTCAAAGGACCGGCGCCCCGGGAGGTCATGACCGGTTTCTGGCTGATCATTGCCGCCGGGATCCTGACGTTCATTTCCATGGTCATTTCAGTCCTCGCCGCGTCCGACGATCCGCTGGCTACGCTCTCCCCCACGGACCGGCAGACCTTTGAAGATGCCGGTGTCACTGGCGAACTGCTGCGCACCTCGTTTGTCACAGCCGGAATCGTCCTGTCGGTGATTTCCCTTCTGATTTACGTTCTGTTGGCTGTTCTGATCCGCAAGGGGAAAAACTGGGCACGGATTATCGCCACGGTATTCGCAGCGCTGTCCGCGGTTGGTTTGCTGCTCACGCTGGTGTCGGGACTGGCCTTCTCCTCGCCGCTGAACCTGCTGTCCCTGCTGAGTTCCCTGGCCGGAATTGTAGGAGTGGTGATGCTCTACCGCCCGCTGGCGCAGCCGTATTTCCGCCGCCAACCCCGCTTTGGGCCCTACTAGGGGACACTCAGGGCCGACCCGTTTTGGCGGGTCGGCCCTTTTTTTGTGTCCAGCCCCGCCAAGCCCGGCCGGCAGTGGTCACAGCGGGGAGAAACGGGGGTAGCGTTTGATCTCCCGCCGGGATCGGTTGCCCGGCCCGGCGGAGAGCGTATCCCTTTTTTCAAAGGCGGCACCCGCGATGAGTTCACTTCCCGCTTCCCCTAATCCACAAAAACCCCGTGTCCCCCTGCTGCGACTAAGCCAGAAAGTCCGGGGCACCTTCCGCAGCCGGATCAGAACCGCCAGCACCCCCGGGGCGATATTCGGAGCCCCGCCCCCAGCCAAACCCTCTGCCCCGATACCGGCAGCGCCCGACGCCGCCGCCCAGCGGACGCCTGCAGCTGATCCGCCCGCGGGCACGGCACCGGCCGCTGCTCCACCCGCGGGCACGGCACTACCCGCTGCGCCCACATCGGCGCCCAAGCCGCCGCTGCCGGCTCGCATCCCCTACAACGAGTGGAAGGGCCCGCGGCCTCGCGCAGTACGGCTGGGCTTTACCCTGATCATGCTGGCGGGCCTCATCAGCTTTGCCGGCGGGGTGGCGGCAAGCCGCCGGCCCATTACCGAACTGCCCCCGTCTGCTGTCCAGCTTGGGCAACTGGGAGTCAACGTCAAGGAGTACGCCGCAACCGTGCAGGCTGCGACCCTTGGTGCCGCGGTGGTGGTCCTGGGCGTCTATGTGCTGTTCGCCTTCATGATTCGTGAAGGACGGAACTGGGCCCGCATCGGCGGTTCGGTCCTTGCCGCCGCAGCGCTGGCCATCACCGTGCAGGGCGGCTCGGAGCCCCAGGCCTTGGCAGTGCTTGTGGCAAGCGGCGGGCTGGCGCTGCTGTACCGGCAGGATTGCGCCAGATACTTCCGACCCCGGCGCAGCCAGTATTTGGGCATGGGCTAACACCGACGACGGCGATGCCCGCTACGTTGCCAGCCGGGCCCGGGCTTTAGCCGCGATATCCGACATCTGGGCCCGCTGTGCGTGGTACGCCAGGATCTGGAGCTCGGTAGCCATGTCCACCTTGCGCACCTGGACGTGGTTTGGAACCTGCAGGACCACCGGCGCAAAGCTCAGGATGCTGGTGATACCGCCGGCGATCAGCCGGTCGCACAGTTCCTGTGCCACTTCGGCTGGAACCGACAGCACCGCCATGTTGGCTCTGGTCCGCACCAGGACACTCTCCATGTCGTTCACGGAATTTACCCGGAGCCACCCGATTTCCTGGCCGACCACCATCTGGTCGGCGTCTAGGAGTGCCACGACTTCGAAGCCGCGTGAGCCGAACCCCGGATAGCCGGCCAGCGCCTTGCCCAGGTTTCCAGCCCCGATAATGGCCACTCTCCAGTTACGCGTCAGGCCCAGCGCCGCCGAGATCTGTTCACTGAGATAGGAAACGTCATAGCCAACCCCGCGCGTGCCGTAAGAGCCCAGATAGGACAGGTCTTTGCGCAGTTTGGGAGAGTTGACCCCGGCAGCATCGGCCAGCTCGTCCGAGGAAACGCGTTCAATACCGTCGGCCAGCATGCTGCCCAACGCGCGCAGATAGATGGTCAGGCGGGTCAGGGACGCAGGCGGAATCTGTCGGTGGCCAACTGTGCCGGCCGGCCGGGAAGGTTCCTCCGAGATACTCACGTGTCCCTATCATTGTTGGTGTCCACGATGCTGATGCGCAGGGCAGGCGCCCGCCCCGCCACTCATCAGCAGGAAACGGCCCCGGGTTTTCCACTCTAAGCCCGCCGGAGTGCGGGGACAAAGCTCCGGGCGCTACGCCCCCAGGAGGCGGCGGATCCTGGCCTCGTCCAGCTGCCAGAAGTCGCGCTGCACGCCGTCAATCAGCAGTACGGGAATCTCTTCTCCGAAGCGGGACGTCAGCTCATCGTTTCCGTCGATGGATTCTTCGCGCCAGCCAATCCCCAGGTCCAAGCGGATCCGGTCCAACACCTTCCGGGCATCGGCGCACAGGTGGCATCCCGGACGGGTGAGCAGGAGGAGGTCGGGGGAACCGGTCGAGGAGGTCATACCTCTAAATTAGCCGTTGTGTCCACCATCCGGGCACGGTGCGCGGCCCATCGGCGGCTGAGCATAGTTTTTGCGTAGACTCGGGGTATGCCCAGAACCACCGCAGTACGAGCCGCCGAGCCCATGGCAGCGGCGGTCAAACCTGGCGAGGCTGCTTTCTTTGACGTCGACAACACACTGATGCGCGGCGCCAGCCTTTTCCATGTGGGGCGGAAGATGTATCAGCGCCGGGTCTTTACGCTTCGGGAAGCCTTCGGCTTCGCCCGCAAGCAGGCGCGGTTCATGCTGCAGGGCGAAAACCTCAAGGACGTGCATTCGGTGCGCGACGCCGCGCTGACACTGGCTACCGGCCTGGCTGCGGCGGATATCCGGGTTCTGGGCGAAGAAGTCTATGACGAAATGATCGAATCCAAGATCTGGCCCGGCACCCGGGCCCTTACCGAGCAACATATGAAATCCGGCAGGCCGGTATGGCTGGTCACGGGCACCCCCGTGGAGGTGGCCTCCGTCATCGCCGATCGGCTGCACCTCACCGGAGCGCTGGGGACCGTCAGTGAAATCGATCATGGCCTCTACACCGGGCGGCTGGTGGGCGAGTTCCTGCACGGCCCTGCCAAGGCCGAGGGTGTGCGGGTCCTGGCGGAGAAGGAAGGCCTGGATCTGCAGCACTGCTGGGCGTACAGCGATTCCTATAACGACGTTCCCCTGCTCAGCATGGTCGGCCATCCGGTAGCCATCAACCCTGATGCGCGGCTCCGCCGCCATGCCAGGGACCGCAACTGGCCCATCTACGACTTTAGGTCCGGCCGGCGTGCCGCAACCCTCGGCCTGAAGGGCGCAACGGTTGCGGGCGGCGCTTACGGGCTCTGGCGCGGCTTTTCCTGGGTCCGTTCCCGCTAAGGAATGCTCCGGGCGGCGCAGGTTGGCGCCGCCGGCTGACCTCTCTTGTGCACCGTGATCGGTGCGGACAGGGTTAAAAACAAACCCGCCGACCCAAAGGGTGGCGGGTTTGTCCAGGAAAGATCCCGGTTACTTCTTGTTGCGACGCTGGTGGCGGGTCTTACGAAGCAGCTTACGATGCTTCTTCTTTGCCATACGCTTGCGGCGCTTCTTAATTACTGAACCCACAGAGTCCTCACAAACTTGAAATAGTCAGACGCCGGCTCCAACGCTTGGCACCGTTGGCACCCACGCGTCGACACCGGCAGATAATTGCCACGATGTAAAACGTTCTTTAACAGGGTACCGCCTCGCCGCGGTATCTAGTGACAGCGCTACGCAGTGTCCGTTCGGCGGTCAATCACGGCGTTTTTCAGCACCTGCTGCACCGCCGACTCCGGCACCCGGTAGGAGCGCCCAAAGCGGACTGCCGGCAGCTCACCCGAGTGCACCAGTCGATACACGGTCATCTTGGACACACGCATGACATCCGCGACCTCTGACACGGTCAGAAACCGAACGTCCGAGAAATTACCCTCGTCTGCCATATGTCTTTTGTTCCTTCGCTGATGTGCAACAACCGGCTGCACTGCGGCGGCGCCGGTGAAGACGCGGGTGCCTGCCAGGGTGTTGCCGTCCGGTCTTCCACTCTAGTGTCTCCGGTCACGATTGTGGAAGTTCAGGCGCAATCTTCGCACCCCGACGGGCCGCTTCCGGCAGGTTAGATGACGCCCTGTGCAAGCATCGCGTCGGCAACCCGCACAAAGCCGTTGATGTTTGCGCCCACCACGTAGTTACCGGGAACACCGTATTCCTCAGCCGTTGTGGCGCAGCTGTCATGAATGCCCACCATGATTTCCGTCAACCGCCGCTCGGTGTGCTCGAAGGACCATGAGTCCCGGCTCGCATTTTGCTGCATCTCCAGCGCAGAGGTGGCAACACCGCCGGCATTGGCGGCCTTGCCGGGACCAAACAGCACACCGGCTTCCTGGAAGACCTCAATGGCCTGGGGTGTACAGGGCATGTTCGCCCCTTCAGCCACCGCCACCGCCCCGGAAGCAACCAATGTGCGGGCGTCGGCGTCGTTCAGCTCGTTCTGTGTGGCGCACGGTAGCGCCACAGTGGCGCCGGCATCCCAGATGGAACCGCCGGAAACATAGTGGGCGGAGCCGCCCCGTCGTGTGGCGTAATCGGTCATGCGGCCGCGCTCCACCTCTTTGACCTCGCGCAGCAGTGCCACATCGACGCCGGACTCGTCCACCACATACCCCTGGGAGTCGGAGCAGGCAATCACGTTGGCGCCAAGCGCCTGGGCTTTGGCAATCGCGTTTATGGCCACGTTGCCCGAACCGGAGACGATGACCCGCTGCCCCTCCAAGCTCAGGTTGCGGGTTTTGAGCATTTCCTCCACGAAGAGCACCACACCGTAGCCGGTGGCCTCGGGTCGGACCAGCGAGCCACCCCAGCTGACTCCTTTGCCGGTGAGGACACCGGACTCGTAGCGGTTGGTGATGCGCTTGTACTGGCCAAAGAGGTAGCCGATCTCCCGGCCGCCCACGCCTATGTCACCGGCCGGAACATCGGTGTACTCACCAATGTGGCGGTACAGCTCGGTCATGAAGGACTGGCAGAAGCGCATCACCTCCGCGTCGGACTTGCCGCGCGGATCAAAATCGGAGCCGCCCTTGCCGCCGCCGATCGGCATGCCGGTCAGGGCATTCTTGAAAATCTGTTCAAAGCCCAGGAACTTAACGATGCCCAGATAAACCGAGGGATGGAAGCGCAGTCCGCCCTTGAACGGGCCCAGGGCGGAGTTGAATTCCACCCGGAAACCGCGGTTGATCTGGACCTGGCCCTTGTCATCCACCCACGGCACCCGAAAGATAATCTGGCGCTCGGGTTCACAGATGCGTTCCAGGATAGCGGCGTCACGGAACTCGGGATGCTTGCGCAGCACCGGTTCCAGGCTGTCGAAAACTTCCACTACCGCCTGATGGAATTCAGTTTCACCGGGGTTCCGGCGAAACACTTCATCCCGGACGCTGATCAGTGTTGGGTCCATTGTGTGATTGCTCCTTCAAAGTTTTCCCCACCTTCTAAGCTAGCGTTTGGCTGCCCGGCCTGCGATGTGTGACGGGGAAAGTCGTGCTAGGAGCGGCGACGCCGGAACTTCGGGAATTGCCCCAGCAGGTCTGCGGCCCGTTCCGCCGCCCGGCCCACGGTACGTCCCAGGTGGGGGGCCAGGGCCGGATCCACGCCTGCGGGCGTTGCTGCGCCGGTGACGGCAGCAACGGACGCCAGCCTGGCCCCGGGCACCTCGGCGGCCTGGAACGAGGAGAGGTCAAAAGCCCTCAGCCACAGAACGATTTCCTCCAGCGGAGCCGTCTGAAGCGAGTAGTAGCGTTTCTGTCCTTCGGCCCGCATGGTGACCAGTCCGGCCTCCCGGAGAACTTTCAAGTGCTTCGAGACCGTGGGCTGGCTGACTTCCAGTTCCTCCACCAGGGCGCCTACGGATTTATCGCCGCAGCGCAACGCTCCCAGCAGCTCACGGCGGGTGCCTTCCGCAATGACCGCAAAAACATCATCGATGACCATGATCCCCACTTTATCCGCTCGCCGGGCAAAGGCTGGTTTCGCTCTCTGCCGGCAGGCCCGCACCCTGCCCGGACCCGCCGCGGCTAATCAAACCAGGGGTCCAGGCCATGCAGCGGGAAGACCTCTTTGCGGGTGGCCATGACGGTGCGGTCAATCTCATCGTTGGGGTCGTAGCCCACTTCCCACGACCGCCACCACAACTCCACGCCGTCGCCCATCAGCGGCGGGGAATCCTCCCCGTAATGGTCCTTTACGTATTTTCGCCATGGCTCCGGCACCGGCGTGTTGCAGCGGATCCGTCCGTTGGCGGCCACTGACATCAGCAGGCTCCAGGAGCGCGGAACCACCGACACCACGTTGTAGCCCCCGCCGCCGGTGGCAATCCAGCGGCCGCCGCAGATGGTGGCGGCGAGGTCCGCGATGGTCAGGGCCGCCTGCCGCTGCGTCTCCACGCTGAGGCGCAGGTTGGTCAGCGGGTCGTGGAGATGACTGTCGCAGCCGTGCTGGCTCACGATCACCTCCGGGGCAAAGGCTTCAGCAAGCTGCGGAACCACGGCGTGGAAGGCGCGCAGCCAGCCGGCGTCGGACGTCTTGGCCGGCAGCGCCACGTTGACCGCTGTGCCTTCAGCTCCGGGGCCTCCTGTTTCGTTGGCGAACCCCGTTCCCGGGAAGAGGGTCAGCCCGCTCTCGTGCAGGGAAATGGTCATGACCCGGGGATCATTCCAAAAGATGCTTTGGGTGCCGTCGCCATGGTGGGCATCGACGTCGATATACAGGACCTTGCCGACGCCGTTCGCCAGCAGCCGGGCAATGGCGGCAGCGGCGTCGTTATAGATGCAGAACCCGGAGGCGCGGTCCGCAGCCGCGTGGTGCATTCCGCCGCCAAAGTTCACTGCATGCAGCACCTCCCCGGACAGGACGGCATCCGCGGCGGCCAGGGAACCGCCCACCAGCCGCGCACTGGCCTCATGCATCCCGGCAAAGGCGGGATTGTCCTCGGTCCCGAGGCCGAACTTCTCGCTGGTCGATTCCGGATCCGCGCTGACGGCGCGGACCCCGGCAATGTATTCGCTGCCGTGCACTGTGCCCAGTTCCTCATCGGAAGCAACAAACGGCTCCCCCACGGAAACCCCCGGCAGATCAAAGATTCCCAGTTCGCGGGCAAGCCTGGCAGTGAGGTCCAGGCGCAGCGGACTCATCGGATGGCCGGGACCGAAGTTGTAACCAAGCATTGACTCGTGCCAGATGATGCGGGTTGGCATGACCGGAAGGCTCAGTCCGCGGTTGATCATGCTGAACAGGCTACGCGATGTGGGCGATACTTGGAGTTTGAAGCCGTCGCGCACCGCCGGGCCGCTGCGGATATCCGCAGCATTGGTGTACTACTGTTGAGCACCGCGCCCCATTGGATCAAGGAAAAAGCACCACTATGGCAACCATCCGGCAGCCCCGGCTGCAGCTGCGGCAGCTGAGACCCGCAAATCTATTCTCCGGCCTGCGTGACTTTGTGGATGCCCTGGCCGCCGGCTCTCCCGCCCGGCTGGCCCTGATCGTCTTTGCGCTGGTCATCCTGGTGTTCACCGCGCTTCTTTCGCTGCCGGCATCCTCAAGCAGCGGGCAGGTCACTCCTCTGCATGACGCCCTCTTCACCGCGGTGTCCGCCGTCTGCGTCACGGGGCTCACTGTGGTCTCCACCGCCACGCACTGGTCCGGTTTTGGCCAGGTCCTGATCCTCGTCGCCATCCAAGTAGGCGGGTTGGGGATCCTGACCATGGCATCCCTGCTGGCCCTGGCCGTTAACCGGCGGCTCGGAGTGCGCGGAAAGTTGATCGCGCAGGAAGGCATGAACACCGGCAGGCTCGGTGAAGTCGGTTCGCTGCTGCGCGTCGTCGTCAGCACCACCGTAGTGATTGAACTGATCCTGGCCATGGTGATGGCGCCGCGGTTCATGATCCTGGGTGAATCCGCGGGCCAGGCCATCTGGCATGCAGTGTTCTACTCCGTGTCCGCCTTCAACAACGCCGGATTCACGCCGCATTCGGACGGCCTGGTGCCCTATGATGAGGACCTATGGATCCTGGCCCCCTTGATGGCCGGGGTCTTCCTCGGCAGCCTCGGTTTCCCGGTCATCATGGTCCTGCTGCAAAGCAGGCTGCACCTTCGCCAATGGAACCTGCACACCAAGCTCACACTTCTGGTCACCACCATCCTGCTGGTGGGCGGCAGCATTCTGTGGGCTGCCTTCGAATGGTTCAATTCGCGGACCATCGGGGACATGAACGTGGCGGACCGGATCCTACATTCGGTGTTTGCCTCCGTCATGGCCCGATCCGGCGGTTTCAGCCTGGTGGACATGTCCGATCTGGATTCCAGCACGCTGCTGATCACCGACATGCTCATGTTTGCCGGCGGCGGCTCGGCCTCCACTGCGGGCGGCATCAAGGTCACCACCCTTGCCGTCATCTTCCTCGCCATCGTGGCGGAGGCCCGCGGAGATTCCGATGTCCGGGCCTTCGGCCGCACCATTGCCTACAGCGCCATGCGGGTGGCTATCTCGGTGGTCATCCTCGGTGCCACGCTGGTGGCCGTTTCCACGGTTGCCCTGCTGGCCATCACCGATGAGACGCTGCAACCGGTGCTGTTCGAGGTGATTTCCGCCTTTGCCACCTGTGGGCTGAGTATTGGACTGAGCGAAGCGCTGCCGCCCGAAGGCAAGTATCTGCTGTCCGCACTAATGTTCGCCGGCCGCGTGGGTACCATCACCTTGGCAGCAGCCCTCGCGATCCGGCAACGCAGTACGCTCTACCACTATCCCGAAGAAAGGCCGATCATTGGCTGACAGACCAGCTCATAATGCGCCCGTCCTGGTGATCGGACTGGGACGCTTTGGCTCCGCCACCGCCGAACAGCTGGTCAAGCAGGGCCGCGAGGTCCTGGCCATTGAACGGGATCCGGCCCTGGTCCAGAAGGCCTCGGGTATCCTCACCCACGTGGTCCAGGCTGACGCCACCAACATTGACGCCCTCAAGCAGCTGGGTGCGCAGGACTTCTCCTCCGCCGTCGTAGGTGTGGGCACCTCCATCGAATCCAGCGTGCTGATCACGGTGAACCTGGTGGACCTGGGCATCGAGCACCTCTGGGTCAAGGCCATCACGTCCGCCCACGGCAAGATCCTGACGCGGATCGGCGCCAACCACGTGATTTACCCGGAGGCCGACGCCGGGCGCCGCGCGGCACACCTGGTGGGCGGCCGGATGCTGGACTTTATCGAGTTCGACGACGACTTTGCGATCGTGAAGATGTATCCGCCCCGCGAAACCCAGGGATTCACCCTCGGCGAGTCCAACGTGCGCTCCAAGTACGGCGTGACGGTGGTGGGCGTGAAGTCACCTGGCGAGGACTTCACCTATGCCCGTGCGGACACCAAGGTCTCCTCCCGCGACATGCTCATCGTCTCCGGCCACGTGGACCTGCTCGAGCGGTTTGCCGCTAGGCCGTAGGTTCCACGGAGCCGGACACCGCTCAGCACGAGTGCGCAGGTCTGGCGGGTTTACTGCCCTGCCGTTGCGCCCGGTGTGCAGGTATGGCGGGTCCCGACGCCGGGAAGTCGCCATACCTGCACACTGGAGGGTTCACTGCGCGGGACAACCCGCCGGATCTGCACACTGGATGAGTCCCCGGCCCTGCGCCGGAGCCGTTACTTCTTGGCGGAGAGTTCGGCAGTGATTTCAGCAGCGCGTGCGGCAGCAGCCCGCGCTCCCCGGGCAATGACGCCGGGCAGGTCCTGCTCGTCGAAGGTGCGGATGGCGGCTTCGGTGGTTCCGTTGGGGCTGGTCACGCCGCGGCGCAGTGCCGCGGCATCCGCACCGGGCTCGGCGAGCATGTATCCGGCACCGGCCACCGTGTCCCGGGCCAGCACCGCCGACAGCTCGGGATCCAGGCCCAGCTGAACACCGGCACGGGCCATGGCCTCGGCCAGGTAAAAGGCGTAGGCCGGACCCGATCCGCTGACCGCCGAGACGGCGTCCACCTGGTCCTCGGGGACCTGGACCACGCGGCCGGTGGCGGAAAGCAGCTCGGCGGCCAGCGCCATGGTGGCCTCGGTGGCACTGGTTCCGGCCGAGATCGATACCACCCCGCGGCCCACCTTCGAGGGTGTGTTGGGCATGGACCGGATGACCGGCTGCCCGGCCCGAAGACCCGCTTCCAGCATCTCCAGTGATACGGCGGCAGCCACGCTGATCACCACGGCTCCATGCGGCAGCGCGGGGGAAATCTCCTCCAGCAGCGAAGAAACACCCACGGGCTTGACCCCCATGATGACGACGTCGGAGTCGGCGACGGCGGTGCGGTTGGCCTCGGCGTCGTCGTTGTTGGCCAGCACGGTGATCCCGTGGCGTTCGCGCAGCTCAGCGGCCCGCTCCGGCCGCCGCACCGTGGCGGTTACCTGCGAGGCGGGAAAGCCGCCGGCGAGGATTCCGCTGAGGATGGCTTCATTCATTGAGCCGCAGCCCAAAAAGGTCAGGTGTGTTTCTCCGGTTTCCATGTTCCCGATTCTGTCACGGCCTGGCTGACCGCCCGTTCCATGACCGGACGCCCCGGGAGCGGCGGCTACTCCGAAATCTGTCCCAGATTCATGCGGGCAAAGTCCAGCGTCTGCTTGAGCTGGTCCTCCCGCTCCCCCGCGCCTTTGACCTTGCGGGTGCTCACTTCAATGGCCACCACGCCGTTGAATCCGGTTTCGCTCAGGTACTGCAGCGCTTCGGCGCAGCGCTGCGTGCCTTCTCCGGGGAGCATGTGCTCGTCCCGGCCGTTGGGCGTTCCGTCGGTCAGGTGCACGTGGTGCAGCCGGGATCCGAGCTTACGCAGCTCCTCGTAGGAGTCCATCCCGGCGATGGCAGCGTGGGAGAAGTCCCAGGTGACGTGCTCATAGGGTTCCGGGATGGGGTTCCAGTGCGGCAGGTAGGCCTTGGCCTCGCGGCCGCGGACCCGCCACGGATACATGTTTTCCACCGCGATGGTGACCCCGTACTGCTCGGCAATATGCCGCACGCCCTCGGCGAAGTTCTCGGCATAGCCCGACTGCCAGCGGAACGGCGGATGGGCCACCACCGTGGTGGCCCCCACTTCCGCGGCCATGGCGGCGGAGAGTTCAATCTTGGTCCAGGCCTTGCCCCACACCTGCTGGGTCAGCAGCAGGGTGGGTGCGTGGATGGCCAGGATGGGCTGTCCGTACCGCTCGCTGAGCCCGTTCAGGACGGTCGGATTCTGGCTGTCATTGTTGCCGGTGACCATGACTTCCACGCCGTCGTAGCCCAGGTCATGGGCGATGGCGAACGTGTCGTGCACGGACAGCGGATAAACGGAGGCGCTGGACAGGGCTACCGGAATGGCCGGGGCGCTGGACGCTGCCGCTGGTGACATCTGTGGTGAGGTGGGCATTCAGCTGGACTTTCCGTAGGAGAGGCTATGCCGGACGTCGAGGCCCGGCAGGCTGATGGTGCTGCCGGCGGTTTCTCGGCCACCGGCCGAAGAAACGATATCCGCAGGGCTGCCGGTCTGCGAAACCTGCGGGAGGCTTTCAGTCCGCGGACTGTCCGGGAGCGGTCCGTCGGATTCGAACCGGAGGGTGTCGAAGCGCTGCAGGATCAGGCCCTCACGCAGCGCCCAGGGGCAGATTTCCAGCTCGGGAAGGTCAAAGGCTTCCATTGCCGCATAGGCGGTCATCGCCCCGGCCAGCACCTGGGAGGCACGGATCGGGGACACCCCGCCCAGGTTGCTGCGGTCATCGATGCTCATGGTTTCCAGCCGCTTGGTCCACAGGCCCAGGTCCGTGCGCTGCAGCCGGCGGCGCACATAAGGGCCCGCAGCGGACGGTGCGGCTCCGGCGATGCGCGCCAGCGACCGAAAGGTCTTGGAGGTACCGACGGCGAGGTCCGGGCGTCCGTGCGGCTCAAACTCCGCGGCCGCGTCCCGGACGGCTGAACGGATGTACTTGCGCAGCTTCTTGATGCTCTTGGCCGTGGGCGGATCGCCGGTGAGCCAGTCCCGGGTCAGCCGGCCGGCGCCCAGCGGCAGGGACAAGGCCGTTTCTGGCAGCTCATCGGCGCCTTGGGCCATCTCGAAGGAGCCGCCGCCAATATCCAGGTCCAGCAGCGTTCCGGCACCCCACCCGTACCAGCGGCGGACGGCCAGGAAGGTGAGGGAGGCTTCCTCGGATCCGCTCAGTTCGCGCAGATGCACCTCTGTTTCGGCCTCCACCCGGGCTAGCACTGCCTCGCCGTTGGCCGCCTCGCGGATGGCCGAGGTGCAGAAGGCCAGCAGATCCTGGGCACGGTGCCGGCGGGCAAATTCACCGGCTTCAGCCACAAAGCTGATCAGCTCACGCTGACCCGTTTCGGTGATGGCGCCGTCGTCGTCCAAATGAGCGATCAGCGACAGCGGCCGCTTGTGGGAGGCAAACGGCACCGGCCGCGCACCCGGATGCGCGTCCACCAGCAGGAGGTGGACGGTGTTGGAACCGATATCAAGCACGCCTAATCGCATGACACCATTATCCCGCCCCGGAACGCGGCCTCCGCGCACGGCAGCTGCGTTCGGGGCAGGATGGCCTTCGCTGCAGAAGGCAGCGGACGCCCTATTTCTTCGCCGGCGTGCGCTTGCGTGCCGCGGGCTTGCGGGCCGCCGGTTTCTTGGCCGGTCCCTTTTCGCGCTTCTCCGCCAGCAGCTCAATGGCCTGTTCGCGGGTCAACTCTTCGATCGCCGTGGACCGCGGCACGGTGATGTTGGTGATGCCGTCGGTGATGTACGGACCAAAGCGTCCGTCCTTGACCACAATGGGCTTTTCCGAGACCGGATCCGTACCGAACTCGGCCAGCGGAGCCGCAGCCTGCCGCCCGCCGCGCTGCTTGGGCTGGGAATAGATCTCCAGCGCCTGTTCCAGCGTGATGGTGAAGATTTCTTCCTCGGAGCCGATCGACCGCGAGTCAGTGCCCTTCTTCAGGTACGGACCAAAGCGTCCGTTCTGCACGGTGATCTCGTTGCCCTCGGCGTCAGTACCCAGCACGCGCGGCAGCTTCATCAGCTTCAGCGCTTCCTCAAGCGTAACGGTCTCCACACTCATGGACTTGAACAGCGATCCGGTGCGCGGCTTGACCTTCACGGGCTTCTTCGGCGGCTTGGGCTTGCCGTTCTTGTAATACTCCACCGGTGCCTTCGCCAGTTCCTCGGCGGTGACCTCGGGGATCAGCTCGATCACGTAGGGTCCGTAGCGGCCGTTGCGGGCCACGATGGTGCGTCCGGTTTCCGGATCCTCGCCGAGCACACGCTCTTCCGGTCCGGCCGTTTCCATCAGCTCGATCGCCTTTTCCGCGGTCAGCTCATCCGGTGCCAGGTCTTCGGGGACGTTGGCACGCTCCGGTTCGGTGCCTTCCGGGGCGTCCGCGGGTAGCGGGCGTTCCAGGTACGGGCCAAACTTGCCCACCCGCAGCGTGATGCCGGGGGCAATTTCGATCGAGTTGATGGCCTTGGCGTCAATTTCGCCGAGGTCGTTCACGATCGTGTGCAGGCCGGTGTCCACACGGTCGCCGTAGTAGAACTGGTTCAGCCACTCCACACGGCCGGCTTCGCCGCGGGCAATGCGGTCCAGGTCCTCTTCCAGTTCCGCGGTGAAGTCATAGTCCACGTAATCGGTGAAGTGCTCTTCGAGCAGGCGCACCACGGAGAACGCGATCCAGCTCGGCACCAGCGCCTGGCCGCGGTTGGTGACGTAGCCGCGGTCCATGATGGTGGAGATGGTCGCGGCATAGGTGGACGGGCGGCCGATGCCCAGTTCTTCGAGCACCTTCACCAGCGAGGCTTCGGTGTAGCGCGGCGGCGGGGACGTTTCGTGTCCGACGGCGTTGAGCTCGGCTGCAGTGAGCACGTCGTCGGCCTTCAGGACCGGCAGGCGGGCACCCTCGGTGCCCTCGTCGTCGTCGCGGGCTGCGTCGCGGCCCTCCTCATAGGCGGCCATGAAGCCGCGGAAGGTGATGACCGTGCCGGAGGCGGAGAACTCTGCATCCCGGCCGTCGGAGGCCACCGCGCCGAGGCGGACGGACGCCGTGGAGCCCTTGGCGTCAGCCATCTGGGAGGCGACGGTGCGCTTCCAGATCAGTTCGTAGAGCTTGAATTCGTCGCCGCGCAGCGAGGAGGCAACCTGCGCCGGGGTGCGGAAGGAGTCACCGGCGGGGCGGATGGCCTCGTGGGCTTCCTGCGCATTCTTGGACTTGCCCTTATACACACGGCGGGCTTCGGGCACGTATTCGGGACCGTACAGTTCCGAGGCCTGGCGGCGGGCGGCGTTGATGGCCTGGTCCGACAGCGCGGGCGAGTCGGTACGCATATAGGTGATGTAACCGTTTTCATACAGCCGCTGCGCCACCTGCATGGTCACCTTGGAGGAATAGCGCAGCTTGCGGCCGGCCTCCTGCTGCAGGGTGGAAGTGGTGAACGGCGCGGCCGGACGGCGGGTGTACGGCTTGGTGTCCACGGAGCGGACAGTGAACGACGACGACTCAAGGTTCGCGGCCAGCGAGGTGGCTGCGGCTTCATCCAGGTGGGCCACGGACTTGGCCTTGAGCTGGCCGAGGTCGCTGAAGTCCTTGCCGGTGGCCACGCGGGCACCGTCCACGGCAACCAGCTTGGCCTTGAAGGATTCGGCGGCACCTGTGGCGAAGGTTCCCAGCAGGTCCCAGTAGGACGCGGGACGGAAGGCCATGCGTTCACGCTCGCGCTCCACCACCAGGCGGGTAGCTACGGACTGGACACGGCCGGCGGACAGGCCGCGGGCCACCTTACGCCAGAGCACCGGAGAAATCTCGTAGCCGTAGAGGCGGTCCAGGATGCGGCGGGTTTCCTGTGCATCCACCATGGCCACATCGACGTCGCGCATTTCCAGCAGGGCGCGCTGGATGGCTTCCTTGGTGATTTCGGGGAAGGTCAGGCGGTGCACCGGAACCTTGGGCTTGAGCACCTGGAGCAGGTGCCAGGCAATGGCTTCACCTTCGCGGTCACCGTCAGTTGCGAGATAGAGTTCGTCGGCGTCCTTCAGGGCAGCCTTGAGTTCGGCAACCTTCTTCTTCTTGTCCGCAGACACCACGTAGTACGGCTCGAAGTCGTTGTCCAAGTCCACGGCAAACTTGCCCACGGCTGTTTTCTTCAGCTCGGCGGGCAGATCGGAGGGCTGCGGCAGGTCGCGGATATGCCCCATGGAGGCTGTCACCTCGAAGCCCTCCCCCAAATAGCCGGCAATCGTCTTGCCCTTGGCGGGAGACTCGACAATGACTAACTTCTTCTTGCCGGTCTTCTTGTCCGTCGCCTTAACTGGCACTGTTCTCCTACGTAACGAAGGTGGTTCTCAAGGTATGGGGTTGCGCCTTGGGCTCTGCTGCCCGGCCCGGTTCATCCTCAGACAGTATGCGGGATGCCCCAGCACTAGGGTAACTGCATTGAATGGGAGTTGCTGACGAGGCAGCCAAAATGCCGGAGCCCCTCCGGCGGGCTTCAGCCTGCTGCGGGAAGGAGGAATCCGTCCAGCACCAGATTGCGGACCTCGGATTCCAGACCTGCCGCAAAGCCCGGATCCGTGCGGTCCAGGAGCGCGGCCAGGGCGCCAATGATCTGCCCCACGGAGAGTTCACCGTCGCAGGCGGACACGAAGCCGGTCAGTTCGGTGCTCATCAGGTTGGTCCGCCGCAGCCCAGCCCCCTGCCGCAGCAGGATGACGCCGGGATGCTCCGCGCCGGGACGTGAGTGGCGTTCCTCGGTGACGTCGTCGGCCACCTCCAGATGGACATCAGCCAGCGAGGGATGCCCGGCGAGCCAGTCAAACCGCTCGACGGCGGCGCCCAAATACGGCCCAACGGGCTGTTCCAGCGGGTGGGTGATCTCTTCGAAACGCCGCAACGGAGCACCCTCCGGAACGGGACGCCGGCGCAGGAACAGGGAGCCGAAGCCGATGGCGGCCACGTTCCGGGAGGCGAAATCGGCGAGGTACGCGGCATAGGAGGTCAGGTATTCGGCGCGGTCCCGGTTCTCGGCGGCATCCCGCAGCCACATCTCAGCGTATTCGGCAGGCTCCAGGACTTCGCGCTGGATCACCCAGGCGTCCATTTCCGGAGGCAGCCAGG
The DNA here is from genome assembly GCF_040547315.1 of Arthrobacter sp. UYP6. Taxonomy (NCBI): domain Bacteria; kingdom Bacillati; phylum Actinomycetota; class Actinomycetes; order Micrococcales; family Micrococcaceae; genus Arthrobacter; species Arthrobacter sp. UYP6. The sequence continues at coordinate 23,556 of NZ_JBEPPM010000006.1, forward strand.
ACTCGATCCGCCGGGACCAGCGGGCCGCCCCGTTTTCGCTGGTTTCCGAAGCCGCGGTGTCGGCAAGATCACGCTCTGATTCCGCCGGTGTCCAGGCCTTGTCACCGGCACCCGTTGCATTTTCCGTGGCGGCCTGGATCTCCCAGTTGCCCAGCATCTGTGCTGTTCCGCCCGGAACCAGCACATCCTGCAGGGTCCGCACGAGCGTGGCCACGATCTCATCGCCGGCCAGGCCGCCGTCGCGGTAGGTGAAACGGTCTGCCTGTACTTGATGCCGGTCCCGGGGAGTGATGACGAACGGCGGGTTGGAGACCACCAGGTCAAACTGCTCACCAGCCACTGGTTCCAGCAGGCTGCCCAGGCGCAGGGAGACCCGGTCTTCCAGCTGCTGCGGGTCCAGGTCCAGGGCGCGTGCGTTCAGCAGCAGGTTAAAACGGGTGAAGGCGAGCGCCCGTTCCGAAATATCGGTAGCCGTGACGTGCCGGGCATGGCGGAGCAGGTGGAACGCCTGGATGCCGCAGCCGGTGCCCAGGTCCAGGGCGCGCCCCACCGGGCGGCGGATGGTCAGCTGCGCCAGGCTCAGCGACGCTTGTCCGATGCCCAGCACATGGTCGTGACGCAGCACGCCCGGACGCTGATGCGCGCCCAGATCGCTAGCCACCCAAAGATTGGTCCCGGCGGCGTCGTCGTCTGTCTCGGAGGCGGCGTCGTCGTCTGCATCCTCTGCACCGGCAATTTCATACGGTCGAAGATCAACCGCGGCACGGAAGAAGCCGTGCAGCAGATTTTCCCGGAGTGCGGAATCCGCAGCTGCCCCGCCCCCTGCCACCGCCGGCTCGAGCAGCCCCAGGGTGAGCAGCCCCCGGACCCCGGTCCGCGGCAATGCGGCATCCAGCGCCGCGGCATCCACCTCTTCCCCGGCAAGCCATAACCGGATCAGGACGGAGACCGGCGCCGGGTCCTCGTTGGCCGCTTCTTCCCGGCAGCGCAGGATCGCCGGCACCAGCTGATCACGGCCCAGTGCGGCGGCGGCGGATTCCCCCAGGAAGTCCGCTACTCCGTCCACCGAGTAGTGTGCCGCCGCCAAATCCGTGGCAAGAGCCTGGAGCAGGGGCAGGTCGGAACTCTGGGGTGCATCCGGTACACCGGCGAAATCAGTCACCTCCCCAGTTTATGGCTGGTGACGGCGGACCCTAATTCCGGGCCTGTCCCGGTCCGTGCTGCTGCCGTTCCCAGCCGGTGAAGGACCCCGGGACAGTGAGGAGGTAACGCCGCCGCCGGGAGCCACGGTGGACGCCCTCCGCGGTGCATGCGGGTGCCGGAATGCCGCTCGTGCCAAAAGCCGGAGAGGAAAACAGTTCCCCTGAAGTGTTGCCTACGTCACATGTTATGAACTAGAGTCCAGTTTCAGTTCATTGAATAACCACGGACACAGCCCGGTCTCCTGACCCACCCTGCGAGTCCATGACATTGGAGTCATCAGATGGCATTAGCCCTTACCGAGGAGCACACCGATCTGTGTGCCACGGCTTCCGATTTTGCCCAACGCTTCGCTGGCCTTTCCGCAACGAGGGAGCAGCACCGGGCCTACGCGTCAGGGGAGCCGGCACCGTTTTGGAATGAGCTGGTGGACAACGGCCTGCACGCCCTGCATATAGGGGAAGAACACGGCGGACAAGGCGGAACGGTTGCGGACACCGCAATTGTGGTGGAGGAATTTGCCCGCCGGCTGGTCCCAGGGGCATTTACATCAACAGTGCTCGCCAGCGCCGCCGTCGCTGCCGCAGACGATTGCAAAGCCTCAGGACGTGGCCTGAGCAGCTTTGCGGCCGGAGCCCGGGGTGCCCTCGTTCTCCCTGCCACCACGATTGACGCCACGGCGTCCGCAGATGGGTGGGCCCTTAGCGGAACAGCACCGGTCTTGTCGCTCCTGGCGGCAGACCTCCTGGTTATAGGGTTCTATGTTGAGAGCGTTGCCCGCTTCGCGCTGATCGACGTCCATGCCGCTGGGGTTACCCGTATACCCGCCGTTTGTACCGACCTCACCCGGGACGCCGGCACCCTTGAGCTGTCCAGTGTGAGCATTGATCCGGAGACGGTTTTGGAAGGCCTAAGCCTGACGTATGTGGAGGCCTTGCAGGCGGGCCTGCTCGCCGCTGAAGCCTCCGGCATCATGCGCTGGGCGCTGGAGGCCTCCGCCGACTATGCCAAGCTGCGCGAACAGTTCGGTAGCCCCATCGGCTCCTTCCAAGCCATCAAACACAAGTGCGCCAACCTGCTTATCTCCGCCGAGCTAGCCACCGCTGCGGCTTGGTCCGCAGTGGTGTCCCTTGACCAGGACGAGCAGCAGCAGAAGCTGGCCACCAACTCAGCGCTACAGGCAGCCATCATCTCCTCCGTTGAAGCGGTCACGGAAGCCGTCACGATTTTGGGCGGAATCGGCTTTACTTGGGAGCATGATGCCCACCTCTACTGGCGCCGCGCCATGACTCTGGGAGCACAGGTGGCGCCCTTGAGTGAGCGCTTCGCATCGCTGGGCCAGATCGCACTTGATCAGGACCGCCGCATAGATATTGAGCTGCCCGATGAGGATCCAGCTTTCCGCGCACGTATTGGCGAGCTGCTAGATACCGCCGGAGAACTGACAAATGAACACGACGGCGGCCGCTGGTACTCACGCGGCTCGCAGCGCAGCTTTCTCGCCGAAAGCGGCCTGGCGGCTCCGCATTGGCCGGCCCCCTATGGCCTGGGCGCAACACCTGCCCAGCAAGTGGTCATCTCTCAGGAATACAGCCGCCGCAATCTAACACCACCCTCATCTGTGATCGGGGAATGGGCGATGCCGACAATCTTGGCCTACGGCAGCGCAGAGATCAAGGAACAGTTTGCTCTGCCCACGCTGCGCGGCGAACTGATGTGGTGCCAGCTCTTCTCCGAACCGGGTGCAGGGTCCGATCTGGCAGGCTTGGCCACGCGCGCCATCAAGGTAGAGGGCGGCTGGCAGCTCAAAGGGCAAAAGGTCTGGACCTCCGGCGCCCACGAAGCCGACTGGGGAATTTGTCTGGCCCGTACCGATGCCGATGTGCCCAAGCACAAAGGGCTCAGCTACTTTCTCATCGACATGGCAAGCGCCGGCGTGGATGTCCGTCCGCTGCAGCAGTCCACCGGCGACTCAGAGTTCAATGAGGTCTTTCTCGACTCGGTCTTCGTGCCGGATGCTTACCTCCTGGGCGACCCCGGCCAAGGCTGGCGTATCACCGCCACGACGCTTCAGAATGAACGGACCCAAATTTCCTCCGGTGTTTCGGTGGGAACAGAGGATGCCCTGCGCGCACTGATCCGTCAGGGAAACTACGCAGGAAGCCGGAACGAGGCTTTCGCCTCACTTGGCCGCGTCGCGGCCGTTAGCTCGGCGATCGGTGCGCTGAACCTGCGTGAGACACTCCGCCAGGTCAACGGTATGGAACCAGGAGCCGGCTCCTCTCTGGCCAAAGTGGCGCATGCCCGGCTGACCCGTGAGGCCGCTTCTCTGGCCCTAGCTCTGGCCGGGCCGGGAGTGCTCTTTGCCCAGGCTCCCGGTGACGCCGTCACCGGGCAGCTTTCCGTTCCGCAAGTCCTCCTAGGCGGCGGCACAGTGGAAATCCAGCTTAATGTCATCGCTGAACGAATCCTTGGCCTCCCGCGCGGTTGACGGCACCGCATTTCGCCCCGCAGATCACGCTGCATCCCACATCCACGTTCCACTGAAAGGAGCCGTTTCGCATGACAACGTTGACAAGCGAGACCGATAGCATCCAGAATCTCAGCCCCGCCCGGCTGCGCGAACTTCTCGCGCCAAAATCAATCGTCATAATCGGAGCAAACACCAAGTCCGCTTGGTCCCACTTCACCTTCACCAACCTGGTCTCCGGCGGCTTTGACGGAGACCTGTACCTCGTGAACCGCCGCGGCGAGGAATGCCATGGACAAACCTCGTTCCCCTCGATCGCAGATCTCCCAGAAACACCGGATTTGGCCATCGTACTCACCGGTACAAACTCGCTGGAATCCATCCTCGAAGAAGCCCGGGTCAAGGGTATCCGTAACTTGGTTCTGCTCGCCTCAGGGCTGGGTGAAGCCGGAGCTGAGGGCATGGCGCTCCAGGATGCACTCGTTCGGCGGGCCCAGGAGGCTGACCAGCTGATTCTGGGCCCAAACAACCTCGGCTTCATCAACGCCCATGCCAAAGTTGCCGCCTTCAGCCATATGACACAGATGCCTATGATCAGCGGAGGTGTGGGGGTCGCCAGCCAGTCCGGCGCGCTGGCCATTTATCTGCTTCCCTACATGGCATCGCGCGGCGTGGGGTGTTCCACTGCGGTAACTGTCGGCAACGAGGCCATGATTTCTGCGATCGATGTAATGAGCGTGCTCGTTGATGACCCCGATACCAAGGTCATTGCCGCGTATCTGGAACAGATCTCGGATCCGGCACAGTTCCTCGATGTGGCGGGCCGGGCTCGCGCCGCTGGCAAACCCATCGTCATCTTCAAAGCCGGGCGCAGCGAAGCTTCGGCCCGTGTGGCCGCTGCCCATACCGGATCGCTTGTAGGCGATGACACCGTCATCGACGCCGCTTGCCGGCAGCACGGCGTCATCCGGGTGGAGAACATTGAGGACCTTGTAGCCACTGCCGGGCTCATCGAAGCCTACGGCGCACTGCCCGGTCCCCGCATGGGCGTAGTCACCGGGTCCGGGGCCATGTGTGCGCTTGTGGCCGACAAGTCCGAGACCGCGGGGCTGGAGCTGCCAACCCCGCACCCAAGCACGGTGCAGGGCCTACACGACGCCGGCCTGCCATCCTTCTCCACGGTCAACAACCCGCTGGATACTACCGGCTATATCTCGGTTGACCCGAGCATTCTTACCAAGGCAGCCCAGTGCTTCATCGATGATCCGAACTACGACTTTGTGGTGGTCAACGGATCCTGGCCGGCAAGCCGGGCCATCGCGGACATGAACCGAGTGACGCAAGATGAGATGCTGCGCCAACTCACGTCCTCCCCCAAACCGGTCATAGCGATGAGCTTCCTGCCCACCGAGGTCACTGAGTTTGGCCGTGCCTATGCCGCCGAGCACGGCTACCCGCACGCTTCCGACTCGTTTGACCGGGGCATTCCAGCCGCAGCTCGCAGCGCCTGGTGGGGAAAGCGCGCAGCCGAGATTGCTGCAGACGGCGCCGTGCCTGCGGCACCTGCCATTGCCAAGCCCGAAAACACGGAAAGATGGACAGAAGTACAGAGCGGCGAATTCCTGCGCAGCCATGGGGTGCCCTATGTCCCCGCTCTCATAGCGGCTTCCGCGGAGGAAGCCGTAGCCGCCGCAGAATCAATGGGCTATCCGGTAGTCCTGAAAATTGCGTCTGAAGACATCGCCCACAAAACCGAGGTCGGCGGGGTCCGGCTAATGCTTCAGGATGCCGAGGCGGTGACTGATGCTTATCTGTTTATCCGCACGTCGGTGGCGAAGCTGGCACCTGATGCCCGTGTCCAAGGCGTCGCTGTTTCACCGATGCGCCCCGCCGGCAACGAATTGCTGGTGGGGGTGGTCCGTGACCCCCAGTGGGGTCTGGTGCTCGCCATCGGCTTCGGCGGTGTCATGGTTGAGCTGCTCAAGGATTCCGCGGTATGCCTGCTCCCGGTGGGTCCGGCCGAAATCCGTCGAATGCTCGATTCACTCCGGGGAATCAAGCTGCTCACCGGCTTCCGCGGCGGTGAGCCCACAGATCTGGACGAACTGGCAGCGGTAATTTTCGGTGTTTCGCAGATTGCTGTGGGACTCGGTGATGAACTGGAGGAACTGGAAATCAACCCGCTGCGGGTCGCTGGAAACCAGATCGAGGCGCTGGACGCCCTGATTCGTTGGAAGGTCGGGTAACCCGGTGCGCCCTGACCTAGCGTCCGGAGAGGCGGTGATATCTTTGGCTCTTCACTGGGTCCCGGAGCAGGAGGCAAACGATGGTTCGGCAATTGACGCGCGAAACTATCGCGCTGCCCGCATACCAGGTGGAGCGACGGCAGCGGATTTTGGATGCTGCCAAGACCTTGCTTCGCGGCAGCGACTACGAATCGATCCAAATTCGAGATGTGGCATCCGAGGCGAACGTTGCGTTGGGAACGCTGTACCGTTATTTCACCTCCAAGGAACACCTCTACGCAAACGTCGTCTACGACTGGAGCGTCCCGTTCAGCTCCGCGGACCAGATCTGGGCGGAAAATTTGGGCACCACCGAGCGTGTTGCCCAACGGCTGAGGACAGCCCTCGCAGCTTTCGAGAAACAGCCCAACTTTTACAACGCAATTTTCATGCTGCGCACCTCCTCCGATCCGGATGTTTCGGATCTCATGCATCAGCTTGGTCTGGTACTCGAAGAGCCGATTCATGCAGACTTTTCGGCACTACCGCCGGACGAAGCAGCGGATATCACTGCCATGGTCTGGGCCGTCCTCATGGATCTGGTTGCTCGGCTGTTGGTCGGCAACAAGACCATGGCGGAAGCCCAGCGCATTCTGGACCGTTTTGTGGCGATGATCGGGTTGCGGCTGGAACAGGTCGACGCAGCGGACCACTAGCTCACCCATCACCCCGGGTCCTCTCATGAGCGCCCACGAACTGGACCATGTGGCCTTCGCCGTTCCCTCTTGGGGTCCTGCCGGGGAGATGCTGCATCGAGAGTTGGGGACCCGCTTTGCAAGCGGGTTCACAACTTCTGCTTTCAATCCCTGTCAGCTGACCCTGGCAGAGGACATGCGGCTGGAACTGCTGGAACCAGGCCGCTCGCCCGACTCCTTCGTCCAGCGTTTCCTCTCCGGCAACGGCGGGAATGCGGCTCCGCATCACATCACCTTTAAGGTGCACAATATCCATGCTGCCATCGAAGGGGCACAGAAGGCCGGAGTCGAACCCATTCTGGTCAATACCGAACACCCGCTATGGCGGGAGGCATTCCTGCATCCTCGCGACACAGGCCTTGGCTTCCTTGCCCAGCTGGTCCAGACCCCGCGGTCACCGGAGCAGCTCACAGAGGAGAGCAGCGGGCTCAACGCTGCCTGTCCATGGGAGGAAGCTGATACCCCGCAGGCCGGGCTGCCCGTTGTCTTCGGGCAGGTCCTGAATCTGCAGCTCGCAGCGAGGATGCTACAGGACGTCCTCGGCGCGGTTCGTATTGACCTTCCCGTCAAATCGGGTGACCCACCAGTCAGCGTCTTCAGATGGCAGGCGGGAGCTGATCTGGTTCTGCAGGAAACCACCAGCTCCGCCGGAGTATCCGGCCTCAAAGCCCTTGGGACCGTCCCGGAGAATCACAAGCGGGCGGAACCGGAGTTTGCCGGGCTACTGAAAATGCTCGCTTCGGGCTCATTCCACCCCGAGCTGGGGATTCGGATTTCCGCGCTGCATACCCGGCTTCCCGTCACAGACGGCTAATTCCGCTGCCACTGCAGGCGCAACACGGCAGCTACCAAGTAACCAGCCCTGGTTCCGTGCACCTAAAAACAGGCCACGGACACCTCGCGCACATCAACAATCATGAGGAGAAGAAACCTATGGGACTTCGTGGAGAAGCCGCGATCCTTGGCTATTTCGAACTGCCGCCCGAACGTAAGCTCGCGCGGGAAAAAACCTTCAACCTGGAGCAGTGGGCCAGACTATCCAAAGCAGCATTGGACGACGCCGGACTGGACGCTGCTGATATCAACGGCATCGTGACTCCACTGATCGGGGAGGCCAGCATGTTTGTGCCCTCCACCATCACGGAATACCTGGGCATCAACGCAAACTTTGCGGAAATCGTCGATCTCGGCGGAGCAGGTTCCGCTGCCGCGGTCTGGCGTGCAGCAGCGGCGGTGGAGCTCGGACTGTGCGACGCCGTGCTCGTCACGTTCCCCGGCACACACGATGTGCCGACCGATTCACGCCGACCCTTCGTGATGGACGACAAGATGTATTTCGGCGCCTCCTCCAACGCCTACGGCTCACCGCAGGCCGAATTTGAGATCCCCTATGGCAACTTGGGACAAAACGGTCCCTACGGCCAGATCGCAAAGCGTTACGGTTACGAATTCGGCTACGACGAACGAGCCATGGCGAAGATCGCAGTGGATCAACGCACAAATGCCTGCTCCACCCCGGATGCTGTGTTCCACGGCAAGCCCATCACCATCGAGGATGTGCTGGCCTCCCCCATGGTCGCCGACCCGCTGCACATGCTTGAAATCGTCATGCCATGCCAGGGCGGGGCGGCAATTGTCATCGGGAACAAGGATCTTGTCGCCAAGTCCAAGAACCGCCCCGTATGGATCAAGGGCTTCGGGGAACGGGTTCCCTACAAAACCCCAACCTATGCAAAAGACCTGATGTACTCGCCGATGATTCACGCGGCAGACCAGGCCTTCTCGATGGCAGGCATTGAACGCAGCGAGGTGGACATGGTTTCCATCTACGACTGCTATTCCATCACCGTACTGATGAGCCTTGAGGATGCCGGCTTTGCGGAGAAGGGCAAGGGCATGCAGTTCGTCAACGACCATGATCTAACCTTCCGCGGGGATTTCCCGATGAACACCGCCGGAGGACAACTTTCCTTCGGCCAGGCGGGAATTGCCGGTGGCATGCATCACGTGATCGACGGAGTGCGCCAAATCATGGGCCGCGCCGGAGAAGCGCAGGTCACAGACTGCAACCGGGCCTTTGTGACCGGCAACGGCGGCATCATGAGCGAGCAAACAGCACTGATCCTCGAAGGCGAATAGGAGCAACACCATGAGCACTGTATATACCCCACCTGTCCTGCAGCGTCCTATGCCGGTTCCAACTCCGCTGACCAAGCCCTTCTGGGACGCGTTGGCTGAGCATCGAATCCGCATCCAGTACTCTCCCTCTCTGGGGGAATACATTTTCTACCCGCGTCCGCTGGCTCCCGGAACTCTGGCTGATGACCTTGAATGGCGTGAGATCTCCGGAGCCGGAACCCTCTATACCTACACCGTGTCGACACGCCCGGTGTCCCCGCACTTCTCGGGCGAGGGTGCTCTGGTACTCGCGGTGGTTCAGTGGGACGAGGGGCCAAAATTTTCCACTGAACTTATCAACGTTGCCCACGATGACATCCGGGTGGGTATGCGGGTGAAGCCCGTCTTTTGTGATTACCCTGACGCCGGGATCACCATGCTGCGCTACGAACCGGAGAGCTGACATGGCGGCCACTACCGATTTTGTCCTGCCGCCAGTCACCCTGCGCATTGGAGGCGAAGCCCGGAACACCGGCGTTGGCATCCATCATCATGTCAATCCCGTCACCGGCCGGCCTGACGCACAGATCCCGCTGGCAGGTGCCGCCGACGTCGACGACGCCGTCAATGCCGCGCATGAGGCATTTGCTCTATGGAAAGCGACTCCCGCCGGAACCCGGTCACGGGCTCTCCTGAAGCTGGCGCAGCTGGTGGAAGAACACACCAGGGACTTTGTCGAGTTGGCAATCGCGGACAACGGCACGGCCCGCTCCACCGCGCAGGCCACAGTGAGCGCCGCGGTGGAATGGATCAGATACTACGCTGGCTGGGCTGACAAGCTCCCACTGGGCCGGATCACCTCGGTCGCTGGTGCAGGTGGGTCCTTTGGGCACACGCTGCGCCAGCCTTATGGGGTGATCGGTGCAATCATCACATGGAACGCACCCCTGATGTCTCTGTCCATGAAGGTTCCAGCGGCACTCGCCGCAGGGAACACCATGGTGGTCAAACCCAGCGAGCTGACTCCATTTAGCGCCATGCTGTTTGCGGATCTGGTCACGGCAGCGGGCATCCCGGAGGGTGTGCTCAACATCGTTCCCGGTGGCGCCGAGGCTGGGGCCGCCCTGGTCGAGCACAAGCTGGTCAAAAAGGTGACTTTTACGGGCGGACCGGAGACGGCACGCAAAATCACTACTGCGTGCGCACAAACCTTCAAACCGGTGCTGCTGGAGCTGGGCGGAAAGTCAGCCAATCTAGTCTTCGCGGATGCTGATCTCGAGGCAGCGGCCATGCATGCCACGTTCATGGCCTTCGGCATCATGAGTGGACAGGCCTGTGCCCTTCCCACCCGGCTGCTGGTCCAGGACTCGATTTATAACGCGTTCGTTGCATCGGTCGGCGCCCTCGCCTCATCCTTCAAGGTAGGCAACCCTCAGGAAGCTGACACCATTTGCGGGCCGGTCATTAATGAGGCAGCAATCGACCGCATCGATTCGATGGTCTCTCGGGCGCAGGAACAGGGCGCACATTTGATAACCGGGGGGCAGCGGCTCGCCGGCGATTTAGCTGGCGGCTTCTTCTACCCGCCCACTGTTCTGGCCGACGTCGATCCCGCCAGCGAACTGGCACAGAAAGAGGTTTTCGGACCGGTGCTGGCAATCACCCGCTTCAGCGATGAAGCCGAGGCCGTGGCTCTGGCCAACAGCACTGACTACGGACTTTCCGGCTATGTCTGGACCGGAGATGCCCGCAGGGCCATCAGGCTTGCTGAGGCTTTGGAAACCGGTGAAGTGGTCGTCAATGGTGCGCCAAATGCGGTGGCTGAACGCCCCTTCGGCGGCATCGGCCATTCCGGCAACGGCAACGAGGGCGGCCTGGAGGGACTCGAGGAGTTTTTCTGGACCAAATCAGTGGCCTACGGAAACGGCTGATCCTCTCTTCCGAAGCTGCCTGCTCCACCGCCGTTTGATTCTTCCTTCTCACGGCGCCGCGTTCCTTCACACGAAAGGCAGGACAAAGATGTCCTCCAGCACACGGATACTCAAGCGTCCAGGATTCGCCCCGATTGTGGCAGTTCTGATTCTGGCCGAGATCGTCTCAGCCTTTGAACTTTCAATGATGTACGTCACGCTGCCGACCCTGATCAAGGATTTTCAGGTCGATGCGAATACCGTCGCTTGGGTTGTCACTGCCTACCTGCTGGTCTCAGCCTCGGCCGGAGTCATGGGTGGACGTTTTGGTGATATGTACGGCCGGCGGAAGGTCATGGTTGTAGTCCTGATCATCGCCGGAATCGGCTCGCTTGTTTCGCTGCTGGGGGGTTCGTTAGGCATGATCATTTTGGGCCGCGCAATCCAAGGTGTCGCGGGCGCAGTGATGGGACTGGCCTTCGGCCTGGCACGCGAGCACCTTAACGAAAAACAGATTCCAGTGGGTGTCTCGATGATCGGTGCATCGGCACTCATCGCCGGTGCCGGCGGGGCCCTGATCGCAGGACTCATGATTGATGTCTATTCCTGGCACGGAATCTTCGCCTTCGCCGCGGTACTGGCAATCATTGCCGCCGTCAGTATCCAGTTCGTCATTCCACGTGACAATGTGGGGGCCAGCAAGGAGAAGCCGGATTACCTTGGCTCAGTCCTGCTGCCGGTGGCCGTAAGCGCCATCCTGCTGGGGCTCTCCAGCAGTTCAAAAACCGGTTTCGGCTCGACGCAGTTCATTGGCTTGATTGGCATGGGCATCGCCGTTGCTGCGGTGTGGATCTGGTGGGAGCTGCGCGTAGAATCCCCGATCGTGAACCTGCGGATGTTCAAGAACCGCCAGATCGCCCTGGTCATGACCGCGACAATGCTCGCCGCAATAGGCCCCATCGGCGGCGTGGCCGTTCCTTCGCAAATGATCATGCAGTATCCGTCCTCGCTAGGTTTTGGGCTGGGTTTCACTGCTACCGCTGCCGGCGTCTTTAGCTGCGCCACCGCAATGATTGGCTATTTCTTCTCTCCGCTGGGCGGAAAGCTTGCTTTCCGGTACGGCGCACGTGCGGTCTTCATCACCGGGTTGTCACTGATGGCACTAGTCATACCGCTGATCCTGCTCACCTTCGGCAATGTGGCGGTGTTTGTCATTGCCATGGGCCTGAACGGCATCGGAATCTCGCTCACCTACGGCGCCCTGCCGAATGTCCTCATCGAGGCGGTGCCGGCAACGCACACCTCTGAAACAGCGGGAACAAACACTATGGTCCGCAATGTAGGCCAGTCCACCGCTACTGCCATTGGCGCATACATTTTGGCCAGCTACCAGGACCCGGCAACCACACTTGTTGCGCAGGAAGGCATTAGCTCCACCTTTATTTTCGTGTTCATCTTTGCAGCGCTTTCCGTGGCGGTGGCACTCATGATGCGTCGCAATCCTGTGCAGTGGATTCCGGAAACTGCAGCGGAACGCGATATCCGCCGCGGCACCCTGGGTCGACCCGGAAACAAGGTTCCGGTACATCCATTCAAGGCTGCCAGCGCTGCCATAGACAATAACTAGAATCTGGTTATAGTATTGCGGTGATTCACGCCACTTTCGCCTCCAGCTAGGCCACACGGCAACAGAGCTCTCATGAGCCTCGGAAAAGAGGAAACGCCATGGCGATCTATGGACAGAACATCGGGAGCGTCACCGAGGGGGTCCCTGTCTCCTGGGACTCGAAGGATGCAATCCTCTACGCCTTGAGCGTCGGCGCAGGGGCACGTGACCAGGTAAGGAACCTTGCCTTTACCACCGAAAATTCCCGCGGGGTTGAGCAGAGTGTGCTGCCGACTTTCGCAGTCGTGCTCGGAGGCTCGGGCGGGTCCATGGAACAGCTCGGAGACTTCAAACTGTCACAGATCCTGCACGGCGGGCAGAGCATCACCTTGCACCGCACCCTCGCTGCCTCCGGCACGGTGATTCCTCTCAGCTTCATGAGCGCCGTCCATGACAAGGGTAAAAATGCCATCATCGACCTCACCACCCAGTTGCTCGATGTACATACGAGGGAGCCCGTGGCCACTTCCGTCACCTCAATGATTATCCGCGGAGAGGGCGGCTTCGGTTCCGGGCCGGCACCCCGGGACACATGGGAAGTACCCGACCGACCCGCGGATTATGTTGACATCCAAAAAACCTCACTGGACCAGGCCCTGATTTATCGCCTCAATGGGGACCGGAATCCGTTGCACTCGGACCCAGCGGTTGCGGCCAAGGTCGGCTTTGACCAACCGATCCTGCACGGGCTGTGCACCATGGGATTTGCGGCACGCACCTTAATGGAACGCATTTCAAATTCCGATCCTGATGTCTTCGGATCGCTTAGCGTCCGCTTTGCCTCCCCTGTAATCCCGGGCGATGAACTGACTACCAGCATCTGGCTGACCGAAACCGGTGCTCTCTTTCAGGTTCGGGTCAAAGACACAGTAGTGCTTGACCGCGGCACATATATCCGGCGTGGTGCAGCCCCAGCGGAGGAAATTCAAGAATCCGAAACGGCAACGGCTTAGCGTCGTCAACGGCAGAGAGTAGATAACCATGAAAATTGCAGTACTCATCAAGCAGGTCCCGGATACTGAGGAAGACCGGCACCTCACCGCCAGCGGATCAGTTGACCGCAGCCTCGGTAACCGCGTCGCAGACGAAATCACCGAACGCGCGCTCGAAGTCGCTCTGCGCAGCAAGGACGCAGAAAAGGGCGTAGAAATTGTGGTGGTGACCATGGGCCCGGGAACGTCCACCGAAGCACTGCGTAAAGCCCTCTCCATGGGCGCCGATTCTGCGATTCACGTCACCGACGACGTGCTAGCGGGTGCCGACGCACTCACCACGGCCCGCGCTCTGGCTGTCTGCCTGCATGGCCAGGGTTTCGACTTAGTTATCGCTGGTAACGAATCCACAGACGGGCGCGGCGGCGTGGTCCCAGCCATGGTGGCCGAGCTGCTCCGACTCCCCTTCCTGGGCCCGCTGAACTCCGTGGAATTCAGCGGCGCCGTCATCCGCGGGGAACGGGAAAACACGGATGGGACCCAAATCATTACATCCCCGTTTCCCGCGGTAATTTCCGTCACCGAACGCTCCGGCGAGGCACGCTTTCCCAAGTTCAAGGGCATCATGACGGCTAAGCGCAAACCCGTCGCGGTCCACAGCGCCGATGAGCTCGGACTTTCCCCGATCAAACACCAGGCCGGAAATATCGTGCTCAACGCCACAGCGCGCCCCTCCCGGACCGCCGGGACCAAGATCGTGGACGACGGCAGCGCAGCTACCCTGCTGGCCTCGTACCTCGCGACCGAAAACCTGATCTGAAGGAAGACCTCTCATGACCAACATTCTGGTAAACATTGAACTGGCCGGGGATGGATCCGTACGGGCAGGCAACGGCCATCTGCTGGCCATGGCCCGGGTACTGGGAAACCCCATAGCTGTTGTCGCGGTCGCACCGGGCAACAGCGCTGAACTCATTGCCGAACTGGGCGCTTTGGGTGCCGGCACGGTCTTCATCGCTGAGACGCCGGCAGCTGCCAGCCACGTCGCCGCTGCGTCCGTGGCTGCGCTCGATGACGCACTCCTTGCGTACGAGCCGCTCGCCGTTCTCGCTTCCAACAGCGCCGATGCCCGCGAGACCATTGGCCGCCTGTCCGCACGCACCTCCAACCCGGTCATCCTTGAGGCGCTGGACCTGCGCCGGGAGGATAGCCGCGTCATTGCCACGCATGCCGTTTTCGGCGGCACTTACACCACGGAATCCGCCGTCGGGGCCGGCATTGCTCTGATCACCGTTAGCTCCGGAGGCTCTGACACTCTGCCTTCCAATGATGAACCGGAGAGCAGGATCAGGGCATTGGAGGTTTCCACCGGCGCGGCCGCAGCCATCGAGTCAACCTGCCCCCGGGTATCCGGCTCATCACGTCCGGAATTGCGCTCTGCACGGATTGTGGTCTCCGGAGGCCGCGGGCTCGGCTCCAAGGAGAACTTTGCTCTAGTCGATGAACTGGCTGAGGCCCTGGGTGCGGGGTTGGGCGCTTCACGCGCAGCCGTGGACGCCGGGTATGTCCCGCAGAGTCATCAGGTCGGCCAGACCGGTGTCAGCGTATCTCCGGAACTCTATATTGCTGTTGGAATCTCCGGTGCGATCCAGCACCGGGCAGGCATGCAGACCGCCAATCGCATTGTCGCAATCAACGAGGACGAGACCGCGCCGATCTTCGAAATCGCAGACTTCGGGATAGTTGGTGATCTGTTCACCATCCTGCCGCAGCTCACAGCGGCCGTCCTGGAACGCCGCACCGCCGGCGCCAGCGCCTAAAGGAGAGGGATATGCCTTTGCTGACAAGCCCGGGCCCTGCGGCCAAGACCGAACCCAACAAATGGATGACGCTCGCCAAGTGGATCATCATCACCGTAGTGGCCTTGACCGCGGTTGTGCTTCTCGCCAAGTGGATCCGCGGGCAGGACCCGGTGCAGGCTTTCCTGCTTGATTATCCCGGCCACAGCCCGCTGCCGGAAAACGCCGCGGCAGGCTTGCCGGCGTGGCTTGGCTGGCAGCACTTCCTCAATGCGTTTTTCATCCTGCTGATCATCCGCTCGGGCTGGCTGGTCCGAACAACTGCACGACCCAAGGCATTCTGGACGCGAAAGAACACCGGCCTGATCCGGACCAGAAACAAACCCGCCAAGATCAGCCTCGAACTGTGGTTTCACCTGAGCCTTGATGCACTGTGGCTGCTCAACGGGCTGGTATTCGCAGTACTGCTCTTCGTCACCGGTGCGTGGATGCGTGTTGTTCCCACCAGCTGGGACATCTTTCCCAACGCGGTGAGCACTGCGCTGCAGTACGCCTCTCTGGACTGGCCGATCGAGAACGGCTGGGTCAACTACAACGCCCTTCAGGTGCTCGCGTACTTCTCCATCATCTTTATCGCGGCACCGCTGGCAGCAGCCACCGGGCTCCGGATGAGTCCGGCCTGGCCCAAGGCGAACAGCTCGTTGGACAAGGTCCTGCCGATCGAGCTGGCCCGCAGGATCCACTTTCCGGTAATGATCGCATTCAGCGGATTCGTGGTGATGCATGTTGTACTGGTGCTGTGCACCGGTGCCCGGCGGAATCTTAACCACATGTTTGCCGCTCGCGATGATGACGGCTGGCTTGGTTTTGGGTTGTTCGTCCTCTCGCTCGCCGTCATGGCGGTTGCCTGGTTCCTGGCCAGACCTCTCTTCCTGCGCCCGCTCGCGGCACTCATGGGCAAGGTCTCGAAGTAGAATGCTTCCCTAGTCTGTGCAGCCGTCCGGGCAGCGCAGGGTCGCCGGATCCGCGGCGCAATCCGCGCAGTACAAGGTGAGCTTGCGACAGGAGAGGTTGGAGCAGTTCTCAAACTTGCTGGTGGGCGCGCCGCAGCGCACGCACTGACCAATGGTGGCGGCGCCGTCAGTGAACTCCGTGTGCATCCGTTTGTCGAACACGTACAGGGAGCCTTCCCAGAGCCCCTTGTCGCCGTAGGTTTCGCCGTAGCGCACAATGCCGCCCTGCATCTGGTAAACCTCTTTGAAGCCGCGGTTGACCATCAGTGAGGACAGCACCTCGCAGCGGATACCGCCGGTGCAGTAGGTGACCACCGGCTTGTCCTTGAGGTCGTCGTACTTGCCCGAATCCAGTTCGGCGATGAAGTCGTGGGTGGTGGCAACGTCGGGCACCACAGCTCCCTTGAACTTGCCGATCTGCGCCTCGAAGGCGTTCCTGCCGTCAAAGAAGACCACTTCCTCGCCGCTGGCCTTCTTCTCCGCCACCAGTTCGTGGAGTTCTTCCGGCCGCAGGTGCGTGCCGCCGCCCACCACGCCGTTCTCGTCCACTAACAGCTCTCCGGGTGCCCCAAAGCTGACGATTTCCTCGCGGACCTTGATGCTCAGGCGCGGAAAGTCCTCGGCTCCGCCTTCGGAGTACTTGATGTCCATTTTCTTGAACGCCGGATATTCGCGGGTCGCCTTCACATAGGCCTTGACGGCGCCAAGCTCGCCGCCCACGGTTCCGTTGATCCCGTCGGGCGAGATCAGGATCCGGCCGCGCAGTCCCAGCTTCTCGCAGAGGGCGCGCTGCCAGAGGCGCACCGCCTCCGGATCGGAGAGGGGCGTGAAGGCGTAATACAGTGCAATTCGGTTCAAAGCCACTCATCAAGGGTAGACCGGGGCGGGCCCCCGATTTTCATCAGCACGCATACCTTTCATCTGTCCGCCCCGTTAGTGTTCATTCATGAGAGTGCTGAACGACGATTTACTCGAAACCTGGGTCACCGGTTGGGCGCAGGCCCGCGGTTACCAGACCCGCAGGGAGGGCCGTTTCCCGGCGGCGTTCCTGCACGACAAAACCAACGACTGGGAGTACTTTGCCCTGGAGCCCTCCCATGACGAGTTCGCTGCACTCGCTTCCTCGGCACGGATGAGCCACGGACGCCTTTTCACCATCGTCACCGAACGCGTGAACGAAACCCGCGGAACCGCCCTTGTGTACGGGCTGAATGTCCGGTCCGCCGACGAGGCCTTCATGACCCTGGACATGGCCGGGCAGGACATCGAGGATCCCCTGCCGCTGGACGGCTTTGAGTCGGAAACGGTGCGCAGCGGCCCTGTGGGCACCGTGACTGTGACGGCCGATGGCCAGCCGGCGGCACGGGGCAGCGTCGCCATTGTGGAAGGGTACGCGGTGTATGACCGCATCGTCACCGAGCCCTCGTACCGCCGCCGGGGGCTGGGCAGCTATGTGATGCGCGCTCTGACAGCGGTGGCACTGGAACACGACGCCGACGCCGGGCTGCTGGTGGCCACCGCGGACGGGCTGGAGCTGTACCGGTATTTGGGGTGGGAGAACCTGGCCAGCGTGGTGATGTTCGAACCACGGTTCTAACCCGGGACGTTTGGCGTGTGCTGCCTGACCGGTTCGGTTCAGCCTGTGGCTGAGCGGGCACGTTAGACGGCGGCGGCCCGGATGGCCGGTGGGAGAATGTCACAGTGGCCCTACATGATTCCCTGATCCCCCTGCTCGGCTCCGGTGCCGACCCGGAACAGCTGGTCCATGTCCACGAAATCCCCGCCCGCCAGGCTGTTCCGGTTCCGTGGCCGGACTGGGCACATCCCGACGTCGTTGCCGCCTACGCCACGGTGGGCGTCCACGAACCGTGGCGCCACCAGATCGAAGCCGCTGAAGCCGCACACTCCGGACGGCACACCATTATTTCCACCGGTACGGCCTCCGGAAAGTCCCTGGCGTACCTGCTGCCGGTGCTGGACGAGATTCACCGCACCGCACTGGATGACCGGGTCACCCTCGAGCCCACCGGGTCCGTGGCCCTGTATCTGGCCCCCACCAAGGCGCTGGCCGCCGACCAGCTCTCCGCAGTGAACGCGCTGGCGCTTCCCACCGTGCGTGCACAAACGTACGACGGCGACACGGACACCGGCGCCCGGCGCTGGATCCGGGACCATGCCAATCTGGTGCTGGCCAATCCGGACATGCTGCATTTCGGTGTGCTGCCCAACCACGCCTGGTGGGCGAGGTTCTTCCGCCGGCTCAAATACGTGATCATTGACGAGGCCCACAGCTACCGCGGTGTGTTCGGGTCCAATGTTGCCAATCTTATGCGCCGGCTGCGGCGGATCTGCCGTTATTACGGTGCCGATCCGGTGTTCATCGGTGCTTCGGCGACCTCCGCGGATCCGGCGCAGTCCTTTGGGCGGCTGATCGGCGGCGAGGTCACCGCGATCACCCGTGATGCGTCACCGCACGGCGCCACCACCGTGGCACTGTGGGAGCCGCAGCTCACGGAACTCAAGGGTGAAAACGGGGTGCGCTCACGCCGGACGGTGATTGCCGAGACCTCCGATCTGCTGGCAAATCTTGTGGCCGCCCAGGTCCGCACGATTGCCTTTATCAAGTCCCGGCGTGGCGCCGAGACCATTGCCACCATCACCCGCCGGCTGCTGGATGAAGTGCATCCCTCGCTGCCGGACCGGGTGGCCGCGTACCGCTCGGGGTATCTGCCCGAGGAACGGCGTGAACTGGAACGGCGGCTGCGCAGCGGCGAGCTGCTGGGGATTTCCAGCACTTCGGCGCTGGAGCTGGGCATCGATATTTCCGGGCTCGACGCCGTGCTGGTGGCTGGCTGGCCCGGGACCCGGGCTTCCCTGTTCCAGCAGATCGGCCGGGCGGGCCGCTCCGGGCAGGATGCGCTGGCGGCTTTTGTGGCCAGCGATGATCCCCTTGACACGTACCTGGTGCACCATCCGGAGGCGATCTTCGACATTTCGGTGGAAGCCACCGTCTTTGATCCCTCCAATCCCTATGTGCTTGGCCCGCATCTCTGCGCGGCGGCCGCTGAAATCCCGCTGACTCCGGATGAGCGGGAGCTGTTTGGCCCCACCGCTGCCGGGCTGCTGGATCAGCTGGTGGACCAGGGGTACCTGCGCCGCCGGCCCTCGGGCTGGTTCTGGACCCACTCGGAAAGCGCAGCCGCCATGGTGAACCTGCGGGCGGACGGCGGCGGGCCGATCAACATTGTGGAGACCGACACCGGGATGCTGCTGGGCACCATGGATTCGCCACAGAGCCAGTATCAGGCCCACACCGGGGCGGTCTACGTGCACCAGGGGCAGACGTTCATGGTGGATGAGCTCAATGAGGCGGACCACTGCGCCATGGTGACCCGCGGCAACCCCGAGTTCTACACCCAGGCCCGCGACATCACCCAGATCCAGGTGCTTGAGACCGAGCGGACCTCGCACTGGGGCGAGATCCAGGTCTGCTTCGGTACCGTCAAGGTCACCACCCAGGTGGTCTCCTTCCAGCGAAAGGCCCTGATCTCCAACGAGATCCTGGGCGAGGAACCCCTGGAGCTTGAGGCCAAGGAACTGTTCACCAAGGCGGTGTGGTTTGTCATTGACGAGCACCTGCTCACCGGGGCGGGACTGATTCCGGCGGACTTCCCCGGAGCACTTCACGCCGCCGAGCATGCCTCCATCGGGATGCTGCCGCTGATCGCGACCTCCGACCGCTGGGACATCGGCGGCGTTTCCACGGCCCTGCATGCTGACACCGAGAAGCCCACCATTTTTGTCTACGACGGGCATCCCGGCGGTGCCGGTTTTGCGGAACGGGCGTATGAAGCCGCCGAGCTGTGGCTTACCGCCACGCGTGACGCCATCCGGGCCTGTGAATGCGAGCGCGGCTGCCCCTCCTGCGTCCAGTCCCCCAAATGCGGAAACAAGAACAATCCGCTGTCCAAGGCCGGTGCGGTGACCCTGCTGCAGGTGCTGCTGGACAACGCCCGGGACAAGGATTCCGCTCCCGGCCACCACCCGGATCCGGCCGCAGCCGCAGCCTCAACCTCGGCGGCGGCCCGGCAGGCGGGCTGAAGCCGGAACAGCATTCACGGCGGCGGCCCGGCGCGGGCATGCCCGGTGGCCGGCTGATTGAGCAGCGGGACCGGCACTTCGGTTTCCACCTGGACGGTCCCCTTTCCGGCGTCCACCGTGCATGCTGCCAGCACGGCCCCGTTGCGTCCGGCGACCTCTCCGGCCACCCAACACGGATCTCCGATGCGGAGTGCCCGGACAGTGTCTGCGGCTGCCAATGCTGCCAGATCAGCGGCGGTGGCAGCCCTGCCGGCTGCCACCGCCGTCTGCAGCAGCATCAGAACGGCCGCGCACAGAATCAGCAGCAACAGCCCGCAGCCCAGCACCAAAACCGTGCCCGCACCCCGTTCCGAGGTCCTTCCCCTCCTGGCTGCAGTAGCCGTTCCCACGTTGTGCACGTTTTGTTGATCCTCTCTTCTGGCACAGATCCGAGCTGTCTGGTTCCCCGGCGTTCTAGTTCCCCGGGGGCAGGGACTCCGGAAGGGCCGCTGCAGTGGCGGTCAATTCGAGCGGCAGCCGATCCAGCAGCGGGGCCGGGACAGACGAGCTGACCTCGATCTGCATCCACTCGCCGTCCGCCGAGACGCTCACCCGTGCGCCGGGTCCGGCGATCCGGCGGGCGGCGTCCTCTGCTTCGGCGGTGCCCGCCCGCATGATTTCCCGTGCCGCCGCACGCGCGGCCTCTTCCACCCGCAGCTGGGTTGCACCGGCAGCCACTCCCGTCAAGACAGCGGCCAGGAGCAGCACCACGGCGGGCAGGCCGACAGCCAGTTCGGCGGTGACCGCTCCGCGTGAGCAGGCTGCCGGCCGATTCCTCCGCTTCACCCGCTACCCGAGGGTGAGCGCACTGCGGATCAGACCCATGAGCAGGGAACGCACTTCTCCGCTTCCCAGCACGGCAACCAGCAGGGCGGCAAAGGCAACGGCCGCCAGCGTGGCGATGGCGTACTCGGCGGTTGCCATGCCTGCCTCCCTGCCGCTGAAGCTCATTCGGCGGCGGGCCGCACGGTTGTGCAGGTCCGGCTGCATACTCTCCGGTGGCTCGGAGTAGAGAACGGTCACCGTACCCATTCCCTGGCCCCGCCCATGGTCCCCGACGGCCCTGTTCCCCGTGTTTTCCTCCGTTCCAAAGACCGGCGCACCCGTGTAGCTGCGGCCGCGCTGGGCGGTGATAACTGATCTGCTGAGGCCTGGCATGGTTCCTCCTGATGTGATGACTGACAGCAATAACATCACCTCTCTTGAGGCGGTGATTCGATTTTTCACCGGCTCCCTGACGGGCAAAAGGAACAAGGCCGCTGTTCCGGATAACTCCCGCGGCCGAGTCGGTTGTGGAGGATGAGCAGCATCGCGGCCGAGCACACTGTTGCCAAGCACTGTGTCAAGGAAAGGACGGCAGCAGGGAGAGCAGAAGCGGCACTACTGTCAGGGCCACAAAGGCCGGCAGCGCGCACAGCCCCAGCGGAACCACGAGCCGGACCCCCAGCGCCGCGGCACGGCGTTCTGCTTCCCGGGAGCGGCGGCGCCGAATTTGTGCCGCCTCCGCCACTAGAACGGCAGCAGACGGAGCCCCGGTGGTGGCCGCAAATCTCAGTGCTTCGCGCAGGTGCATTGCAGGGTTGGTCAACCCGCCGTGACCCGGTGCTGCCAGTTCCCACGCCGCGGACCAGGAAGCACCCAGTTCCAGTGCTGCCTGCACCCGGCGCAGGCACGCTGAAGTTTCCGCATCCACCACATCGGCCAACACAGCAAGCGCCTGAAGCAGCGGCTGGCCGGCTTCCAGCATGGCGGCCGTCAGATCCAGCATCAGCGCCGGATCCTGGATGCCGGCACGCTGAACAGTAGGGTGGCCCGGTGCCCGCCGGTCGCCGAAGCCACCGGCAGGCACCGGTACCGGTGCTGTGTTCCATCCCGGCCCCAAAAGCAGCAGGAAAGCTGCGGCAAGCAGGACGGCCACCAGCGCTCCTGCCATCAGGTGCCCGCTGCCTGACGTACCAAGGCGCGTGACCAGACTCGGCCAATCAGCGCCAACACCACACCTGCTGCCCCTGCCAGCCAGCCGACCGGGCTCCCCAGCAGTATGCCCACGGGATCGGCTCCCAACAGATACCCCAGGCCCATCCCTCCCGCCGGCAGCCAGGTCAGCAGCCGGACCGTTGCCTGCGGTCCGGCCATCGCGGTCTCCCGCGCCGCCTGGTTGTCCAGACCGACCTCGAGCGCAGCGGCATACCGTCCAAGGACCCCGGCCAGCGGTGCTCCGCTGCGCTCGGACACGCTCACACAGGCAGCAAGCTCGGTCCACAGCCCGGGCAGTGGTGCGTCGGCAGTGCGCCTGCCCTTGCGCGGCTTCTTCACTTCTGCACCGTCCTGCGCGGCGGCCTGGAAAACCGGCACGGGGCTGAGCCCCAGGGACGCGGCCTGTGCAGCGGCCTCCAGCACCGGCAGCAACCGGGCAGACAACGAACTGCTGGATTCCGCTCCGTTCCCGGTCTGCAGGGCTGCGGCGTCGGCCCAGAGCTGGTGGGGTGCCCGGCCTGCCGCCAGGAGGCCGGTGAGCTGATGGATCAGCAGCGGCATGTCCTGCAGGGCCGGATCGGGACGGAATCGCCGAAATCGGCGTAGGAGCTGCCGGGGCTGCTGCCTGTTTCCGGCCCCTCCCGGCCCCGGGAACCGGCACCCGAACGGTGGTGAAAGCTGCGCCGGTGTCCGGGAAGCAGGCAGCAGCAGCACCACGGATAGCCCGAGCAGCACCGCAATCGAGATACCGGTCACGAGGCGTGAGTTTCCAGCGCCCCGGTGCCAACCCCGTACGTCCCGTGGGAGGCCGGGCGGAACGGTGCCGGCTCTTCCCCGGCATCGGCAATCAGGTGCTGGAGCGCCTCCCACCCTTCGCCCTGCCGGCCGGCTGCACCGGTGGGCAGCAACGGCAGCAGCGCCGGAACTGCCAGTAGCCGGCCGTCAGCCGATGCCGTGACCACGGCGATTTCCGCGACCCGGCGGCCGGAGTCATCACGGGCCAGATGCACCACCACGTCCAGGGCGCTGGCTGCCTGCAAGTTGACTGCAGTGCCGCTCATACCGGCGAGCGCCCCGAGGGCTGCCAGCCTTGCGGGAACGCTGGCAGCGGAGTTGGCGTGAATCGTGCCGCCGGCACCGTCATGTCCGGTGTTCATGGCGGCCAGCAGTTCGCGGACCTCGGCGCCGCGGCATTCCCCCACAATCAGCCGGTCCGGCCGCATCCGCAACGCCTGCCGGACCAGTTCGGCCTGATCCACGGAGCCGGCTCCCTCTACGTTTCCGTGCCGGCTCTGCAGCCCCACGACATGCGGGTGGCGGGGATCCAGCTCGGCGGCGTCCTCCACAAGCACCAGCCGTTCGTGCGGTTTGCTCAGCGACAGCAGGGTCGAGAGCAGGGTGGTCTTCCCCGTTCCGGTGGCCCCGCTGATCAGGAAGTTCAGGCGGGACGCGATGATGCGCCGGAGCACCGCGGCGCTCTCCTGGTCCACGGTTCCACCGGCCTGCAGTTCCTCCAGCGTGAAGGTCAGGGTGCGCCGGATCCGGATGGAAAGCAAAGTGGAGCCGGTGGAGACCGGGCGGAGCACCGCGTGCACGCGGTAACCGCGCAGCTGCACGTCCACGCAGGGGTTGGAGTCGTCCAGCCGCCGTCCGCCCGCGGCAATCAGCCGGGCCGCAAGCCCCTGAACCTCAGCGTCGGAACCGAACCGCAGCCCGGTCAGTTCCAGCCCGTGCCCGCTGTCCACCCAGACCCGGTCCGGGCCGTTCACCAGGATGTCGCTGATGCCGGGCAGCAGCGCCAGTTCCTGCAGCGGCCCCAGCCCCTGCAGCTCCGCCTGCACCCGGTCCACTGCGCGCAGCGCCCCTTCGGCACCCAGCAGCCGCCCGCTGGAGTGCACTGCAGCCGCCAGCCGCGCGGGCGTGACGGGCTCGCCGCCGTCCAGCATCCTCCGGCGGACCTCCCGGACCATTGGCGAATCGCCGGCGCGGGGCACCTCCGCAGGCAGGGCGGCGGCGCGGCGCCCCCTTTCGCCGCTCATCACAGCGGCCTTCGTATGGCGGCAGCCGGCTCGGGTAACTCGGTGGCAAACCGTTCCACCAGCTGCCCGGTCACCCGCCGGATGCTCCGGCTGCGGCCGCGTTCAAGCAGGAGACCGCGGGCCTCGGCATGCTCCAAACGGCGGGCGGCGGGCAGATAGCCGGCCAAGGTCAGCCCTGCGGCGTCAGCGGCTCGGGCATCATCCAGTCCGTCACCCAACGGTCCGCGGACCACGGCGGCCTTGGGCACGGCGGCGCCCAGGCTACGGCTCATCGACCTGGCCGCGAGCACAGGCCGCAGCCGTCCCGGAACCACCAGCAGCAGCGCATCGCAGGAGAGCAGCAGCTGGCTGGACAGCTGCCGGGCGCAGTCCACAATGGTGAGGGCGAAGGCCTCCCGGGCGGCGTCCATGACCGCCAAAATACTCTCCGATCCAGGATCTTCAGCAGGATCCTGCGGGCCGGCGGGCCAGGGGCCGGCCTCGCTGCCGCCGGCGCCGGCTCCGCCGGAGAGCAGCGCGAAACCCGACACCTGGGGAAGCGCGGACAGAAGCTGCACCGGGTTCAGGGTGCCGCGGACGTCCGCCAGATCAGGCCAGCGCACTCCGGGAACTTCGCTGCTTCCCAGGCTGGCGTCCAGTCCGCCGCCGCAGGGATCTCCGTCCACCAGCAGGGTTTCCATCCGGCGCTCGGCTGCTTCGTGGGCAAGCCAGCACGAGAGGGTGGACGCCCCTGCTCCTCCGCTGCCGCCCATAACCCCCAGAACAAAGCCCGGGGTTCGGTCTCGCCGTCGGCCCAGGTACTCCGCCAGCCACCCGGAGGCTGCCGGAAGCACGGCAACCCGCGCCGCTTCCAACCGGGCTGCCTCCTGCCACAGATCGGTGTCCTCCGCGGTGCCCACCAGGATAGTCTCCGGCCTGCGCAGCCCCGGCCTGCTCTGCGGCATACGGATTCCCAGGCCCGCAGCGGCCAGATCGCTGCCCAGAAGCAGCACCCCGGACTCTCGGTTATATGCTGCCTCCGCGTCCGTCGTCACTTCCAAATCCACACCGGCCGCCGCCGCTATCCTGGCCACCTCATCCTGGAGCCGCTGGGATGCACTGATGAGGATTACCGGGGGCGGAGCGCCCGGGACATGTGCAGCCGACTGGCCTGGAGCCGATCCCGCGCCCGTCCGCACCCTGAACCGGGACGGTGCCCGCAACCGGTCCCCGGGGAAATGCGCCGCCGGACGCATCTGGCGGTCCTTCCGGGGCCGGGAGGACGGCACCCACAGCTGATCTTCACTCATACCGAGAGACTCCCGCACCCTGGGCAGAGACGCTGCGGCGCATCGAGGCATTGGGGATAAGCAGAGGTTCCCCGGGCGCTGTGGAGGAGAAGCCTGGTCCGGCGGCCGTCAGTTCCGCTGCAGCCGTGAAAAGATGGTGGCGCTGGCGCACGAGGTCAGAAACAGTGAAAAACGGAACAGGGAGGTATGCCGAACTGATGACGTATCTGCGTATCAACAATGTGGACCTCTATGCGGAGGTCCACGGTAACGGCGACCCGGTTCTGCTGCTCCACGGCGGTTTCTGCTCGCTGGAGTCCATGCGGGCGCTGTCCGATTCCCTGCTCCCGGGCTATCTGGTGCACGCGTTCGAGCGCCCCGGCCACGGCCGGTCCGCCGACATCAATGAGGAGTACAGTTACGCCCGCGGTCTCGCCGACACGATCGCGTACCTTGATCTCCAGGAACTCGAGTCGGTGCACGTCATCGGTTACAGCGACGGCGCCATCCTGGGCCTGCTGCTCGCCCTCGAGCATCCGCAGCGCGTCCGCTCCGTTACCGCCATCAGCGCCAACCTTGATCCCTCCGCGTTCAGCACCGGTGACGAACATCAGAAGCTCGTCCTCACGCCCGCACACCGTGTTCCCGCACAAGACGTCGACGGCGCCGGCGGCGAACCCGCTCCCAACGAACCCGACAAACCCGATGTGGAACGCCAGCACTACGAGCGGCTGTCACCGAACGGCCCCGGGCATGCCGACGTCGTTCTCGACAAGCTGTTCCGCCTCTGGACCACGGAGCCGGACATCAAGCCCGCGGATCTGGCACGCATCACCGCGCCCGTGCTCATCATGGCCGGGGACCGGGACTCCATCCGGCCCGATCACAGCCTCCTGATCGCCGCATCGATTCCGGGCGCACAGCTGTGCATCGTGCCGGGCGCATCGCACGGCCTGCTCGCTGAACGGCCGGAACTCATCCATCACGTAATCCAGGGGTTCCTGCCCTAGGGTTCCGAAGGCGGTCTCTAGCGCGAACGCCGCAGCAGCCACACGAAGTACGGCGCGCCGATCAGAGCAATCATCAGCCCGGCGGGAATCTGAGCCGGGGCAATGAGCGTGCGGCCCAGGGTGTCCGCCACGCAGACCAGCAGGGCACCAAGCAGCATGGACACCGGGATGATCCGCCCGTGCCGGGCTCCGATGAGGGCCCGCGCGAGATGGGGTGCCACCAGCCCGACAAAGCCCACCGCTCCGATCGCCACCACGCTGAGCGCTGCCAGCACGGCAGCGATCGCCAGCACCCCGAGCCGTGTCCGCTCCAGCCGCACGCCAAGGATGCGCGGGGTGTCCTCATCGACCGCGAGGAGGTCCAGCTGCCGCCGCAGACCGAACAGCAGCGGTACCGCGATGAGGAGCGCGATCGCCACCGGCACGACGTCGGGCAGCGTCCGCCCGTACGTGGTGCCGGAGAGCCAGGTGAGGATCCGCGGGGTGTTCCACGGATCGGCGCGCAGCAGGAAAAAGGTCGTCAGCGCGCTCAGTCCATAGCCGCAGCCAATGCCGATCAGGACGAAACGATCCGGCAGGAACCCGCCTCGCCAGGACAGCAGGGCGATGAAGCCGAAGGTGGCGAGCCCCATCAGCACCGCCATGAGGACCAGGAGCGGCCGGCCGCCGCCGAGCATGGTGACTACAAGTACCGCGCCAAGCCCGGCGCCGGCGGTGATGCCGAGGATGCCGGGTTCGGCGAGCGGGTTGCGCACCGTGCTCTGCACCACGCAGCCGGCCAGCCCGAGCGCGGCACCGGCCAGCAGCGCGGCGAGGACACGCGGTGTCCGGTCGTCGAGGGCCCGCCCAATCAGGTCGGGGGCCGTGCCGTTCAGCCACAGTGCCACGTCGCCGGTGCGAAGCCACAGGCTGCCGGCGAGCAGTCCCGCTATGGCCGCGGCGGCGAGCAGCACGGCGGCCACCGCCAGCACGAGCAGGAAACGGCGCCGGGTCCGCAGCCCGCCGCGTGCCTGCGGAGGCTGCCGGACCGGTCCCGAGTCCCGCAGCCGAAGGGCGAGGATCACGATGACCACTGCGCCGAGCAGCGCAGTGGGGATGCCGGTGGGAATGGATGAAGCACCCTCGGCACCGAGGAGAGCCCGCAGGCCGGCGTCGGCCAGCAGGATCAGCAGTGCTCCGAGGAGGCCGGACACCGGAATCAGGAAAATGTGGCGGTTCAGCACCGGAAGCCTGCTGGCGAGCAGGCGTGCGAGGACCGGAGCACCGAGACCGACAAAGGCAATCGGGCCGGCGAGCGTCACGGAGATGGCGGTGAGGACGACGGCGGCGACCACCGCGATCACCCGGGTCGAGCGGAGCGGAACGCCAAGGGAGAAGGCGGTGTCGTCGCCGAGACCGAGCACATCCAGCCGGCGTGCCAGCAGCAGGGCGGCCGCGAGCGCGGCAATGATCACGGGTGCGGCGCGCACTGAGGCGTCGAGGTTCAGCTGCGCGAGGGAGCCGCTGCCCCAGGCGAAGAGGCCGGTGGTGTTCTCCTTAAAGAGGATCAGGAGCATCGCGGTGGCTGCGTCGAGTGCCATCGCGGTGGCGGACCCGGCGAGGATGAGCCGTGTGGTGCCCGAGCCTGCGGAGGTGCCGACGAGGCCGAGCACCAGTGCGGCGGCAAGCAGTCCGCCTACAAAGGCGACCCCGCCGGAGGCCCACAGCGGAACGGCCAGGCCAAAGGCCGCAACGGCGGTGAGTGCGAAGTAGGACCCGGCCGTCACCGCGAGGGTGTCCGGGGAGGCCAGGGTGTTCCGGGAAATCGACTGCAGCAGCGCACCGGCGACGCCGAGGGCAAAGCCGACCGCCACTCCGGCGAGCAGACGCGGCAGCCGGGAACCGGTCAGGATGTCGCTGACCGGCACGCCGCCAATGTCTTCCCGGGCGCCGCCGGCCAGGCGCACCAGATCCAGCATGCCCACCCCGGACGTGCCCTGGGTTAGATGCCACATGCCCACGAGGACAACGGAAACCAGCAGGGCGGCCAGAACGGCCGCCCCGCCGGCCCCGCTGCGGAGGCGGGTGTCAGGAAATCCCTGCTGCCCGTCCGCGGTGCGGGGTGATGCTGATCGGGTGGAGGTGCTCAATCCTGCGCGGTGATGATGTCGACGTACGCGTCGATGGCTTGCTGGTTGGACAGCGGGCCGCCGGCACCCCAGACTCCGGCCGGGAACGCGTGTGCGCGGTCTTCCTTCACGGCGGGGAGGGCGGTCCAGATCGGGCTCTTCTCGAACTCGCTGACGTACCCGTCCGCGCCCTCATCGGCGGAATAGAAGAAGGTGGCGTTGCCGACGGCGGTGAGGCCTTCGATATCGGTCTGGCCGAGACCGTAGGAGGGATCGACGCCGCCGCTGCCGTAGGACGCGTCGATTTCGTCGGTCCAGGCCGCGGTGAGGCCCAGCTGCTCGCCCAGTGCGGTGAAGAGCGCGCCCTCGCCGTACGGGCGGATCACTACGTTGCCGCCCTCCATCCATCCGTCGAAGAAGAGGAAATCGGTGGTGGGCAGGTCAACGGACTGGACCTTCTCCTTCGCCGCGGCGAGGTGCGCATTGAACCCGTCCAGGACTTCGGCGGCACGGTCGGTGCGCCCGGTCGCCTCGGCGATCATGTTGAAGACGTTCTTCATGTTGCCGATCGGGTCGGCGCCGTCTGCCCCGACGGTTGCCAGCACGGGAACGCCGCGCTCCTCAAGCTGTGCGATCAGTTCGTCCTCAGCGGTGTAGGCCTCGATGATGATGAGGTCGGGGTCGGCCGCGTAGAGCGCGTCCAGATCCGGCTCACCTCGCGTGCCGACGTCGGCAACACCCTCCGGAATGGTCTCGGCGCTGACGTACGTGCCGTAGCCCTCGGCGTCGGAGACGGCCACCGGAGTGATGCACAGCGTGAGGGCGTCCTCGATCTGCTGCCACTCCAGCACCGCGATGCGCTCGGCAGGCTTCTCGAGCTCCACCGTACGGCCAACGCCGTCGGTCATCGAGACTGCGCCGGTTGAGGTGCTGGTCGTGTCAGCGGAGCAGCTCTCGGAGGTTGCGGCGGCGACGTCGGCGGCTTCGCTGACTTCGGTGGTGCCGCAGGCGCTGAGGGCAAGCGCAGCAATGGCAAGTGTCGCCGCTGTGCCTGCGAAGGTGCGGGAACGGATCATGGGTGGTCCTCTCGGGTGGTGCTCCGGGGCGGAGCAGGAACTCGGGTTGCGGTGCGGTTGGCGTGACGGCCAACGGGGTCGATACGCAGGTGGTTGGTCCGCGGGTCGAGGGCGACCTCCACGGAAATCTCGTACACCGCGCTGATGTTCGCGGCGGTCAGTACGTCAATCGGGCTGCCGGCGGCGTGGATGCGGCCCTCCGACAGCAGGAGCAGGTGGTCCGCAATGCGGGCGGCGTGGTCAAGGTCGTGCAGCACAATGCCGACGGCAACTCCGTGGTCATCCACGAGGTCCCGCACCAGGTCCAGCGTCTCGATCTGGTAGCGGAGGTCAAGGTGGTTGGTGGGCTCGTCCAGCAGGACGACGCCGGTCTCCTGCGCAACGCAGGCAGCGAGCCAGACGCGCTGGACCTCGCCACCGGACAGCTCTCCGACCGGGCGCTGGGACATGTCGCGGACGCCGGTGGCCCGCAGCGCGCGGTCAATGGCGGTGCGGTCCGCGGCGGAGAGGCCGGCGAATCCGCGCCGGTACGGATGGCGGCCGAAGGCAACCACCTCACGCACCGTCAGCCCCTGCGGTGCTGGCCGTGACTGGGCAAACAGCGTGACTTCACGGGCGAACTGCCGCGCGCTGAGCAGGGAGACCTCGCGGAGAGGTTTCCCCGGTCCGGCGCCGAGCCTCACGGTGCCATCATCAATGCGGTGCAGCCGTGCCAGCGAACGAAGCAGGGTCGACTTTCCGCTGCCGTTCGGGCCTACCAGCGCGGTGACGCGTCCGGCCTCCAGTGTCAGCGAGACCCCCTGCACCACAAGGGTTGTGCCATACCGGAGCACCAGGTCCTCTCCGCTCATTGCCGGAGCGGGTCTCTCACCCGCAGCGGTGCCCGGAAGCGCCGGGGACGTGGAGCGGTGGTCATGCGTGGTGGACATGGGGGACCTGAATCGTTGCGGTTGGGCACGGGGCGGGCGACGTGCCTCGGGCGTCACTGGATCTGATCGGCCAAGTAAGGGTTGCCTGCCCTAAATATAGCCGATGCTGGTGAGACCCAAGTAAAAAGAAGTGGCAGGGGTGGTTCATTCGTCACATTTGGGCCGGGCAGGGCACCCTGCGGCAGCGGGGACAATGGAACCATGTATGTTGTCCTCACCGCCGCCGGACCGGCCGCTGCCGCCGGGTCCCTGCTGCTGCAGGAGACCGACGACGCCGGGCAGCCCACCGCGCCCCCCGCCGTCGTCGAGCCCTCCCTCCTGGCCGCCGTGGTGAGTGACTACGAGGACCGGGCGCAGAAGGTCCGCTGGGTGTTCGCCGGCACCCGGGAGCTTTATCCCCGCCTGCTGGACGCCGGTGTGAGCGTGGAGCGCAGCCACGACCTGGTACTGGTCCGCGGCATCCTGCGCTTCTCCGAAGCCGCGCCGGCCTCCCCTTATCTAGAGAAGCTGCGCGCCGAAGCGACCGGCGAGGACACGGACCTGCTCCCCCGCCAACTGCTGCCCGTGCAGCCCGCGCCCAACCAAAGCTCGCTCTTTGAGGAACTCGAGGGGTTTGACTCCCTGGCCGGCACACGCGGCCCGTCGCTGGAGGATCAGGTGGCCGAGCTGCAGGCCCAGCTCGCCGCCGTCGCCGGGTCCTCCTCCCCCCGCCGGCTGGCGCTCCTGCTGGCCGCCGAATCCGCCGGCGGCCTGATTGCCGTGGAAATGGAACACGCCGGACTTCCCTGGCGCCGGGACATCCACGAAGCCATGCTCGAGCACGAGCTGGGACCGCGGCCCGCCGAGGGGCAACGCCCGGTGCGGCTGGAACAGCTGGCGGCCGAGCTGCGGGACAAGCTCGCCAATCCCGGCTTCAACCCGGACTCGCCGCAGGAACTTCTGCGCGCCCTGCACCGCGCCGGCATCGAAGTGAAAACCACCCGGTCCTGGGAGCTGCAGCAGCACGAACACCCCGCCATTGCCCCGCTGCTGGAATACAAGCGGCTTTCGCGGCTGCTCACCGCCAACGGCTGGACCTGGCTGGATGCCTGGGTGGACGGCGGCCGGTTCCGGCCCGAGTACGTGGTGGGCGGAGTGGTGTCCGGACGCTGGGCCTCCCGCGGCGGCGGTGCCCTGCAGATCCCCAAGTACGTGCGCGATGCCGTCCGTCCGGATCCGGGCCACCGCCTGATCGTCGCCGACGCCGCGCAGCTGGAGCCGCGGGTGCTCGCAGCCCTGGGCCAGGACAATGCGCTGGCTGCGGCGGCGCGCGGCAAGGACCTGTATCAGGGCATCGCGGACCAGAACTTCAACGGCGACCGGGCGTTGGCCAAGATGGCGATGCTTGGCGCCATGTACGGGGCCACCTCCGGTGAGGCCGGCCGGCTGATGCCCGCCCTGACCCGGTCCTATCCCCAAGCCATCGACGTCGTTGAGCGCGGCGCCCGGGCCGGGGAAGCCGGCAAGGTGGTCAGCAGCCATCTGGGCCGCAGCTCGCCGCCGGTCTCGGAGCGCTGGCTGCGTGCCCAGCAAACCGCTTCGGCCGAGGAACAGCGGCGCGCCGATTCCCTGGCCCGGTCCCAGGGCCGGTTCACCCGCAACTTTGTGGTGCAGTCCACCGCCGCGGAATGGGCACTGTGCTGGCTGGCGGAAATACGACGGCGGGTCCGGGTTGCCTCGGCGGCC
This sequence comes from Arthrobacter sp. UYP6, assembly GCF_040547315.1. Classification (NCBI taxonomy): domain Bacteria; kingdom Bacillati; phylum Actinomycetota; class Actinomycetes; order Micrococcales; family Micrococcaceae; genus Arthrobacter; species Arthrobacter sp. UYP6. The sequence continues at coordinate 55,916 of NZ_JBEPPM010000006.1, forward strand.
GCACCGGCCGGGCAGCTGGTTTTTTTCCTGCATGACGAGGTGATGCTCCAGGTGCCGGCGGACCGGGCCGAGGAAGTCAGCGCCCTGGTGACCGAGGCCGCCGCGGCAGCCACCCGCCTGCTGTTCGGAAAAATTCCGCTGGAGTTTCCGGTGGTGGCCGTGACCGTGGATTCCTACGCCGAGGCCAAGTAACGCTCCGTTGTCCGCGACGGGACCGCGGCCGGGGCCGGAAACCAGCGAATCACAAGCAACGAATAGGCCAGCAGGAAGGCCAGCGAAAACGGCAGGGCCGCGGGCGGCAGGTCTGTGGCATTGATGTCACCGAAGCCGGCCGCGCCCAGACCGAACACTCCCACATTGTTGATGACGTGCAGCGCGATGGCTGCTTCCAGTCCGCCGGTCCGCCAGGTGAGCCACCCGGCCGCAACTGCAAAGGCAGCTACATCAATCTGTCCGACCAACCCATAATCGTGGCCCAGGACGAACAGTGGAACCGGCAGCAGGATTGCGAAGGCCGGATGACGCAGCCAGGATCCGATGCCCTGCATCAGTAAACCGCGGAAGGCATATTCCTCAGCGGCAGCCTGCACCGGAACGAACGCCAGGACCACCAGCAGCAGAAGCCAGAGGTTTCCGGAGCTGCCGTTCCCGGCGGATATCCCTGCGCCCAGCCCGACGCCCGGCCCGGCAGAAGCCGGCAGCAGCAGGCTGAGGGCATTCGTGGCCACAAACAGGCCGGCGGCCAGGGCCAGCGGCTTGGGAAAACAGCGCCAGCGCAGCCGACCGGTGACCGAGGACAGCGTTCCGGCGGGGCGCCTGCCTCCCCACCGCGCTCCCAGGGCAACCGCCGGCCAGAGCAGGCAAACACCTCCGAGCAGCACGGCGAGTTGTCCCGGGTCACCGAGATCCGACTCAGGGGATAGCGCCCCCTCCACTGTCGCGGTAACGCCCGGAACAAAGATCCCCAGCACCGCCGTCGCGCCCACCGCCAGCAGCGTCAGGACACAGAACATGACGAGCGCCACCAGCACGCTCGTCAGGGGGTGCCACCAACGGTAGCCGGCCTGAGAGCGTGCCAGACGGTGAAACGGAGAGGCGGGAGAGGGACGGGCCGGGGTCACAGCGTGCGGAGCAGCCGGATGATCAGCAGATGAAGTCATGCTCCCAGCTTCACCACCCGGCTCCGCACTCCGCTTCGGCCGTTTGGCCCCAAGCGCGGGCCATCGCGCTAAATGAATCTCATGCTTTCGGCCAATTGTGGAGCGAACACCGCGCTCACTAGGATCAATGAAATGCCGCCCCCGAAAGAACACACCAGCGCCTGGAAGATCACAGGAATCACCGTCGGCGCCGCCGTCGTCGGCGTCCTGATCTTCCTGGTGGTCCACGGCGCATCATTGCCGCCCGACGGCGAAGCGATTCCGGATTCCTACATCGGACGTATGTTCCTGGACTTCATGCTGGGCCTGACCGCCGTCGGACTCCTTCCCCTCGCCCTGCGCCGGGCACCGGTGGGCGCCGGACTGGCCGTTATTGCCCTGAGCGGATTTTCCACCCTGGCTTTCCCTGCCGCCTGCCTATGCATTGTGCGCATCGCAGCGCTGCGGCGACGGCGCGCCCTTATCGCCACTGTGCTGGTTTTTGCTGCAGCGGTGGGTGCCGACCTCCTCGTCAACCCGGTTGACCCCGTCGAGAGCGGGTGGGTTTTCCTGATTGCCTTGGGCGGGCTGCTCGTTCTCATCTTGATCGGACTGAACCGCGGAGAGCGCCGGGCTTTGATCGTGTCCCTCCGGCAGGAAGCGGACAGCGCCCGACGGGAGCAGAATGCTCGAGCGGATCAGGCGCGGCTGGCCGAGCGGACCCGCATCGCGCGGGAAATGCACGACACACTGGCGCACCGCCTGAGCCTGATCAGCATGCATGCCGGCGCCTTGGAATACCGAACCGACCTGGACCCCGCGACCATCCGTTCCACGGCCGGAATCCTGCGCGAGACCGCCCATATGGCCGCGTCAGAACTGCGCACGGTGCTGACGGTTCTACGTGAGGAAGACGCGGACACTGCACCCCAGCCCACTATCGAGTCCATTCCGGCACTGGTGCAGGCAGCCCGGGCCGCCGGCACCGCGATCACGCTGAGCATCGATCCGCCGCTGCTGGGGACCGGGGCGGATTCCCCCGTCGACGCCACCTCCCGCCACCTGTATCGGGTGGCTCAGGAGGGTATTACCAATGCCCAGAAACACGCCCCCGGCCATCCGGTCACAGTGTCCCTGACCGGTGCACCCGGACAGGACATTACCGTGACGGTGAGCAACCCGGTCTCCGGGTCTGAAGCGCGGGGTCTACACCACCACGGTCCAGGTTCCCTGGTGAGCGCGGACCCGTTGCAGGTCCTGATTGTGGACGACGAACCCCTCATCCGTGCCGGGCTGCGGCTCATTCTCGACGGGGCGCCGGATCTTGCCATCATCGGTGAAGCGGGCGACGGCGAAACCGCCGTTCAGCTCGCGGCCAAGCTGCGGCCCGCCGTCGTCCTCATGGATATCCGCATGCCGCGCTTGAGCGGCATCGCCGCCACGCAACGCATCACGGCGGCGCCGCAGCCGCCCCGGGTCATTGTCCTGACCTCATTCGACACCGATGATTTCATCCTGTCCGCACTTCGTGCCGGTGCCAGCGGATTCCTGCTCAAGGACACCGCCCCCGCGGACATGGTCTCCGCCGTCCGCGCCGCCGCGGCCGACAACCTGCGCTTCTCTCCCGGGGTCCTCAAACGCATCGTCGCGGCAGCGGCCTCCTCGTCTGCGGAACCGACCACCACGCGGAATCCGCTCGCGGCTCTCAGTGAGCGGGAGCGGGCCGTCGCCCAAGCCGTGGCCCGCGGCCTGACCAACACGGAAATCAGTGCCGAGCTCTTTGTCAGCGTTGCCACGGTGAAAACCCACATCGCCAATGCCTTCACCAAGCTTGAGGTGACTAACCGCGTTCAGCTGGCCGTGACCGTCCTCCAGTCGCCGGTGCCCTCGCCGACACGTGTTGAGGTAAGGGGCGGCAATGCCTGATCTGATCCTGCTGAACGGGCCGCCCGGAATCGGAAAGTCAACGTTGGCCAGGCTGTTCGCCGACCGCCACCCCGGCACGTTGAACCTGGATGTTGATCAGGTGCGCTGTTTGATCGGCGGATGGCAACAGGACTTCCAGTCAGCGGGAGAGCTGGTCCGGCCTATCGTGAGAAGTATGGCCGCCACCCATCTGGCAGTGGGACGCAACGTCATCATGCCGCAGTTTTTCGACCTGGATCATGAGATCGCAGATTTGCGGGGCCTCGCTGAGGAGACCGGCAGCAGCTTCCGCGAAATTGTCATTCTGGATACCAAAGGACGTTCCCTCACCCGCTTCACTAACCGTGGTTCAGACGAGAACCTCCCGTGGCATGACCAGGTTCGGAAAATTGTGGACCAGGGCGGCGGCCCACTGCTGCTGGAGGCCATGTATGACGCTCTTGTGGCAGGACTGTCAAGGCGCCCCTCGGCGACCCTTATCCACAGCACACACGGTGCCATCGAGGAAACGTACGCGGCGTTGACGGACGCGCTCGCGCCGAGCTAAGCCCGGCTGAACTACAGCTCCGGAACGATCTCCCGGCTTTCGTCCCAGGGAAGGGTCCAGCCCAGTTCCGAAAGCACCCCGTGGAGGATGATCCCGGTGAACCCCCACACCAGCACGCCGTTTACAAGGAACGCCGGCGAACGGTGGGTGGTACGGCCATGCGTTATCACCGCAGTGCGGCGGTTCTCCGGGTTCAGCAGGTCCGCCACCGGCACCCGGAACACGGACGCCGATTCGCCGTAATCCACCACATCCACGGGGGTGGGCCGGTCCCACCAGCCCAGAACGGGAGTCACCAGGAAGTTGCTGACCGGCAGGCCCACCTCCGGCAGCGTTCCCAGCACGACGACGCCGGCCGGGTCCAGCCCCGTTTCCTCCCGCGCTTCGCGCAGGGCGGCGTCCACCGGACCGGAATCCACCGGGTCCACGGAACCGCCGGGGAAAGCCACCTGACCGGGATGGTCGTTCAGGGTGGCGGCCCGTTCCACGAGCAGCACATCCAGCTCCTCGGGGACCCCCGCGGTGCGGAAATGCGCGGGTTTGTCATCCAGGTTGCCGAAGAGGACCAGCACGGCGGCACGGCGGGCCGTGGCCGGATCCACGCTGCGGCGCAGGAGCTCCAAGTTGGCATCAAAGCTGGTGCTGCGCGCTGAGGCTGAGACTCCCAGCTCCCGCAGATCGGCGTAGGCGCTCATGCTTGAAGCCCGTAGCCGGCGGCCCGCAACTGGGCGCGGGTTTCCGTGGCCATCATCCGGGCGTGCAGCTCCTCACGTCCGGGCGCCAGCTCATACTTGAGCAGCTTCTTCGCCTTTTCAGGATCGGTTTCACCCTCGCCGTAGGAGGGACACAGCACGGCGACGGCACAGGCGCCGCAAGCCGGGTTTTTGGCGTGGCAAACCCGCCGGCCGTGGAAAACCACCCGGTTGGACAGTGGTGTCCAGTCCTTGGGCTCAAACAGCTCAGCCACATCCTCCTCGACCTTCACCGGGTCCTTGGCAGTCGTCCAGCCAAAGCGCCGCGACAGCCGACCAAAATGGGTGTCCACGGTGATACCGGGAATGCCGAAGGCATTGCCGAGCACCACGTTGGCCGTCTTCCGACCCACACCGGGCAGCGTGACGAGCTCTTCGAGCGTGTGAGGCACCTCGCCGTCGTACTCATCCACCAGCCGGTTGGACAGGGCTTTGATGCTGGCCGCTTTGGCCCGGAAAAAGCCGGTGGGACGAATCAGTTCCTGCAGCTCCATCTCGTCCGCCTCGGCCAGCGCCTTGGCGTCCGGATAGCGGGCAAAAAGCACGGGAGTGACCGCGTTGACCCGGATGTCAGTGGTTTGAGCGGACAGGACGGTGGCCACCAGCAGCTCAAAGGCATTGGTGAAGTCCAGCTCGGCCACGGCATAGGGGTACAGCTCCCCGAGCAGCCGGTTGATCTTCCGCGCCCTGCGTTTGCGGGCCAGCAGGGAGGGATCACTCCCGGTTGCCTTAACCACGTCCTCGTGTCCTTCTGTTGCGCCGGTTCGGTTTTGGAGCGGTGCGGGATTAGTCGCCGGAATCTTCGCCGACGCGCTCGATGTTGCTCAGGTCCCGCAGCACGCCGATGCGGCCGGTGCGCTTGTCCTGTACCAGGAATTCGTGTCCGCGGTCTTCCAGGCCCAGCTCCCAGTCGCCGGGGTGGAACATGAACAGCGGCAAGCCGGTGCGCTCGTCCACGATCTGACGCGGGGTGCCCACGGCAAACCAGAACGCTTCAACCACGTTCTCGGATTCTTCACGGGTGGCGCTGATGGAATCGCTGCCCGACGACGCCGCCGGCACCTGGGCCGAGGCCTGCGTGGCAGGCTCCGCCTCGGAAGGCTTCGCCGGGATCACCGGGTTGACCGTGGTGGCCGCGAGAGCATCCTCGCTGCTCGGGGCCGCCGCAGCGGCGGGCGCCGGGGCGGAGGAGATGACCTTGTCAGCAGCGGACTCTGTCCGGGCCGGCTCGCTGGGGGCGGACTGGGCGCGGGCAGGTTCGGACACGGCTGAGGCGCCTGCGGCATCCGCAGTTTCAGCATCTGCCGGGATTCCGTTGACTGCCGGTGCGTCCGCCTCGGGAACGCCGTCGTCAGCCTTGCGGCCGAACAAACCGGTCGGAGCCAGCTTGCCTGTCCCCTTCTCTTTTCCTGCGAGACGGGAATCTGCGGGCTTGGCGTCAGCGTCGGACGCGGCGTCACCGGCGGATCCATGCGCGGCGTTGGTCTCCGGGTCCTTCTGCGCTGCGGGGCGGGCAGGACGGCGGGCCAGGCGAACGGCGTCACGGGCCATAACGTGGGCGGGTGCCGCGGGGCGCTCGTCAAATTCGTGGGAGAAGGGCGGGATATGCGGGGCAAGGGTGGTGGCAGCCACCAGGCCCAGCGCGCCGATCAGGGTCACCAGGGTGCCGATGGTGAAGTCGTTGACCACCTGCAGGAAAAAGAACGCCAGGGCCAGGACTGCCACTACGGATCCGAACTGGTCCACGGACAGCGACCCAATCCGGTATTTCAGTTCGGGAGCCATCCGGCGGGCAGCAAAAAGTCCGGCGACGAGCAGCGGAAGGATGATGCCGATGCCAAGGAAGAACAACGGCGTCAGCGGCGACCAGAAGGTGGCCTCCAGGCCGAACGCAAAGTTCCACGGCAGCAGGGAACCCACCAGCATGAGAAGGACCGAACCACCCACAACGGTGTCACGCAGGCCGAACGGACCCAGGACAGCCGTCCGGGCGTTGTCCTCGCTGGCGGAATGGCTGTCCGACGGTGCCGGGGTCCCGGCCGCCGTTCGGGCATCGTTCTCAACGGGGGGCTGGTTCATTTACGTTTCTCCATTCACGACCGCCGCCTGCGGGCCGGCAACGTAGCTGCGGTCCACGGCAGGCGCGGGCCGCATGCACGGTAAAAAAAGCGGTTGCTTCCCTGCACAGCCTAGTCAACACCGGCAGCGCAGACTAGCCGAACTGCCGCAGGCACACCGGCCGTGATCTACCGCTCACCGCACAAATACCCCCGTTGCCGGGCGCTCATGTGACGGTTAACACACCTGTGCGTGATCGGCGATAGGGTGGTTCCAACGCTACGGCAGCCCTCGATTCGGGCTGGACCGTGGGCATACAGCTAGCGAAAGGGTTCACGATGTCTGAACAGTCCCCCGTCAAGCAACACGGCGACGCACTGGAGAACCTACTCCATGAAGGGCGCAGCTTTCCGCCGAGCGCGGATTTCGCCGCCCATGCGGTGGCCAAGGCATCGCTCTATGACGAGGCAGCCGCCGAAGGGCCGGAATTCTGGGCCCGCCAGGCCCGGCGCCTGCTGACGTGGGACGAGGACTTCACCCAGACGCTGGACTGGTCCGACGCCCCGTTTGCCAAGTGGTTCGTCGGCGGCAAGATCAACGCCGCGTACAACGCCCTGGACCGCCATGTGGAGGAAGGCCGCGGCGAACGGGTGGCCATCTACTTTGAGGGCGAGCCCGGCGACACCCGCACCTACACCTACGCCCAGCTCACCGAAGAGGTCAAGAAGGCTGCCAACGCCTTCGAAGCCCTGGGCGTATCCAAGGGTGACCGGGTGGCCGTATACCTGCCCATGATTCCCGAAGCCGTGATCACCATGCTCGCGTGCGCCCGGATCGGAGCGGTCCACTCGGTGGTATTCGGCGGGTTCTCCGCCGACGCGCTGCGCAATCGCATCGACGACGCCGAAGCCAAGCTCGTTGTCACTGCAGACGGCTCCTACCGCCGCGGCAAGCCCACCGCCCTGAAACCGGCCGTGGACGAATCGCTGGTGAAGGAAGGCCACACGGTCAGCGCCGTCCTGGTGGTTCGGCGCAACGGCGAACCGGTTCAGTGGACCGAGGGCCGGGACGTCTGGTGGGACGACGCCGTCGGCACCGCGAGCGCCGAGCACACAGCGGTGGGGCATGACTCCGAACATCCGTTGTTCATCCTCTACACCTCCGGCACCACGGGCAAGCCCAAGGGCATCCTGCACACCACCGGCGGCTACCTGGCGCAGACGGCTTTCACGCACCTGAACACCTTTGACCTGAAACCCGAAACCGATGTGTATTGGTGCACCGCTGACATCGGCTGGGTGACCGGGCACTCCTACGTGACCTACGCGCCGCTGGTCAACGGCGCCACCCAGCTCATCTACGAGGGCACGCCGGACACCCCGCACCAGGGCCGCTGGTGGGAACTGGTGGAGAAGTACAAGGTCTCCATTCTGTACACCGCCCCCACCGCCATCCGTACCTGCATGAAATGGGGCCGGGACATACCCGGCAAGTTCAATCTGGACTCCATCCGGGTTCTGGGTTCCGTGGGCGAGCCCATCAACCCCGAGGCCTGGATGTGGTACCGGACCGTCATCGGCGCCAACGGCGGCAAGAAGGAAACCCCCGCCCCGATCGTTGACACCTGGTGGCAGACCGAGACCGGCGCCCACATGATCGCGCCGATGCCCGGCGTCACGGCCACCAAGCCCGGCTCCGCGCAGGTGGCGGTGCCCGGCATCTCCATTGACGTGGTCGATGAGATGGGCGAGTCCGTGCCCAACGGCTCCGGCGGCTTCCTGGTGATCAAGGAACCGTGGCCGGCGATGCTGCGCGGCATCTGGGGCGACCCGGAGCGCTTCAAGGCAACCTACTGGTCCCGGTTCGACAACATGTACTTTGCCGGCGACGGCGCCAAGAAGGACGAAGACGGCGACATCTGGCTGCTGGGCCGGGTGGATGACGTAATGAATGTGTCCGGGCACCGGCTCTCCACCACGGAAATTGAGTCCGCCCTGGTGAGCCATCCCTCGGTGGCGGAGGCCGCCGTCGTCGGCGCCCGTGACGACACCACCGGTGAAGCCGTGGTGGCGTTTGTGATCCTGCGCGGCAGTGCCAAGGACGACGACGACATAGTCACCACCCTGCGCAACCATGTGGGCAAGGAAATCGGCCCGATCGCCAAGCCGCGGCACATCCTGGTGGTGCCGGAGCTGCCCAAGACCCGCTCCGGCAAGATCATGCGCCGGCTGCTCAAGGATGTGGCCGAGGGCCGCGAGGCCGGTGATTCCAGCACTCTGGCTGACAACACGGTCATGCAGCAGATCGCCGAGTCGATGCGCAGCTAACCCGCCTCCCCACCCCCGCCGAACTGACAGTAGGTGCCCTTCCCAGCGCTGGGAAGGGCACCTACTGTCAGTTCGCGAGGTGGGAGCTGAGCTAGCCGACCGTGACGTCCAGCTCCACGTCAATGTTGCCGCGGGTGGCATTGGAGTACGGGCACACCTGGTGTGCGGCGTCCACCAGCTTCTCGGCGGTGGCCTGGTCCACACCGGACATTTCCACATGCAGGGCAACGCCGAGCTTGAAGCCGACTTCCTGCTTGTAAATGCTGACATCAGCGGTGATGGCGGCATCGGCGATAGGAGCCTTTTCCGCGCGGGCAATCATCTTCAGCGCGGACAGGAAGCAGGCCGCGTAGCCGGCGGCGAAGAGCTGCTCCGGGTTGGTTCCGTCGCCGGCTCCGCCCATTTCCTTGGGAGTGGCCAGGTTAACCTTCAGCTGGCCGTCGCTGGTCTGGGCTTCTCCGTTGCGGCCGTCTCCGGACGCTGTGGCAACTGCGGTGTACAAAGCGCTCATGGCAACTCCTTCAAGTGGGGACATCAGGTAGACTAACTAGTACGTCTACTTGGCCCCAAGTAAACGCGTCTTTGCCGCATTGTGCAACCCAGGAGGATCCATGTCCGCCCAGCCGCCGGTCCGCGCCCGCATTCTGGATGCCGCCGCCCTGCTCTTCTACACCGAAGGCATCCGTGCCGTCAGTGCGGACCGGATCATCGCGGCAGCGGGAACCACCAAGGTGACGTTCTACCGCCACTTCCGCACCAAGGAAGACCTGGTGGTGGCCTATCTCCGGGCCCAGTCGGAGCGGATCAGGGCGGCCGCCGGAAACCTGGACCCCGATCCCTGCACGGGTCTGCTGGAACTGGCCACTGCCATGGGCGAAGAAACCTGCGTTCCGGGCTTTCGCGGGTGCCCGTTCATCAACGCCGCCGCCGAGTTTCCCGATGCCGGCTCCCCGGTGAGGACTGTTGTCCGTGAGCACCGGAACTGGCTCCACGCGCAGGTGCGCGGAAGATTGGAACAGCTGGGAGCCCTCAACCCGGATACCCTCGCCGACCAGCTGCTGATGCTGCGCGACGGCGCAATGGTCCACGGATATGTGGCTGACCCGGCCGGAGTGACCGATGCCCTGATCAGCGGCGGACGGGCCATTCTCGAGCATGCACTGAGCTGACCGAGAGTGTGCTGACTGCCGCACCGACGTGACCTCAGACTCCTTGAGTTGGCACCGGAGTGCCCGGGGTAGCAGAATCAGTGCTCGTGTCCACATCCAGCACCGCACCATCAGAGTCCACCTCAGTCTCCGCCGTCCCACAGGTGTCGTCGCCGCACTCGCGACGCATGGCCCGCAAGGTTGCCGGCGCATCCTTTGTCGGCACGGCCCTGGAGTCCTATGACTTCTACGTCTTCGGCACCGCAGCGGCCCTGATCCTGAACCGGATCTTCTTCCCGGAGGTCGATCCGCTGATCGGCACCCTGCTGTCCTTCCTGTCCCTGGGCATCGGCTTTATTGCCCGCCCGCTCGGCGCCGTCATCTTCGGTCATCTTGGGGACCGCATCGGCCGGAAGAAGTCCCTGATCTGGACCATTGTCCTGATGGGCACCGCCACCGGAGTGATCGGCCTGCTGCCGGACTACAACACCATTGGCATCTGGGCCCCGGCGCTGCTGGTCACGCTGCGGCTGCTGCAGGGCCTGGCCGTAGGCGGGGAATGGGGCGGAGCCATCCTGATCGCCACCGAACATGCAGAACCCCGCAAGCGCGCCCTGTACGCAGCCATTCCGCAGATCGGTTCCCCGGTGGGAACCATCATGGTCACCGGCATCTTCCTGCTGCTGACCAACGTTTCGCAGGAAACCATGGAGGCCGGGCTGTGGCGGGTGCCGTTCCTGCTGGCCTTCCCGTTTATGGCCATTGCCCTGTACCTGCGCTTCGCCATCGAGGAAACCCCCGTCTTCAAGGACGTCGCCGGACACCAGGACGTCCCCCGTGTTCCGGTGCTGGACGTCCTGAAGACCCAGCGGCTGGCCGTCCTGGTCGCCACCTCCGCGTCACTGCTGGGCATCGGCTCCTACTTCCTGATGACCACCTACACCCAGGCCTACGGAACCGAACAGCTGGGCCTGTCCGGCACCACCGTGCTCAACGCCGCACTGGTGGGATCGGTCCTGCAGCTGGCCACCATTCCGGCGTTTGGCTGGCTCGCCACCAAGATCGGCTCGGCACGCATGGTGACCGCCGGCGCCGTAGCCACGCTCCTCATTTCCTTCCCGCTGTACTGGCTCATCAGCACAGCGGACCAGACCACCTATATCCTCACCATCCTCATCGGCGGGATCGCCCCCACCGCCGCCTGGGCGGCACTGGGCGGACTGATGGCCGACCTCTTCCCAGCGCGCACCAGCTTCACGGCCCTGTCCCTGGCCTACAGTTTTGCGGGCATCCTCGCCGGCTTCACTCCGGCCATCACCTCCGCCTTCGCACAGGCGACGGACAGCGCGTGGTGGCATCCCGGCGTCGTACTGGCACTGATGTCCGTGGTGACCATCGCCGGTGCAACGGCGGCTGGCCGCATGACGCGCCGCCGCGATGAGACGGCCATCCGCGAACCGGTTGGCGCATAGTTAAGCCATGACTGCTCCCCGCACCCGCAACCTGCTGATCCTCAACGGCCCCAACCTGAATCTCCTGGGAACCAGGGAGCCGGAAGTCTACGGCACGGACACGCTCGACGACGTCGAGGTCCTCGCCATGCGCGCCGCCGAGTCCCATGGCTGGACCGTGGACTGCATCCAGTCCAACCATGAGGGGGACCTGATCGACGCCATCCATGGAGCTCCCGGGCTGGCGGACGCGATCATCATCAACCCGGCGGCGTACAGCCACACCTCGGTGGCCATCCCCGACGCCCTCGCCGGCGTGGGGCTGCCGGTGGTCGAGGTTCATCTGAGCAACATCCACCGGCGCGAGGAATTCCGCCACCACTCCTATGTGTCGGCGGTGGCGGACGTGGTCATCTGCGGCGCCGGGATCACCGGCTATGGCATGGCGGTGAATTATCTGGCCGCCCGGCTGGATGGTGAAGCCCAGGCGTAGCCGGAACCGCGCGGCGAAAAAGGCGCTACCGGCCCGGTCTACTCGCCTGAGATGCACTGTCCGGGAGAGACCGGATCGGAATAGCCGGCGGCGGCATCGGCCACCGGTCCGAGTTCACTCAGGGACAGCGCGTAGCCAATCGGCTGGTCGCCGGTGGTCTTGGCAAAGATCACGCCGGCCACTTGGCCGTTAATATCCAGCAGCGGCCCGCCGGAGTTGCCCTGCTGAACATTCGCGGCGAGGGTGTACACCTCCAGCACCTCCGGGGACGAGCCGTAGATGTTACGGACGGAGACATCGGAGAGGCGTTCCACGTTGGCTGCCTGCAGCCGGAACGGCCCGCCGGCCGGGTACCCCGCAAAGGCGGCGGTGGTGCCGTTGGGCAGGGCCTCACCCAGCGGAATCGGCTCGGCATCCAGATTGTCCACCGCCAGCACCGCCAGATCGCGGGCGCTGTCGAAGTAGACCACCTCACCCGGAAGTGCACCGCTGCCCGGAACCTGTACCACAGGCTGGGACACGCCGGCCACCACATGGGCATTGGTGATCACTCGGTCATCGGCAACCACAAAGCCTGAGCCGGTCTGGTTCTGCCCGCACTGGTACGCCGTCCCGGTGATTTTCACCACGGATTTGGAGGAAACCTGCAGTGCTTCCGAGGAGAGCGCCTGGTCGGGAGCAACAACGGTATCCGGAGCAGCACTGTCCAGGATGGTCGGCAGGCCCTCAGCCAGGGTGAAGGACCGCACCTCCGCGGTCCAGGTCTTGATCCGGTCCGGTGTGGCCGCATCAATACTACTGAGCACCTTTGACGAGGTGATCTGCTGCGAGAGGAACGGGACACCGAGTGTGTTGACGCTAAACGCGAGCATGGACATGATCACGGCGGACACCGCCATGTTCACCGCGCCCCCGAGCAGCCGGTCCAAAAAACGCAGCGGCGGAAAGTTCAGCCAGCGCCGGATTCCGCCGCCCAGAGCGGCTCCCGCGGCGTGGCCGCCCAGGACCAGCACCACAATGGTGGCGATGACAGCGGTCAGCCGCCACCCGTCGTCGGGCACCCAGGAGGTGACCAGCGGGATGGCGAAGAACGCGGCAACAGCCCCCGCCACAAAGCCCACAATGCCGCCCAGCGTCACTACCAGGCCATTCCGCAGGCCGGCGATGAGGTAGAACAACAGCGCCAACAGCAGCATGATGTCAAGCAGCGAAAATCCGAGCACAAACAGCTCCAAGTACGGTTTATAGGGGTCTCTGAGGGGCTGCCCGGAGGCGGTCCCTGCCTCCCGAGTTTAGCGGTCCAAGCTGGGGACGCGGTCCGTTCAGCAGCGCAGAAGGCAGTTCGCCGGGGCGTCCTTTTTATCATCCGTGGGCGAACAACGCTATTACAGGTGTCACATGGGGCCGTAGTGCGAGAAGATAATAGAAGGGACAACTATTTACAGGAGATTTCATGGATATCGAGGTACTGCGCCGTGCGCCACTGTTCGCCTCATTGGGAGACGACGTCTTCGCAGCTCTGACCGATGAGTTGACCGAGGTCGACCTTTCGCGCGGAGCATCAGTTTTCCGCGAAGGCGATCAGGGCGACCAGCTGTATTTCATCGTGTCCGGAAAGATCAAGCTGGGGCGCTCGGCCCCGGACGGCCGCGAGAACCTGCTGGCCATCCTCGGCCCGGGCGAGCTCTTCGGCGAAATGGCACTGTTTGATCCGAGCCCGCGCAACGCCACCGCCACCGCGGTGTCCGAAACGCGTCTGGCCGGACTGCGGCACGAAAATTTGAAGGCACTGCTGGAAACGCGTCCGGAGGTGTCGGTCCAGCTGCTGCAGGCCCTGGCCCGCAGGCTGCGCCGCACCAACGAGTCCCTTGCGGACCTGGTCTTCTCGGACGTTCCCGGCCGTGTCGCCAAGGCACTGCTGGATCTGGCGGACCGTTTTGGCCGGCCTGCCACTGACGGCATTCTGGTAGCCCATGAGCTGACCCAGGAAGAACTGGCCCAGTTGGTGGGCGCTTCGCGCGAAACAGTAAACAAGGCCCTGGCCGAGTTTGTGCAGCGCGGATGGCTGCGTCTGGAAGCCCGCGCCGTGGTCATTTTGGATGTGCAGCGGCTGCGCCAGCGCTCACGCTAGGTCTTTTCGGCCCGTACGGCGAACGACGGCGCTGCTCCCCTTTACCGGGAGCGGCGCCGTCGTTTTCTTTAAGCCTGCGTTCGTTTAAGCCTGGAAAGTTCCGGCTGCGGGTCAGCGTCCGCGTTGTGCGGACCCTTCCCCGACGCCGCTGAGCTGCACTGCAAGCCAATAGCCGCCGTCGTTCTGCACCAGTTCGGGCTGGAAGACAGCGGCGGGGCGGCGCGAGGCCAGGTACGCGATGCAGCCCCGGGCGCCGGCCAGTTTTTCCAGCACCAGTTCCACCTGCGGCACCGTGAGCTCGGACAGGGTGAGCCCCACTGTGTCCGGGAGCCCGATCTCATCACCCAGGGCGGTAGTGTTCCGGGCGGCTATTTCCTCCGCAGCGGAGCGCCACTGCCCCCAGCTTCCTTTGCCCTCCAGCAGCGAGGCTTCCTGGCCCAGCGGCTGAACCACCGCAAAGTAACGGGTGTCGAAGCGGCGCAGGGCGAAGTCGGCGGTCTGCCAGTTGGACAGCGGGCGCAGCAGATCGGTCCGCAACCCCAGGCCGCGGCGGGTCAGCAGATCCAGGAAGGACGAGTCGCCGCTGGCGATCGCGGCCCGGGCAGCCATCCATTCGGGGCCGCGGTTGGCTTCCAGCAGCGTTGACTCGTCGGGGCCGGCGAGCAGGATCCCGGTTTCTTCGAACAGTTCGCGGATCGCTGCCACCACGTGCCGCCGGGCCAGGCGGGGATCGTCGATGCCGAAGGACTTGGCCCACGCTGTCGGGGTCGGGCCGAACCAGGTAGCGGCGTCGTCGTCGCCCGGATCAATGCTGCCGCCGGGGAAAGCCACTTTACCCAGCGGCGACTCTCCGCGCCGATAGGCCAGGTACGTTTCGGTGCCGCGCGGTGCATCCCGCACCAGCACCACGGAGGATGCCAGGCGGGGTTTGCGCGGTGTGCGGTCACCGTGTTCAAGCCAGCTTTCCGCGGCTCCCCGAAGATACGGGGGAACCGGGAAAAGCCGAAGGGAGGAACTAGGCAAATTCAGCGATCACTTCTACCTCGACGGGGGAATCCAGCGGCAGCACAGCCACCCCGACGGCGGAACGGGCATGTGTGCCCGCCTCGCCGAAGACCTTCCCCAACAAATCGGAAGCACCGTTAATGACGGCCGGCTGCCCGGTAAAGGTGGGCTCCGATGCCACAAAGCCCACCACCTTAACGATGCGGCTGATGCGGTCCAGATCTCCGATCTGGGCCTTGATGGCGGCCAGCGCGTTGACGGCACACGTCGCTGCGTAGGCTGCGGCGTCCTCCGCCGACACCTCCGCTCCAACTTTGCCGGCTGCGGGCAACACGCCGGAGACGAACGGCAGTTGGCCGGAGGTGTAGACGTAGTTGCCGGTGACTACAGCGGGCACGTACGCGGCCACGGGTGCTGCGACGTCGGGCAGGTCAATGCCCAGCTCCGCCAGCCTCCGCTCCACGGCCGAAACTGCCCCGGTCAGCTCAGTCACTGCGATTTCTCGCGCTTCATATAGGCCACAGCACCGGTGCCGTTAGGGGCCGGAGTGATCTGGACCAGTTCCCAACCTTCTTCGCCGTGCATGTTAAGGACAGCTCCCGGTGTGTGAAGAGGAAGCGGCGTGATGAAATATTCCCATTTGCTCATAATCCAAAGACTAACGCGTGCTTGTAGACTGATGCGCATGGCAGCTCGCAAATCACCCCTTTTTGACACGGCTACCACTCTGGGCAAGATTGTCGCGTTCTTTGGCGTCAGTGCCCTGTGTGGTGTTTTGGCCGCGGGACTCTTGGTTCCCGCCGCCGCCGCCGCGGGTACGGCCGCGTCCGGATCCCTCCAGTTCTTCGATGATCTGCCGTCGGAACTTGAGGCCGGAGCACTGGCTGAACCGTCAAAGATCTTCGCCAATGACGGGTCACTGATTGCCACCCTCTACGAGGAGAACCGCCAGCCGATCAAGCTGGACCAGGTCTCCCCCACCATGATCGACGCGATGCTGGCCATTGAGGACGACCGTTTTTACGAGCACGGCGGCGTGGACATGCAGGGTATTTTGGGGGCCCTGGCATCGAATATTACGTCCGACACCAACCGCGGTGCCTCCACCATCACGCAGCAGTATGTGAACAACGTCATCATCGACTCGAACCTGCAGAACGGGAAAGAGGTGGTCCTCAGCGGCAGCGCGGACCGAAAATACGGTGACAAGCTGCGCGAAATGAAGCTGGCCATCGCGGTGGAAAAGCAGCTGACCAAGGACGAAATCCTTGAAGGGTACTTCAATATTGTGCCGTTCAGCGGCACCACCTTCGGCGTCCAGGCTGCGGCCAAGTATTTTTTCAACGTCGACGCCTCGGAACTGAACATTCCCCAGGCGGCTCTGCTGGCCGGCGTCGTCAACGGCCCGTCCGTCTACAGCCCCACCGGCAATCCTGAGATGGCCCTGAAGCGGCGGAACGTGGTGCTCCGCGCGATGCTGGACAAGGGGCGCATCACGCAGGAAGAACATGACGCCGCCGTGGCCACAGATCTGGGCCTGAACCTCACTCCGGTGCCGAGCAACTGCACCGGCGCCGCTCAGGCACCCTATTTCTGCGATTACGTGATGCATCTGGTCCTCAATGACGAGGCCTTCGGCGCCACTCCGGAAGACCGCGAGAAGCTGCTCTACCGCGGTGGCCTGAGCATCAACACCACACTGAATCCCAAGATCCAGAATGCTGCGCAGACGGCGGTCAATGAGACAGCCAACCCGGACACCACCGATCCGGAGATTGGCCACTCGATGGTCTCGATGGAACCGACAACCGGAAACATCGTTTCGATGGCACAGAACACGCGCTACACACCCGAGCAGGGCAACGGCAACTCGGTGCTGAACTTCAACGTGGACCTCTACCAGGACGGGGACCCGGAGAAGCCGCTGGGCGGCATGGGCGGTTTCCAGCCGGGTTCCACCTACAAACCGTTCACCGTGGCGGCCTGGCTGGATGCGGGCAAGACGCTGAACGCCCAGCTGGACGGCAGCAAGCGCACCTACCCCGCCGGGTACACCTGGAATGCCAGTTGCCTGCCCGACGGCAAGAAGGTGAACTCTGTTGAGTGGACCCCAATCAATTACGGCGACACCAACTACAAGACCACTTCGGTCATCGACGGCCTGGCCAACTCCCTCAACACCATTACGCTGGCCGAAATCAACCAGTTGGATTTGTGTAAGTTCCAGGAAATGGCCTTTGCTTCGGGTATCCACAACGGCAAGAGCGCCGGTGGTGAAAATGAGATGCTCGGCGTCGACGCGCCGTCGTCCTTTGGCGGCGGCGGCGATGCTTCCCCGCTGGCCATGGCCAACGGTTTCGCCACGTTCGCGGCCGAGGGCGTCAAGTGCGAGCCCCGCGCCCTGACTTCAGTGACAGCAGTGGACGGACGGACCTTCGAGGTTCCGCCGCAGAAATGCGAGCAGGTCATGAAGAAGGAAGTGGCCCAGGGCGTCAACGCCGCCACTCAGCAGGTGATGACCAAGGGATCCGGCTATTACCTGCAGAACGGAAGGCCCGTAGCCGGCAAGACCGGCACCAACGACTTCCGGTCCCAGACCTGGTTCATGGGCTACACCAGCGGCATGGTCACCGCCTCCTGGCTGGGCAACCACGTCTGGGGCAACGAACAGGGGTCGATGGAAGGCAAGCAGATCGGCGGTGTGGTTTACCCCGAAATTGACGGCTCCAAGATTGCCGGCCCGTCCTGGAAGAACTTCATTGACCGGATTCCCGACCAGTACCAGGCCAACCCGTTCACTCCCCCGCCTGCCAGCATCATGGGTAACCTCCCCGCCCCGCCTAAGCCTGCTCCCGCCCCCAGCCCCTCCGGAGGCGGCGACAAGGACAAGGAGAAGAACCAAGACAAGAACGGCGGCCAGGGCGGGGACAACAAGAAGAACGACGACGACTAACACTGTGACTGATTCTTCCTTGAGTTCTGTCCTGCGTTCTGCTGCCTGGGTCGCGGGCGGCACCGTCGGGGCTGGCGCTGCCACCCTGGCTTATGCATCGCTGATTGAGCGTAATCTCTTTGGTGTGCGGGAAGAGGCGGTGGCTGTCCTTCCGCCGGGGAGTTCTCCCCTGCGGGTGCTGCACCTCTCGGACATCCATTTTGTGCCCAACCAGAACATCAAGGTCCGGTGGCTGCAGTCGCTGGCCGATCTGGAACCTGACCTGGTGGTGAACACCGGTGACAATCTGAGCCATCCGGACGCTGTTCCTCCGCTGCTGGAGGCGCTCAAACCCCTCATGCGTTTCCCCGGCGTGTATGTGCCCGGCTCGAACGATTACTACGGGCCGATGCTCAAGAACCCGCTGACGTATTTCACCGGCCCCTCCAAGATCTCCAAAGAACCACCCGCGCTGCCTTTCGGCGAGCTCTTCGGTGCGTTCGAAGACGCCGGCTGGGCCGGACTGACCAACCGGAGAGATTCGATGGAGCTGCGCGGTGTCCGCCTGGACTTTTCCGGAGTGGACGATCCGCATCTGAATCGGGACGTTTATGCCGGCTTCCCCTCACCGGAATCAGGCGCCGAAAGCCGCACCGTGCGGGTAGGGGTTGCCCACGCCCCGTACCAGCGGGTCCTCAACTACTTCACCGACGGCGACGCTGATCTGATCCTGGCCGGCCATACCCACGGCGGACAGGTCTGTGTTCCCTTCTACGGGGCGCTGGTCAGCAACTGTGACTTGCCCACGCGGCTCGCAAAGGGTTTGTCCGTATGGGAACACAACGGCCGGCGCGCGCCCATGAACATCTCGGCCGGCATCGGGACCTCCCGCTTTGCTCCGGTCCGGTTTGCCTGCCGCCCCGAAGCTGTGCTGCTGACGCTCACTGCCCGTTCCTAGCTTTCGGAGCATCCGGCCGGTCCGGCGCCTGGCCGTTTACCCAGCTGCCCCAGTTGTCCAGGTGCCCAGTTGCCCTGAAACCTGACCGTCTGAGCCCCTGACCCCCCTGAGCCCCTGAGCCCCTGAGCCCCTGAGCGATCTGGCCGAGTGTCGAGCTCCTGCCACTTCACCTCGCCGAGTGTCGAGACGATGCCCTTCCCAGCGCCTCAGAGCGGCATTGTCCCTACACTCGGCGAGGGTAAGTGGCCATATCGCAGCACTCGACGTCGTCGATATCGCCGGCTGCCGCGGATCCCCTCCCATCCCAGCCAAGCCGAGCCGAGCATCCGACGGCGCACTCTCGGCGCCTTCCGCCCGGCCCACCGAGTGTCGAGTTCCTGCCGCTTCGCCCCGCCGAGTGTCGAGACGATGCCCTTCCCAGCGCCTCAGAGCGGCATTGTCCCTACTCTCGGCGAGGGTAAGTTGCCATATCGCGACACTCGACGACGTCGATACACCTTCCGCCACGCGGAGATGACCAAACTCCGGACCCCCATCGATTCCACACCGCGCTCAGGCTTAGGATTGAGCCCTCAAAGGGACGCCCTGCTCGCTGCAGCACCCTCCACCCGCTCAAAGAGGTTTCATGCCTGCGCAGACATCACTGTGGCTTTCCCTTTCACGGCTCTATCCACATTTGCGGCCCATCCTCCCCCGTCTTATCCTCGGATTCTTCTGCGCGCTCGGCGCCAGCCTCATGGCTCTGGCCATTCCGCAGGTTTTCCGTGTCCTGATCAACACCTCGCTGAGCCCCGGCGGATCCACGGCAGCGGTGTGGGGTGCGGCCGGCGTCGTGCTGGGTTTGGGCATCCTGGAAGCGGGCTTCATTGCCCTGCGCCGTCAGTTCGTCATTGCCCCGGCCACCACTGTGGAAACGCGGATGCGCACCTCGTTCTACCGCCATCTGCAGGATCTCTCGGTTGCCTTCCATGACCGCTGGGGCAGCGGGCAGCTGCTCTCGCGGGCTATGAGCGACCTGAACCTGGTCCGCCGCTGGATGGCGTTCGGGGCCATCATGCTTGTGGTCACGGCCCTGACCGTGGTGGTGGGCTTCACCATCATGCTCTTCACCAGCTGGGTGCTGGCGCTGATCTTCATAGCAGCGGCCGTTCCCATTGTGGTGTACGGGTTCCGCTTCAACCGGTTCTACCGGCAGGTTTCCCGCCAAAGCCAGGACCAGACCGGTGACCTGGCCACCACGGTGGAGGAATCCGTCCACGGCATCCGGGTACTGAAGGCCTTTGGCCGGAGCCGTGAAGCCCTGGATTCCTTCGAGGAGCAGGCACAGGAACTGCGGCAAACCGAGGTGTTCAAGGCCAATTCGCTGGCCAAGTTCTCCCTGGTGGTCACCCTTCTGCCCGAAGCCGCCCTCGCCGTCGCCCTTGTCGTGGGCATTATTGCGGTGGCCGACGGCAGCCTGAGCATCGGAGCTCTGGTGGCGTTCTTTGCCACCGCCGCCGTCGTCGCCGGACCGGTGGAGTCGATCGGCCCGCTGCTGTCCATGACCCTCACCGCCAAAACGGCGATCGACCGGCACTACGAGGTGATGGACGCGCAGTCCTCCATTCAAGACCCCGAACGGCCGGTGCACCTGAACGATGTGCGCGGAGAGTTGGTATTCGAGGACGTGCACTTCGCCTACCCGGACACCAAGGATGGCACCCGCGACCTGATCGATGGAGTGGACCTGTGCCTGCGCCCCGGCGAAACCATGGCGTTGGTGGGCGTCACCGGGAGCGGAAAGTCCTCCCTCCTGCAGCTGGTCCCCCGGCTGTACGACGTCACGGGAGGCTCCATCCGGATCGACGGCACCGATCTGCGGCAGCTGGAGGTGGAGGAACTGCGCACCATTGTGGCCGTGGCCTTCGAAGACACCACGCTGTTCTCCAGCTCGGTCCGCGACAATGTGCTGCTGGGAGCGGAGCCGGCCAATGCGGCCGAAGCGGATCAGCTCCTGGCCCAGGCCCTGGACGTGGCACAGGCAGACTTCGTGTATTCACTTCCCGAAGGCACTGACACGCTCATTGGCGAGGAGGGGCTAAGCCTGTCCGGCGGCCAGCGTCAGCGGGTGGCCCTGGCCCGGGCCATCGCCGCCCGGCCCACGGTGCTGATCATGGATGATCCGCTCTCAGCGCTGGACGTGCGCACCGAGGAACTGGTCGAAGGCCGGCTGCGCGAGGTACTGGCCGACACCACCACTCTGGTGGTCGCCCACCGCCCCTCCACCGTGTCGCTGGCGGACCGGGTGGCCCTGATGGAGGAAGGACGGATCAGTGCCGTGGGAACGCATGCCGAGCTGCTCGCCAACAATGACCATTACCGCTACGTGATCGCCAGCCTGCCCACGGAGCCCGAAGATCTGGACAGCACGCTGGAGGACGGCCCTATGGCCGGGAACGACGACGACGGCGGCCCCGGCGCGTCCGGTGTTCCGCGCCTGGATGATGAGGAGATAGTCCGATGAGCCGCTTTACCGTCCGCCGCGGCGCCGAAGATTCAGGCACGCCTGCCAAGAGCGGCAAGAGCACCAAGGGTACCGACCCGAACTACGACGCCGGCGCCCGGCTGGGCACCGCCGGCGAGGACGCCGTCCATCTGGGCAAAGAGGAAAACCAGGCGGTCCGCCGCCGTTCCCTGGCCCTGCTGGGCTCGCTGATCCGCCCCAACCGCGGCCGGTTCATCGGCACCGTGCTGCTGGTGGTTTTCTCCCAGGCCGCACGCGTGGCCGGTCCGGCCATCATTGCTTACGGCATTGACCATGCCCTGCCGGATCTGCAGGCCGGTAACAGTCTGCCGCTGGTCCTCTCCGGCGTGGCCTACCTGGTGGCGGCCCTGTTCGCTGCGGGCCTGACGGCCGGTTACGTCCGTGCCACCGCCCTGCTGAGCCAGGCCATGCTGCTGGACCTGCGGCTTAGGGTCTTCCGGCATACGCAGCGCCTGAGCCTGGAATTCCACGAGAAGTACACATCCGGACGGATCATTTCCAGGCAGACCTCGGACCTGGAAGCGCTGCGCGAACTCCTGGACTCCGGTATCAGTTCGCTGGCCTCCGGCGCCATGTACATGCTGTTCACCGCCGTGAGTATCTTCCTGCTGGACTGGCGGACCGGGCTGCTGATGCTGGTGGCGTTTGTCCCTATGTATCTGCTGACCCGCTGGTATCAGAAACGCTCCCAGCTGGCCTACCGCGCCTCCCGGGTGACCTCCGCGAAGCTGATTGTGCACTTCATCGAGACCATGACGGGCATCCGTGCGGTCAAGGCATTCCGGCGCGAAAAGGTGAACGCGGAAAAGTACGACGATCTGGCCGAGGACTACCGCGTGGCTACTGTCCGCTCCATCAACCTCAACGGAATCTTCCAGCCCGGGCTGGTACTGATCGGCAATGCCACGGTGGCCGTGGTGCTGCTGGCGGGCGGCTTCCGCGTGCTCGACGGCGGCCTGGAGGTGGGTGCGCTGCTGGCCCTGCTGCTGTACTCCAAGCGCTTCTTCCAGCCGGTGGACCAGATGGCCATGTTCTACAATTCGTTCCAGTCCGCATCCGCGGCGCTGGAAAAGGTCTCCGGGCTGCTGGAGGAAGTTCCCACGGTCCGCCCGCCCAAGCATCCGGTGGAACTGAAGGAAGCCCGCGGCGACATCCGGTTTGACGGCGTGGAATTCCGCTACGGCACCGGACCGGTGATCCTGCCGCAGATGGACCTGCACATCCCCGCCGGCCAGACCGTGGCCCTGGTGGGACAGACCGGTGCCGGCAAGTCCACCCTGGCCAAGCTGATTGCCCGCTTCTACGACCCCTCCCAGGGGGCGGTGCTGCTGGACGGAGTGGACCTGCGCGACCTCACGCAGCGGGACCTGCGCCGCGCCGTCGTGATGGTGACGCAGGAGGCGTTCCTGTTCAGCGGCTCGGTGGCGGAGAATATCGCGCTCGGCAAGCCCGAGGCCACGCGGGCAGAAATCGTCGCCTCGGCAAAGGCAGTAGGTGCGCACGAGTTCATCGAAGCTCTGCCGGAGGGTTATGACACTGACGTCAACAAGCGCGGCGGCCGGGTTTCCGCCGGCCAGCGCCAGCTGATCAGCTTTGCCCGGGCGTTCCTGGCCGATCCGGCGGTGCTGATCCTGGACGAGGCAACTTCCTCGCTGGACATTCCCAGCGAGCGGCTGGTCCAGCACGGTCTGAAGACCCTGCTGGGAAACCGGACGGCCCTGATCATTGCGCATCGCCTGTCCACCGTGGAGATCGCGGACCGGGTGCTGGTCATGCACAACGGCGAAGTGGTGGAGGACGGCACCCCGGCCGAGCTCACCGGCGGCTCCGGCCGGTTCGCCAAGCTCCAGGCCGCCTGGCAGGAGTCGCTGGTGTAACCCGGTTTCGCGGAATCAGCGGTGATCGTCTACACTTGTAAAGTTGCTTCAGCGGCGGGGAAACCCGGCAAAAAGCAGTGGTTACGGGGTGTGGCGCAGCTTGGTAGCGCGCGTCGTTCGGGACGACGAGGTCGCAGGTTCAAATCCTGTCACCCCGACCAAAACCAAAGACAAGAATGGCATCGAGAAATCGGTGCCTTTTTTGTTGTCTGCGTACTCCTTCGTCGGCCTGTGTTCCTGCCGCCGGCCCACCGGGAGTAACCCGGGTGTACAGGTATGGCGGGTTCCCGTGAGGCCGCACCATCGGGTGTACAGCTATGGCGGCCTCCAAGCCGGTCACGTCACCTCAGCTGCACACTGGATTTGCCGCTCCGCCCGCTATCCCGCCACACCTGCACACTCAAAGTCCCGGCATGCCCCTGACACCCGTTGGTTCCTGCCGCCGCGAACGCTAGGCTGAGGCCACCTTTAGACCGACCGCCGCAAGGAGCGCTCATGGTTGTCCGCGTAGACCTGAACATTTCCCTCGACGGGTACGCCACCACCACGGACCAGACACGGGAGAAACCCTTCGGCGAGGACTGGGGTCGGCTGGTCGGTCCGTACACCGCTACGCGCACGTTCCGGGAACGCGTCCTGCACGACACCACCGGGGAGGGCACCACCGGCGTGGACGACGAGTACGCCGAAGCCTACTTCGCTGAAGTCGGAGCGGAAATCATGGGAGCTGGAATGTTCGGCCTGCACAACTTCCCAGACGATCCTGCGTGGCAGGGCTGGTGGGGCGATGAGCCTCCATTCCAGGTTCCGGTCTATGTCCTGACCCATACCCCGCGCCCCGCCGTCGAGATGGCGAACGGAACCAGGTTTGAGTTCCTGGCCGCCTCCCCTGAAGAGGCACTGGCCCTGGCAACCGACACAGCAGCCGGCGGGGACGTCCGGATCGGCGGCGGCCCCACGCTCATCAAGGCATTCCTGGCAGCCGGGCTGGTCGACCGGCTGCATGTTGGCATCACCCCCATCCTGCTGGGCCGCGGCATCAACCTGTGGGAGGGCCTGCGCGGCATAGAGGACGGCTACGACGTCAGCGCCGAGACGGCCGAAAGCGGAGTCCTGCACCTGACCTTCCGGCGCTAAGTGCCGGCCGGCCTCAGCCAGCGGTCAGCTTCCCGGCCGCACGTTCCCACTCTCTGTGGCGCAGGAGTGCTCCTGCGGTCACAGCAGCCCCATCAGGCAACAAAGCATGGGAACCAGTGCGGAAATCCGGGGCCGCTGGGGAAACTACTGCTGGGGAAACTACTGCTGAACAAACTAATACTGCCGCTCGACGCCTACACGAACACCCTGCCGGTCAGCCGCTCGTAAGCCTCCACGTAGCGGGCACGGGTGCGCTCAATGACGTCTGCGGGCAGCGCCGGCGGCGGCGTGTCCGAAGCCTTATCCCAGCCGGACTCCGGCGAGGTCAACCAGTCCCGGACGTACTGCTTGTCGAAGGAGGGCTGCGCCTGCCCCGGCGAGTACAGTGCCTCGTCCCAGAACCGGGAGGAATCAGGCGTCAGGACCTCATCGCCCAGCGTCACCTCGCCGGTGGCCGGATCCAGCCCGAACTCCACTTTGGTGTCCGCCAGGATGATTCCGCGCTCCCGGGCAATGGCCTCGGCAGCGGTGTAGATCTCCAGGGTCAGCGAGCGCAGCGTCTCTGCCGTCTCGGCGCCAACAGTCTTCACCACGGCGTCGTAGTTGATGTTCTCGTCATGCTCGCCCACCTCGGCCTTGGCCGACGGTGTGAAGATCGCCGGTTCCAGGCGGGAGCCGTCCACCAGTCCGGCCGGCAGCGGCACGTCACAGACGGTCTGCGAGACGCGGTATTCGGCCAGCCCGGTGCCGGTGAGGTAGCCGCGGGCAATGCACTCCACCGGATACATCTGAAGCTTCCGGCAGATCATGGCCCGGCCCGCCACCTCGGCCGGCACGCCCTCGTCCGCGGAGATGACGTGGTTGGGCACGCGGAGCTGCTCAAACCACCACAGGCTGAGCTGGGTCAGGATCCGGCCCTTGTCCGGAATCTCTGAGCTCAGCACATGGTCAAAGGCGCTGATCCGGTCGCTGGCCACCACCAGGACCATCTCCCCCGCACCCGGTGCGGAGAGATCCTCGGGAACATACAGGTCGCGGACCTTCCCGGAGTAGGCGTGGGTCCAGCCGGCGAGTTCGGGGGCGCTCATACCAGGTCTCCTTCAATGTCGCGGTCCGCTGCGGCCTGGGAGCCCGCGGGGACGGTCACCTCTCCGCGCAGTGCCTTCAGGGCAATGTCGGTGCGGTGCTGGGATCCGTCCAGCCGGATCTTTTCCACACCTGCGTACGCCAGTTCCCTGGCTGCCTGCAGGTCAGTCCCCAGGCCGACGACGGCGAGTACCCGCCCGCCGGCCGACACCACCTTGCCATCATCGTTGAGCCGGGTACCGGCATGCAGCACGTGGACGCCGTCAATCTTTCCGGCCTTCTTCAGGCCGCGGATCCGGTCTCCGGTGCGCGGCGCGTCCGGATAATCGGCGGCGGCCACCACCACGGCCACCGCGGTGCGGGGATCCCATTTGAGCTGTTCCATGGCGTCCAGTTCGCCCTTGGCAGCGGCCAGCAGCAGCCCGCCCAGGGGTGTGCGCAGCCGGGCCAGCACGGCCTGGGTTTCCGGATCGCCAAAGCGTGCGTTGAACTCGATGACGCGCATTCCGCGTGAGGTCAGTGCCAGCCCGCAGTACAGCACGCCCACAAAGGGGGTGCCGCGCGCGGCCATCTCGTCGATGGTGGGCTGGGCTACGCGGCGAAGAACGTCCTCAACAAGGTTGGACGGAACCCAGGACAGCGGCGAATAGGCGCCCATTCCGCCGGTGTTGGGGCCCTCGTCGCCGTCGTAAATGCGCTTGAAATCCTGTGCCGGTGCCAGCGGCACCACGTGCCGGCCGTCGGAGAGGACAAAGAGGGACACTTCGGGTCCGTCCAGGAATTCCTCAATCACCACGGTGCCGCCAACATCAAAGCAGGACTGTGCGTGGGCCAGGGCCTCGCCGCGGTCCGAGGTGACCACCACGCCCTTGCCGGCGGCCAGCCCGTCATCCTTGACCACGTACGGGGCGCCGAAGGTATCCAATGCGTCGGCGGCCTGTTCCGGAGTGGAGGCCACACGGGCCATGGCGGTGGGCACGTTTGCCGCCGCCATCACGGCCTTGGCGAAGGCCTTGGACGCTTCCAGCTGGGCCGCCGCCTTTGACGGCCCAAAGACGGGGATGCCGGCTTCGCGGAGGGCATCGGCAACACCGGCGGCAAGCGGAGCTTCCGGGCCAATCACCACCAGGTCGGAGCCGAGGCTGCGGGCCAGGGCAGTCACTTCCGCCGGGTTGGACGCGTTGAGCTGGTGGGTCGGAACTATCTGCGATATGCCCGCGTTGCCGGGGGCTGCGTGCACCTCGCGGACATACGGATCGGCCAGCAGGGATCGGACAAGGGCGTGTTCGCGGCCGCCGGGGCCAACAACTAGAACCTTCACAGTAGTTCAGCGTACTGGGTGGGCTCCGGCAGCAGAAAAGATCTGCCCGCTTGTGACGCCGCACCCAACCGGCGCCGGCGGGAACCCATACAAACGCTCCGCGGCCGCGAATAGGAGCCATGACCGCTTCCACGAAGTACCCCGCCCACCGGTCCTGGAACCTGCGCACCACGCTGTACGCCGCGCTGGCCGGGATCATAGCCGCCGGAACGGTGCTGGCCGCCGCGGAACTGGCGGGGGCCTTTTTCACGGCCCGGGCCCGGCCGCTGATTGCCCTGGGATCCACCTTCATTGACTTCACTCCCCTGTGGCTGAAGAACTTTGCGGTGGAAACCTTCGGCACTAATGACAAGGCCGCCCTCTTTGTAGGTATGGCCCTAACCATCATGGTGCTCGCGGCCTGCGCCGGGGTGCTGGCATACCGCCGCTGGGCGCTGGGGGTGGCCGCCGTCGTTGTCATGGGAGTGGTGATTGTGGCCTGCGTACTGACCCGGGCCGGAGCATCGCCGATGGACGCCATCCCCACAGTGCTGGGCACCGCCGTCGGAATCGGGGTGCTGCGCTTACTGATTCGGCGAATCCCTGCAACCGGATCCGCTGTGACCGTTGCAGCTCAAACGCCGGCGCGGAATAGTAAGGACTCGACGGCGGGTTCCCCCGGGGCTTCGCCCGCCGTCGCGCCGGTCTCAGCGGGGGACGGCGAAAACGACGGCGGTGCCGGGGCCGGCATCGGCGACCCGTCCCCCGCGCCCCGCCGGGGCCGGCCCACCCGACGCGGCTTCTTTGCGGCCGCCGGGCTGACCACTCTGGGGGCCGTCGCCGCAGCGGCGGGCGGCCGGGCGATTGCCGCAGCACGCAGCACCACCGCCTCCTTCCGCGCGGCCCTGAAGCTTCCGGCGCCCGCACAGGCGGCACCTGCGCTGCCGGCCGGATTGCAGTCACCGGTGTCCGGCGTGACCCCGTGGCTCACCCCGAATGCCGATTTTTACCGGATCGACACCGCCCTGAGCGTGCCCGAGGTGGACGCTGAAACCTGGGAGCTGCGGATCCACGGCATGGTGGAGGAGGAAGTGCGGATCAGTTTCGCCGAGCTGCTGGATTCCCCCCTGGTGGAACGCCACCTCACCCTGACCTGCGTCTCTAATCCGCTGGGCGGCGATCTGGCCGGCACCGCCAAGTGGCTGGGCCTTCCGGTGCGCGAGCTGCTGGCCCGGGCGCGGCCCACCGCCGACGCGGATATGGTGCTCTCCACCAGCATCGACGGTTTCAGCGCCTCCACCCCGCTGGGAGTGCTGCAGGATGACCGTGATGCCCTGCTGGCGGTCGGCATGAACGATGAACCGCTGCCCCCGGTGCATGGCTATCCGGTGCGGATGGTGGTGCCGGGCCTGTACGGATTTGTTTCGGCCACCAAGTGGATCATCGACATGGAAGTGACCCGTTTCGATGCCAAGACCGCCTATTGGACTGACCGCGGATGGGCCGAGAAGGCGCCGGTGAAGACCATGGCGCGGGTGGAGGTCCCGGCGTCGTTTGCCCGGGTGCCCGCCGGCCCCGTGGACGTGGGCGGCACGGCCTGGTCGCAGCAGCGCGGCATCACCGGGGTGGAGGTCCAGATCGACGACGGCGACTGGCAGCCAGCGGTCCTGGCCGCCGAGGCCTCGGTGGACACCTGGCGTCAGTTCTCCTTCCGGACCGCAGATCTTTCTTCCGGCAACCACACGGTCCGGGCCCGGGCCACTGACCCTCAGGACGGCGTGCAGACCGACGCGCGGGCCGACACGGTTCCGGACGGAGCCTCCGGCTGGCAGTCCGTACAGTTCATGGTGGAATAGAAGCATGCCTGCCACTTTTACTGCCTCCGATGCCGTTGAACTTGCCGTTGTGGAACGCAGCGGTTTCATCGAGTCCCGCCACATCGGCTCCGCCGTGGTGATGGCTGCTGACGGAACCGTTGTCACAGCCCTGGGTGACATCACCACGCCCATCTTTCCGCGGTCCACTCTGAAGCCTTTCCAGGCCGTGGCCGCCATGCAGGCCGGTGTGCCGCTGCGCGGACCGCAGGTGGCGCTGGCCGCAGCCAGCCACACCGGCTCCAAGGAGCACACCGACGTGGTGCTGACCATGCTGTCCGCCGCCGGTGTCACCGAGGATGACCTGCAGTGCCCCGAAGACTGGCCCCAGGAC
Organism: Arthrobacter sp. UYP6; assembly: GCF_040547315.1. Taxonomy (NCBI): domain Bacteria; kingdom Bacillati; phylum Actinomycetota; class Actinomycetes; order Micrococcales; family Micrococcaceae; genus Arthrobacter; species Arthrobacter sp. UYP6. Next base: position 84,915 of record NZ_JBEPPM010000006.1, read on the forward strand.
GAGGCAGCCCGGCATGAGCTGATCCGCGCCGGCAAGGGCAAAAACCGGCTGGCCTTCAACTGCTCCGGCAAGCATGCAGCGTTCCTGTGGGCCTGCACCGAGAACAACTGGGACCACGCCACCTATCTGGACCCGCAGCATCCCCTGCAGCAGCGCATCGCCGAGGTCATTGAGGAATTCACCGGTGAAACGGTCAGCCACTGGGGCACCGACGGCTGCGGCGCGCCCTTGGCTGCCGTCTCGCTAACCGGGCTGGCCCGCGGCATCGGCCGCCTCGCGAAGGCTCCTGCGGGCAAGCACGGCAATGCCCGGGCAGCCACCGTGGCCACCGCCATGCTGGACTACCCCTGGGCCGTTCACGGCCACGGCCGCGAAAACACCGTGGTGATGGAGGACCTGGGCATTATTTGCAAGAACGGCGCCGAAGGCGTGCTGGTCCTGGGTACCGATACGGGCGTGTCGGTGGCCCTGAAAATGCTCGACGGCGACACCCGGGCCGCGTCCCTGGTGGGCCTGACCCTTCTTGCGGCCAGCGGCGCCGTGGACCCCGGCAAGATCAGTGCGGTGCTGGACAAGATTGTCCGTCCGATCCTGGGCGGCGGACAGCCCGTGGGCAGCATCCGCCTGGGCGCGCCGGTGACGGCACTGCTGGATTCCGCTCTGCTGGATTCCTGAGCGGCCCGGCTGGAGTAGACATGGCACGACGACGGGTTCCCGCCCCGGACGGCGAAGCGGCGCTGCGCGCTGCCCTCGCTGCGGCAGCCGCCGGCGCCAAGGCCGAGCGGAACACCCTGGCCACGGCTGTCCGCTATTCCCTGGAAGAACTGGCCGAGCGCGCACCGGGCAACAGCGTGGAGGTCCGGGTGCCGCCGTTCGGTGTCACGCAGTGCGTGGCCGGGCCCCGGCATACCCGCGGCACCCCGCCCAACGTGATTGAAACCGACGCCGCCACCTGGCTGGCGCTGATCGCCGGTCAGCAGTCCTGGGATGCCGCCGTGGGCAGCGGAAAGGTGGCAGCCTCGGGGCTGCGCGCCAACCTCTCGGAATGGTTGCCGCTCTTCCGTGCAGGGCGTTAATCTCTACTGCCGGTAGAATTTGGATATGAATTCCGAGCAGCACAGCCCTGAGCGCCGTGAGATCACCGTCCGCCGCGCTCCACGCTTCGTACCGTTCCTGATGCTGGGCGTGGTGGCCGGCTTCATTGCCGCGCTGGTGGTCGCCTATGCCGGTCCGGAAGACCCCAACTACACGCGCGAAGCCACCCTGGGCTTCTTCACCATCATGTTCGCGATCCCCGGTGTGGCGCTCGGTGCCCTGATTGCCCTGTTCCTGGACTGGATCAGTGTCCGCAGGATCCGCCGTGCCGTTGTTGAACGGGACGAAGATTAACTCATTCTGCCGGCGGCCGTAATGGTTGCGCATCAAGGTCAGGCTTTCCCGGCGGCGTGAGAGACTAATTCCATGGCACGCGGTGACGGAAAGCTTTCCCACGATCTCATGCCCGGCGAAAAAGGTCCGCAGGATGCCTGCGGAGTTTTCGGCGTCTGGGCCCCCGGCGAAGAGGTAGCGAAGCTTACCTATTATGGGCTATATGCCCTGCAGCACCGCGGACAGGAGTCCGCGGGCATTGCCACCAGTGACGGTAAACGGATCAGCGTCTACAAGGACATGGGCCTGGTTTCCCAGGTTTTTGACGAGACGACGCTGAACACCCTGACCGGGCACATTGCGGTGGGGCACTGCCGGTACTCAACTACCGGCGCCTCCCAATGGTCCAATGCGCAGCCCACCCTTGGCGCAACGGCCGCCGGCACGGTGGCCCTGGCCCACAACGGCAACCTGACCAATTCCGCTGAACTCTACGACATGATCGTCGAACGCGAGGGACGCCCCCGATCCGGCGAAATCGCCCAGGGCAACACCTCGGACACGGCACTGGTGACGGCCCTGCTCAATGGCTCGGACGGGCGCTCCCTGGAAGAGACGGCACTGGAACTGCTGCCGAAACTTCGCGGAGCGTTTTCCTTTGTCTTCATGGATGAAGGAACCCTCTACGCAGCCCGCGACACGTACGGAGTCCGCCCGCTGGTGCTGGGGCGGCTGAACCGCGGCTGGGTGGTGGCCTCCGAAGGCTCCGCCCTGGCCACTGTGGGCGCCAGCTTCATCCGTGAAATCAAGCCCGGTGAATTCATCGCCATCGATGAAAACGGGATCCGCAGCACCAGCTTCGGCGAATCCACACCGGCCGGCTGCGTGTTCGAGTACGTCTATCTGGCCCGCCCCGATGCCGTCATCAACGGCCGCTCCGTCTACGAAAGCCGTGTGGAGATGGGCCGCCAGCTGGCCCGTGAACATCCGGTGGACGCGGACATCGTGATTCCGGTCCCTGAATCCGGCACCCCTGCCGCCGTCGGCTTTGCCGAAGAGTCGGGAATTCCCTTTGCACACGGGTTCGTCAAGAACTCCTACGTGGGACGTACCTTCATCCAGCCCAGCCAGACGCTGCGGCAGCTGGGCATCAAACTCAAGCTCAACGCCCTGGAATCGGTCATCCGGGGCAAGCGCGTGGTTGTTGTGGACGATTCCATCGTCCGGGGTAACACCCAGCGGGCCATCGTTCGGATGCTGCGCGAAGTGGGCGCCGCTGAAGTGCACGTGAAGATCTCCTCGCCGCCGGTCCAGTGGCCCTGCTTCTACGGCATCGACTTTGCCTCCCGCGCAGAATTGATTGCCAACGGTGCAGCCGTGGAGGAGATTTGCGCCTCGATCGGCGCGGACAGCCTCGCGTACATCTCCGAAGACGGCATGATCGGCGCCACCCAGCAGCCGCGCCAGCGCCTCTGCACCGCCTGCTTCACCGGCGTGTACCCAATCGAACTGCCCGCCGCCGATAAGCTCGGCAAGTCCCTGCTGGAGAGCGCTGCCCCGGCCAACCCCGCGGATGCGGACAGCGCCAACGGTTGCGACCCGGGTCCTGATTCCGAGTATGAGAACCTCCTCACCGAGTCCGATAAGAAGGAAGCCGTATGAGCTCGTCCAACACCGCCATCACCTATGCCTCAGCGGGCGTGGATGTTGAAGCCGGAGACAAAGCCGTTGAACTGATGAAGGCTGCGGTCAAGGCCACCCACAATTCCTCCGTTCTGGGCGGGGTGGGCGGCTTCGCCGGACTCTACGATGTCTCCCGGCTCCTGACCTACAAGAAGCCCCTGCTGGCAACCTCCACTGACGGCGTAGGCACCAAGGTTGCCATTGCGCAGGCCATGGACATCCACGACACTATTGGCTTTGATCTGGTGGGCATGGTGGTGGATGACATCGTGGTGGTGGGCGCCGAGCCCCTCTTCATGACGGATTACATTGCCTGCGGCAAGGTTGTTCCGGAACGTATCGCGGACATTGTCCGCGGCATAGCCGCAGCCTGTGAGGTGGCCGGGACCGCGCTGGTGGGCGGCGAAACTGCCGAACACCCCGGGCTGCTGGGTGAACACGAATACGACGTCGCCGGTGCCGCCACCGGTGTTGTGGAAGCCGCCAACCTGCTGGGCCCTGAACGTGTCCGCAACGGCGACGTGGTGATCGGCATGGCCTCCTCGGGCCTTCATTCCAACGGATATTCACTAGTCCGGCGCGTCATCAACCATGCCGGCTGGCAGCTCGAACGCCAGGTCAGCGAGTTCGGCCGCACCCTGGGTGAAGAGCTGCTGGAGCCCACCCGGGTGTACGCCGCCGACTGTCTGGACCTGGCCCGTCTGGAAGCTGCAGGCGTCCACGGATTCAGCCACGTGACCGGCGGCGGGCTCGCTGCCAACCTGGCCCGTGTGCTGCCCAAGGGCCTCGAGGCCACAGTGGACCGCTCCACTTGGGAGCTGCCCCCCATCTTCAAGCTGGTGGGCGAGCTGGGCAATGTGCCGCAGCCCGATCTGGAACGCACCCTGAACCTCGGCGTGGGCATGGTCGCCATTGTGGACGCGGCCGGTGCCGATGCCGCAATTGCCCGGCTCGCGGAACGAGGCGTTCCTGCGTGGGCCATGGGTACAGTTGGTGCAGCTGGTCCGGCACAGGCAGGACCGGACTATGTCCAGGGAGCCAAGGGCGTGGACGGCGGCGCCGTACGACTCGTAGGAGACTACGCGTAGCTAGACAGGGTTCTCACTCCGGCCTCGAACTGCAAAGGGCGCTCATCGGCTTCGATGAGCGCCCTTTGCTGCTGGAACTGGGAAGAGAAACCGTCTTAACGGCCTTCAGCGGATCCCCCCCGAGGGGTGATCCGCTGAAGGATAGCAATTGGCCGACGCTTTGAAGTGCCGCTCTAGCCGGTGCGGCGGGAAGTACCTTCATCGTCGTCATCGTCGCCAAATTGATCCGCGTACTTATCTTCGTACGCCGAGTAATCCGGCTCAGCCGGTTCCTCGGGATATCGACTCGATGGACGGCTCGTTGGTCCCGCAAGCTCACGCTGCAGTGCCGAGTAGTCCGTGGCCGGGGTGAAGTACTTCATTTCCCGGGCCTGCTTGGTTGCTTTTGCCTTTTGACGGCCGCGCCCCATGGCGTGACCCCCTTTTTGCGTCGATCCGGAGGTGGTCGCTCTGAGCAAGTGAGCGAGGCCCCGGAATATTTGGTCAATTTGTCGTAAGTACAGGTTACATGTTTTCGGGCCACCTTGTGCCCCGCCTCGCCCTTTGAAGCGGTCCATGACGCCGGATTGGCCCCGTCATCAAAACCCCCTTGTCCTGCACTACCCCGCCGACACTGGGTAAAGTCAGGGGTAGAGACAGATTTGGGGCCCGCGCAGGGCCACCTACAGGGAGGACTGACGTTCACCATGAGCGATAAAAATAGTACGCCGGGAGCCGGTTCCCCTCCCGCTTCCGGAGCATCGGAGGCCAAGCCCAAACCGGCTCAGCAGCCGGCACCGGACACGTCCGGGTCCGTACCGGAGGACACGTCCGGGTCCGTAGCTCCGGTTCCGGGCCTGCCCGATCTTCAGGCCCATGCAGAGCCACCGCAGTGGCTCACCGGCGACGACGGCCATGACGTGCAGGCATGGTCTGAGGCCTTCGAGGCTGAGGCCGATGCCGGACAGGAAGACGGCACCGACGACGTCGCCGCCGATCACCCTGACGAACCCCAGCTGACCAACCCGAACGACGTCACGCTGGAGGAGCCTTCTCTGGAGCGTCCTGACATCAGTTCCGAAGCTGCGGAGTCCGCCTCTCTCAGCGACGCCGCGGCTGAGGTTAAGGCGGTGGAGGCAGAAGCTGCTGACGCCGCTGTCCTCACCGACCCGGCGGCCAACCATCCTGCCGCGGTCAACCACACCGCAGGCATTGCCGCGGCCTCGCCGATGACCGGCAGCCAGCCCGAGGCGGATCAGGCCGCCGAGCCCGCGAACCCCTCCGAGTCCACCGGGCCGGCTGAGTCCACCGAACCGTCGAAGCCCGCAGAGTCCGCAGACCCTGCCGTGCCCGCCGAGTCCCGCCGGTCCCGACGGGACGCGGAACCGCCAGCTGCAGCTGCCGGTAACGGGGGCAGCGGTGGCGGCAAGCGCGCCCTGCTCATCATCGGAGTCCTGGGCGTCCTTGCCGTGCTGGTGGTGTTGCTCTTTACCGTGCTGGGCAGTTCAGCGAAGGAACCGGGCGTGCTGGACGAGAACGTGGCACCGATCGACCTGGAATCAGGGTCCTGTCTGCAGGACTTCACCGGAGTGAACGAACCCACCACGGTGGTCACCTGCGAGACACCGCATAACGCCCAGCTGGTTGCTACCGACACCTATCCGGACAGCGACTCATTCCCCGGTACGGAGGCACTGTCCGCGCGGGCCACTGAAGTCTGCTCGCAGGTGCGGTACTCGGACACCGTGACAGATAATCCCGACTTGGAGCTTCAGGAAAACAAGGTCATTCCCACTCAGGAGTCGTGGAATGACGGCGACCGTAGGATCGACTGCTTTGTGGTTTCCAGTGGGGACCGCGACCTCACTGCTTCACTGCTGCAGGAGTAGCTTCCACGGACAGGCCCGCCGGTTCAGCCACTAGCTCTTCCCCGTCGACGCTCATGCTTCCCTGCGGGCGGTCCACCAGTACGGTGTCACCGTCGGTGATCTTGCCGGCCAGGATGCCCTTGGCCAGCTTGTCGCCGATTTCCCGCTGTACCAGCCGGCGCAGCGGGCGCGCACCATAGGCGGGATCGTAGCCGGTCAGTGCCAGCCACTCCCGTGCAGAGTCGGTAACGTCCAGGACCAGCCGGCGTTCGTGCAGCCTGTTGGCCAGCGCCTTGACCTGGATATCCACAATCTTGGAGAGGTCGTCCAGGCTGAGCGGATCAAAGAGGATGACATCGTCCAGCCGGTTCAGGAACTCGGGCTTGAAGTTGGAATTGACCATGGCCATGACCGATTCCTGCTTCTGTTCCTCTGTCAGGCCAGGATCCACCAGGAACTGTGACCCCAGGTTCGAGGTCAGAATCAGGATGACGTTCCGGAAGTCCACGGTGCGTCCCTGCCCGTCGGTGAGCCGGCCGTCGTCGAGCACCTGGAGCAGGATGTCGAAGACCTCCGGATGCGCCTTTTCCACCTCGTCCAGCAGGATCACGGAGTACGGCCGGCGGCGGACCGCCTCGGTCAGCTGGCCGCCCTCCTCGTAACCCACATACCCCGGAGGAGCACCGACGAGTCGGGAAACCGCATGCTTCTCGGAATATTCGCTCATGTCGATGCGAACCATGGCCCGCTCATCATCGAAGAGGAACTCCGCGAGCGCCTTGGCGAGCTCGGTTTTGCCCACGCCGGTGGGGCCGAGGAACAGGAACGAGCCGGTGGGACGGTCCGGGTCACTGACCCCGGCGCGCGACCGGCGGACGGCATCGGAGACGGCGCTGACGGCCTTGGTCTGCCCGATCAGGCGCGAGCCGAGGTTCGCCTCCATATCCAGCAGCTTCTGGGATTCACCCTGCAGCATCCGGCCGGCGGGAACCCCCGTCCAGGCCGAGACCACTTCGGCAATGTCATCAGCGGTGACTTCTTCGGACACCATCAGTTCATGCGTTTCCTCGCCGAATTTGCTTTCCTCTGCCTGCTGGGCGATCTCCAGTTCCTTCTGCAGAGCCGGAATTTCACCGTAGAGGATGCGTGAAGCCTCGGTGAGATCCCCATCGCGCTGGAACTTTTCCGCTTCGCTGCGCAGCTCATCAATCTGGGCCTTCAGGTCGCCAACCCGGTTCAGCCCGGCTTTCTCCGCTTCCCAGCGGGCATTTAGGCCGGCAAGCTGCTCCTTCTTGTTGGCCATGTCTTCGCGCAGCACTTCCAGCCGCTCGATCGAGCCCTGGTCGGTTTCATTGGCCAGAGCCAGTTCCTCCATGGTCAGCCGGTCCACCGCCCGGCGCAGCTCATCGATCTCCTCCGGCGCGGAGTCAATCTCCATGCGCAGCCTCGACGCGGCTTCATCCACCAGGTCAATGGCCTTGTCCGGCAGCTGCCGGCCGGTGATGTACCGGTTGGACAATGTGGCTGCGGCCACCAGGGCCGAGTCCGCGATGGCCACCTTGTGGTGGGCCTCGTAGCGCTCCTTGAGGCCGCGCAGGATACCAATGGTGTCCGGCACGCTGGGCTCCCCCACATACACCTGCTGGAACCGCCGCTCCAGCGCAGCGTCCTTCTCAATATTCTCGCGGTATTCGTCCAGGGTGGTTGCGCCGATCAGACGGAGCTCGCCGCGTGCCAACATGGGCTTGAGCATGTTCCCGGCGTCCATGGAGCCCTCAGCCGCACCCGCTCCCACCACTGTGTGCAGTTCATCGATGAAGGTGACAATCTGTCCCTCGGCATTGGAGATTTCCTCCAGCACCGCCTTGAAGCGTTCCTCGAACTCACCGCGGTACTTGGCGCCGGCCACCATGGACCCCAGGTCCAGGGAGAGCAGCGTCTTGCCGTTGAGGCTTTCCGGAACATCCCCCGCCACAATGCGCTGGGCCAGTCCCTCGACGACAGCGGTCTTGCCGACGCCCGGCTCACCGATCAGCACGGGGTTGTTCTTGGTGCGGCGGCTCAGCACCTGGATCACGCGCCGGATTTCCGCATCTCGGCCGATCACGGGGTCCAGCTTGCCGCTCCTTGCCATCTCGGTCAGGTCCGTGCTGAATTTTTCCAGCGCCTGAAAGGTGTTTTCCGGATCAGCTGTAGTCACTTTTCGATCTCCTCGTACGGTTGGAAGGGCGGCGCGGAGGGCATCGTGTCCGGCACCGTTATCCCGCAGGGCCTTGCCAGCGGCGCCGCTGTCCAGTGAGAGGCCCAGCAATAGATGCTCGGTGGATACGTACGCATCACCCAGCTGTTCGGCTTCCTGCTGGGCGGCAGTAATCACCTGCAGCGTGGGGCGCGAAAACTGCGGCTGCGCCACGGACGAACCCGAGGATGAGGGCAAGGAATGGATCGCGTTGCTCGCGGCAACACTCACTGTGTGCGGGTTGCCTCCGGCGGCCTTGAGCAGGGCAACAGCAACCCCCTGCCGCTGATCCATCAGCGCCTTCAGTACGTGTACCGGCTCAATTTGGGGGTTGCCCGCCGTAGTGGCATTCATGGCTGCTGCCTGCAGCGCCTCTTGGCTTTTGTTGGTGAATTTGGTGTCCACTACGGGCTCCTTCCAAGCTCAAACTGGGTTCCAGCTCCCGGGATCATCGCAATTAAGGGATCAATCGACCGGACGCAACAAACTTGAGTGTAATCCGCTCAACTTGGCTTGTAAAGTTATCCACAGCGTTTTGCGGGACGTTTTACTCCACTTCAAAAATCCAAAGAAGTGCCACGGAATTACTGATGAGAACTCCTCTAAAACACCGGCAAACCAGAATCAGACGGGCCCCGGAGCCGCTTCGTGCTCATGCTCCCAGTCGGCCTTGGCACCTTCCCATTCAGCGTTCCGCGTTTCGTACAGGTCGCGCCTTTCGCCTTCCAGGGAGGTCCAGCCAATAATTCCCAGTGCTTCGTCGGGGTCGGTGCCGTCCAGATAGTCGCTGAGGCTGTCGAGGAAAAACTCCCAGCCCGGCCCGGCTGCCCACTCGCCCGAATGCGCGTCAATCAGGACAAACCCGTGGCGAACCGATGCGTACTTCAACTCCACCTGGGTTTGGGAGTCGTCGGCGCTCAGGTGCACTTCCAGCTCGGCCGAGTGCCCGCCGGGGCGGGTCACCGAGACCGTTAGTAGTCGGGGAGGATCGCAGCGCAGGATGCTGCCCCTTGTACCGTCAGGGAGTTCGTAGGATCCTCCGCGGCGCAGATCGCCCTCGGGGCGTCCCACGTATCGCTCCAGGGCGTCCGGGTCCGAGATAGCGGTCCAGACCTCTCCGATCGGATGCGGGATGGTTCGGGTGAGCACCATCATCAGCGCGTGGCCGGCCTGGATCTGCCGTCGGCCAAAACTGCGCTCGGTGGCTGTGGTGGCGGAGTCCGGTTCGGACATGTCTTCTACTCCTCTGTAGAACAACCGGCCACCGGTTCCGGGTCCTCCAGCGGCCGTCGACGCCCAGTCGGCCGTCAGCAGGAATCAGTGGAAGCGAGTTGTGGACCATGGCCGCGAAACGGCCTGTTTTCCAAAACCGTAGCAGGGAATACCTGCTGTGCACAGGGTTCCTTGCGTAGCACACGAGTACGCAGCTGTGAGGAAATCCATGCCCTGGTCAGGATGGTCGGTAAGCGCTGCGCGGACCCGGCGAAGGCCGTGGCGAAGGCCGGCCGCTACCGTGTCCGGCGTCCGTGTCTGCGGGCGGGGACGGGTAGCCTGTGCGGATGGGGAAAAACCAAACGCTCACATCCGTCCTGGCCGTCTCAGCCCTCGCGCTGACATTGATGTCCTGTTCAGGGGAGAAATCATCGCCCGACGACGCTGCCGCGGCGCTGGCCGAAGGCCTGAGCAGCGCAGATGTTTCGTCGTCGGCCTTCACCGCGGCAACGGCCGCCGAGGTGAACACCGAGCTTGAGGCGCTGCTCGCCGACATGGGTCCGGCACGACCCGCCGTTACCGTTGCCGGGATCGATACGGACCCTCAGAACGACGACGCCGCCACCGCCCGCCTGACCTATGCCTGGGACGTCAACAGCGACTCGACGCCGGACTGGACTTATGAAAGCACGGCCCAGCTGCGCCGTGGCGAGGATGACGCATGGCAGGTGGAATGGGCGCCGTCAGTAGTCCTGGACTCACTGGTCGAGGGCGACAGGCTCTCCCGCACAACGTTCCGCGGAATGCGCGCCGATATCCTTGACCGCAACGGCGAGCCTCTCATGAGCGCCCGGCCCGTCCTCCGGATCGGCATCGACAAGCGGGCCGTTCCGGAGGATCAACAGGCTTCCTCCGCCGCCGCGCTGGCCACACTCGTGGGGCTGGATCCGGCGGCGTACACGGCCCAGGTGGCGGCTTCCGGCCCCGAAGCCTTTGTCGTGGCCATCGTGCAGCGCAGCGAAGCGGAGGGGTCCACAACTCCCGAAGCCATCGCCCCGGGCGTCATCGCCGCGATTCCGGGCGCCATGGCATTTCCGGATGAGCAGGTTCTGGCACCCACCCGAACCTTCGCCCGTGCCCTGCTCGGTACCGTCGGCGAAGCCACTGCTGAACTGATTGAGGAATCCGACGGCCGGCTCTCCGCCAGCGACCAGACCGGGCTGTCCGGGCTGCAGAAGCAATATGACGATCAGCTGCTGGGCAGCCCCGGTGTGGCCGTCGCCATCCAGCGTGACACCGGCACGGTCCCTGTGTTCGATCTCAAGCCGGGACTGGACGGCAGGCCGCTGCAGACCACCCTGGACACCCGGCTACAGTCCCTTGCCGAAGGGGTCCTGGAGCAGGAGCCGTCGGCGTCGGCCCTCGTGGCGATTCAGCCTTCCACCGGAGACGTCCTTGCCGTGGCCAACGGACCCGGAAGCGAGGGTCAGCAAACTGCCCTGCTGGGCCAGTATCCCCCCGGCTCCACCTTCAAGATTGCAACCTCTCTGGCGCTGCTCCGGCAGGGCAGCACTGCTGACAGTGCGCTCTCCTGCCCCGCCGAGCTGACCGTCGACGGACGGAAGTTCAACAACGCCAGCACCTATCCGGCAGCATTTGTTGGCGAGATTCCCCTGCGCGACGCCTTTGCGCAGTCCTGCAATACCGCCTTTATCAACACCCGGGACACGGTGCCGCAGGATGCCCTGGCTTCTGCCGCGAAGGATCTGGGTCTTGGAATCGACGTATCCATGGGTGTACCGGCATTCTTCGGATCAGTTCCGTCGGAAGCCGACGGCACGGCCCACGCTGCGTCCATGATCGGACAGGGCGAAATCCTGGTGTCCCCGCTGGCGCTGGCCATTGCAGCGGCATCCGTCGGCAAGGGGGAACGGGTCGCTCCGGTCCTCGTGAAGCCGGGCTCCGCATCGGAGGCAGCGGATGCAACGGGCTCACCATCGGCGTCGGCTGAGTCGGCCGAAGCGCCCGACGCCGGTTCGCTGACGTCTGCCGAAGCGGGCTCGCTGCGCGAGCTGATGCGCGGCGTGGTCACCGACGGCGGCGCCAACATGCTCCTGGACGTCCCCGGGGAGCCGGTGCTGGCCAAAACCGGCACCGCGGAGTTCGGCAGTGAGACCCCGCCGCGCACACATGCCTGGGTGGTGGCCCTGCAGGGCGACCTCGCCGTAGCAGTGTTCGTGGCCGAAGGGGAACTGGGCTCCACCTCGGGCGGACCGCTGATGAAGGCGTTCCTGGACGGTGCAGCCGGCTAGCTGTAATTCCCCCCGGTGCCGTACGAGCCGGCAGAGCCGTAAGGTGTGACGCCGGCACGCCCGGTGGGAACAATGACCTTCCCCAGCGGCATCAGCGAGATCGGCACCATTTTCAGGTTCGCGATTCCCAGCGGGATGCCGATGATGCTGAGGAACATGGGAATGGCCGTCAGGATGTGCCCGACGGCGATCCACACCCCGGCCACCACCAGCCAGATCACGTTGCCCACCGTCGAGAACAGGCCGGGTGCGCCGCCGCGGTCCACCACGGTCCGGCCGAAGGGCCAGAATGCGTAGGCCGCAATCCGGAAGGAGGCGATGCCGAAGGGAATGGTCACGATCAGCAGGCAGCAAACGATGCCCGCCAGCATATATCCCAGGGCCAGCCAGATGCCGCCGAAGAGAAGCCAGATGACGTTCAGGATGAGGTTCATCGTTTCATTCTGATGCACTCTCCCCTGCAGCACCATGTTTCACGCCAGCTCTTGGCGGTGGTCCGTGCCGCTGCAACTAGACTGGGGGCATGTTGCCTATCAAAGATGATGCCGGAACACCCGCCGCCAAACCCGTGGAACTGACGTCCAACCAATGCTGGGATTACATTCGCAAAGCGGAGATCGGCCGGCTGGCCGTCATCACTGATGCGCATCCCGAAATTTTCCCGATCAACTTTGTTGTGGACCGCGGGTCAGTTGTTTTCCGAACTGCCGAGGGCACCAAGCTCAGGGCAGCCCTGGAAGGCGGAGCAGTGGCCTTCGAAGTGGACGGCTACGATGACCGTCTTGGCCTCGCCTGGAGCGTTGTCCTTAAGGGCCGGGCCGTCGCGCTGAAGTCCATTGAGGAAGTCCTCGCCTCGGAGGAGCTCCCCCTGTTCCCGTGGCAGTCCGGGGAGAAGAACCACTTCATGCGGATTGAGCCGGCAGAGACCAGCGGCCGCAGTTTTCAGATCAACGGCGCAGCCCGCCGGCACTATCTGCGTGGTACCAAGCCGCAGCCCACCATTGAGTAAGGGACACTGTGAGCGCTAAGGACACCCCGAGCAGCAACACCCCGCCCGGCGCAGCGAATGCCGTCTCCCCGGTCATTCGGTTTCCTGATCTCCCCTCGCTTCCCTGGGGAAAGAACAATGGCCGGGTCAAGGAGATTGCTTCAGGTGGAGGCCGTCGCCTGAGCATTGCCTCCATCGACAAGCCCGGCGCCTTCACGGCGTTTGAAGGCATGGACCGGATTACCGTCCCGGTGGAGGGTGAACTGCTGGTCCTCACCGTGGATGGCGTCGAACACGGCATGGAGAAGTTCCGTCCCTTCCGGTACTCGGGGGATTCCCCGGCGGAGGCGGCCCTGCCCACCGGGCCGGTAACAGTGCTGAACACGCTTGCGGACCGCAGCACCACCGGTGCGTCCGTGCTGGTGGCCGAACTGTCCAAGAAGAATCCGCAGCCACTCGGGCCCGGCCAGTTCCTGGTGCTGCTGCACGGCAGCGCCACGGTCACCGCTGCCGACGGTTCCACGGAGGCACTCGAGCCGCTGGATACGGTGGTTGGTTCCGACGCACGTCCGTCCGTGCTGGGACGCGGGTTCGCCGCCGTCGTGTCCTTCTACGATCTGGACTGAGCCGGCGTAAAAACCCTCAAGTAACAACAAGGCGCCTGCTTCCCGAAGGAAGCAGGCGCCTTGTTGTTTTTAGTGCTGAACCCTAGCGGGACCGGCGCTCATTCGAAGCCGGAGCCGTGGCCCGGCGGGGGCCGGCGCCGCGGGCGGGACGGCCGGCACCGGAAGGCGCCTGGCCGCGCGTTCCGGCAGCCGAACGGCCGGCGCCTGCGGGTGCCACGTCACCGGCACGCTGGCCCGTGGCCGGACGGCGGTTGCGTCCCTGTGCGGTGGAAGCAGCAGCTGCACCGCGGCGTCCGTCCTGTGACCGCTGCGCACGGGGCGCCTCGGGGGTGAAGTCGTTGCGGTCACGCTCGCTGCGCTCCGTGCGCTCGGCGGAGACGCGTCCGCGTCCGCCGGATCCGCCTCGGCCGCCGGCACGGGGTGCAGTGGTGGAGCGGGCGGCGCGCTTGCGCTGGGCGTTGGCGCCGGTGGACCGGCCGCCGCCCTGCTGAGGCGACTTGGCCGCCAGCTGGGCGGCGCGCACATGCGGCTCCACAGCAGCGGCGCGATCGCCGATCAGCTTGGCGATGGACGGGGAATTGTGCGAAACCTTTTCAATGGAGACGTCAACGCCCGCAGCCTTCATCAGCTTGGACACTTCGCCCTTCTGCTCCGGCAGGGTCAGCGTCACCACGGTTCCGGACGAACCGGCGCGGGCCGTACGGCCCGAGCGGTGCAGGTACGCCTTGTGCTCCGTGGGGGGATCAATGTGGACAACCAGCTCGACGTCGTCCACGTGGACGCCGCGGGCGGCGACGTCGGTGGCTACCAGCACACGCACGTCACCGGAGGAGAACTCCGCCAGATTCCGGTCGCGGGCGTTCTGCGACAGGTTTCCGTGCAGGTCAACGGTGGGGATGCCGCTGTCCGTCAGGAACTTGGCCATCTTCCGGGCGTGGTGCTTGGTGCGCATGAACATGATGCGGCGGCCCGAACCGGAAGCCAGTTCCTTGACGAGCAGCTTCTTGGCGGTCTGGTCCTGGACCAGCAGCACGTGGTGCTCCATGGTGGACACCGCTGCCTGCGGCTCATCCACCGAGTGTGTCAGCGGGTTGGACAGGTAGCGGCGGACGAGCTTGTCCACGCCGTTGTCCAGCGTCGCGGAGAACAGCATGCGCTGTCCCTTTTCAGGGGTGCGGTCCAGCAGGCGCTGGACAACCGGCAGGAATCCGAGATCAGCCATATGGTCGGCTTCATCGAGCACAGTGATTTCAATGGATTCCAGGCTGATGACCTTCTGCTTCATGAGGTCTTCAAGCCGGCCGGGGCAGGCAATAACAATGTCAACGCCGGCCTTGAGCGCCTTTTCCTGGCGCTGCTGGGAGACGCCGCCGTAAATAACGGTGGTGGTCAGGCCCAGTTCCTTGGCGAGCGGCTCAATCACGTTGTTGATCTGCGTGGCCAGTTCGCGGGTGGGCGCCAGAACCAGGCCCAGCGGGCGGTTGGGCTTGCGGCGGTAAGCCGCTTCGGCCTCAGCCAGCCGGGTTACCAGCGGAAGTGAAAAAGCGAGGGTCTTGCCGGAGCCGGTGCGGCCACGGCCGAGCACGTCGCGGCCCTTGAGGGTATCGGGAAGGGTTTCAACCTGAATCGGGAATGCTTCGTCGATTCCGGAAGCGGAGAGGGAGGAAACCAGAGCCTTGGGTACACCAAGGGCAGCAAAAGTAGTCATTAAAAGACAAGCAACTTTCGGTAAGTGGCCCCCAAGACCGTATGGTGCCGGGGGTTCGCCGAAGAAAAGTCAGACAGTGTCCAGAGGCTCGGCCACAACGGGCCGGCGGGACAAAAGAAAGCGTTCATCGACGCAGGTTGCGCTGCTTACACACGCGGCTTTTAGGCGCGGCAGTCACAACAACTTCGTCTAGTTTACCGGTTTGTGCCCAGTTTCCTAATCGGAGGCTCCGCGGACGTCCGGCGAGCACACCCGGCGGCTGCTTGGAGCGGCTGTTGGAGGGCTGCAAACGCGGTGCCGTGCAGCCGATAGCATTAACAGTGATGACTACTGAACCAGCCCTGCCCGACGCCGGCTCCCTGAACGCTGAAGATCCGGCGGATGATTCCCTTCCGGACTCCGCCGGAGATCCCCGCCACTTCCGCTCGCCGGTGTCATTTGTCCGGCGCGGCTCACGTCTCCAGGGACGCCGCCAACAGGCCTGGGACGAGCTGTCGGACCGGTTTGTCATTGACGTTCCCCGCGCGGAAGCGGACACCTCGGTGGATCCGGACTACGTGTTCGACGCCGCCGCAGAGTTTGGGCGCACCGCTCCCCTGGTGGTGGAAATCGGCTCCGGCCTGGGCGAAGCCGTCACGCACGCCGCTGAGCAGAATCCGGAGAAGAACTACCTTGCCGTGGAGGTCTATCTGCCCGGCCTGGCCCAGACACTGCAGCGCATCGGCCAGAAGGAACTCACCAACGTCCGGGTAGTGCAGGCCAATGCGCCCGAGGTCCTGACCACCATGCTCCCCGCCGGTTCGGTGGACGAGGTGTGGGTCTTCTTCCCCGACCCCTGGCACAAGACCCGCCATCACAAGCGCCGCATGGTCAAGGACGAGTTCGCCGAACTGGTGGCCAACGTCCTGGTACCCGGCGGCATCTGGCGCCTGGCCACCGATTGGTCCGACTACGCCGTGCAGATGCGGGACGTCGGAGACGCCTCCGCCCGGTTTGTGAACCTGCACAACGGCGAACTTGCCGGCGAGGACAGCCCGCTCACGCGCGTGAACCGGCAGGGCCTGGAGAAGAAGGCCCCCCTGGACGACGTCGACACCCGGGGAGGGTGGGCGCCGCGCTTTGCGGGACGCACCCTGACCAGCTTCGAGAACAAAGCCCACCAGGCCGGCCGCCTGATCTTCGACCTGACCTACCGCAAGGCCTGATTCCTATGACTGAACCCAACGACGCCCGCGTGGGCCTCTACATCGACTTCGACAACATTGTCATTTCGCGCTACCAGCAGCTGCACGGCCGAAATGCGTTCCAGCGCGACGGCATCCGCAACTTCGACAAGTCCAGCCGTGACGCCGATCCCGAGGTTGCCGCCAAACTCACCGCAGCCACCGTGGACTTCAATGCCATCATTGACTTCGCCGCGTCTTTCGGCACGCTGGTGGTCAACCGCGCCTACGCCGACTGGTCGGTGCCGGTGAACGCCAGTTACCAGCGCCAGCTGATGTCCCGGGCGGTGGACCTCACCCAGTTGTTCACCACCACCACCCGCGGCACCAAGAACGGCGCGGACATCCGTCTCGCCGTCGACGTCGTTGAAGACCTCTTCCGGCTGCCGGACCTCACCCATGTCATCATTGTGGCCGGGGATTCCGACTACATTGCCCTGGCCCAGAAATCCAAGCGCCTTGGCCGCTTTGTGGTGGGCATCGGCGTGGCCGGGTCCACCAGCACGTCCCTGGCAGCTGCGTGTGACGAATTCGAAGATTACGACTCACTGCCCGGGATTGATAAGGCCGCCGTGTCAGCCGCTGCAGCGGAGCACCCGTCCGCAGGCAGGAAAGCCGTACAGCCGGCCGAAGTCCAGCCCGATCCGGCCCCCGGCAAGGTCCGCCAGCTCACCACGATCCCCATGTTCTCGGACACCGGCGACACGCAGCTGGACGAGCCGGAGGCACACGAGGACATCGACCCGCAGACCGTCGCCACGGAGCTCCTCCTACGCGCCCTGCAGATCGGCCACGCCAAGGGCGACGCCGACGAGTGGCTCAACACCGGCACCATCAAAAACCAGATGCGCCGGATGGACCCCTCCTTCAACGAGAAGCCGCTCGGTTACCGGTCCTTCACGGATTTCCTGTCCTCGCACAACGACCTGGTGGAACTCGAAGAAAGCGGACCGCAGCGTCTCATCCGCCTGCGTCCGGAGGCAGACCAGCAGCGCTGATGTGGTGACGGCGCGCTACTGCGGGTGATCGGCCGGGCGCCGCTTGCCGTTCCGGCAAAGGAGCTTTGCCGGCGGCGCCCGGCCGTTGCATGCTTCAGTAATGGAACAGACGAACCACAGCCCTGCCGACTCCTCCGATTTCCCTGAACCTGCCGATTTCACGGAGCCTGACCTCCGCTCCCCGCGGGATCCGCAGGCAGTGGGAGCCCTCTGGGACCAGCGCTACGCAGAGAAGGGAACGCTCTGGAGCGGGCAGCCCAACGGCGCCCTGGTCAGCGAGATCCGCGGGCTGCGTCCCGGGAGGGTGCTGGATGTTGGATGCGGCGAGGGTGCCGACGCCGTGTGGGTCGCTGAGCAGGGGTGGGACGTGACAGCCCTGGAGGTCTCGAAGGTGGCACTGGACCGGGCTATCCGGCAGGCAGAGCAGCGGGGTGTCACAGTGAACTGGCTACACTCCGGCCTGGTGGAGGCTTCCCTGCCGCCGGCGTCCTTTGACCTGGTGTCGGCACAATACCCGGCGCTGCTGCGCACCGACGACAATGCCGCGGAACGTGCGCTGCTCAGCACCGTGGCACCCGGAGGAACACTCCTTGTGGTGCACCATCCGCTGCCCACGGCCGAGGAAGCCGCGTCCCATGGCTTTGATCACCGGGACTATGTGGGCCTTGCGGAGGTGGCGGCCCTGCTGGACGAAGACTGGATCCTTGAGGTGAACGAGACCCGTCCCCGGCACGTTGCCGCCGGAGCCGGCGCCCACCACACCGAAGACGTTGTTCTGCGGGCTCGCCGCCTCCGCTGACCCTCCGGATCACTTTCGCCTTCGGGCACCCCTTGCCGCAGACCAGTTTGTGCTGCAAACTGCTTTGCAACCGGCGGATTATCCCTGCGGACCATGAGCGGAGGACTGCCTGGTTCCCGACCAGCATCGAGGTCACCAAGACCATCGGAGGCACCCTGACGTCTGTTCCCAGTTCCGCTGCCCGCCGGACCGGCTCCGATCTCCGCGAGGTGCTGGCCGCAGCAAGCTCGGTCACCAAAAGCTATGCCGGCAAGCCCGCCCTGAACGGAGTCAGTCTGGAAATCCGAGCCGGAGAAGCCCTGGGATTACTCGGCCCCAATGGCGCCGGGAAGTCCACCCTGCTGAATCTGCTCTGCGGGATCCGCACTCCGGACGCGGGAACGGTGGAGCTATTCGGCCGCAATCCCCGCGACCCCGCCGCACGGCGGGAGCTCGGAACAACGCCCCAGGCAACCTCGGTGCCGCCCACTCTGCGGGTACGGGAGACCGTCGACTTTGTTGCCGCCCACTACGAGCATCCCGTGCCGACGCCGCAGCTGCTGGCCGATTTTGGCCTTACGGACATCGCCGCCAAACAATGCGGCGGGCTGTCCGGCGGCCAGCAGCGGCGACTGCTGGTGGCCCTTGCCCTGGTGGGGCAGCCACGGCTGGTCGTCCTGGATGAGCCCACCACGGGGTTGGATGTTCAAGCGCGTGAGCATCTCTGGGAGCGGCTGGGCCAGTATCGCAGGGACGGCGGCACTCTGCTGGTGACCAGTCATTACCTGGAAGAAATCCAGGCCCTCTCGGGACGGGTGGCGGTCCTGAACAACGGCGAAGTGGTTGCGGACGGAACAGTGGACCAGATCCGCAGCCGGGTCTCCGTCAGCAGGGTCTCCTTCCGCACCGCACTGCCGCCGTCGTCGTTCGAGTCCTTGCCCGAAAGCGCGGGAGTCACCGCGGGCGCGGACAATTCCGTGACGGTGCTGAGCAGGGACTCCGACGCGACAGTGCGGCGCCTGGTCCGCGACAACGTCCCGTTCTCCGGCCTGGAAGTCCATTCAGCCAGCCTCGAAGAGGCGTTCCTGTCCCTGACACACGTGTCCGCCCATGTTCCGGCACATGCCGGGGAGGAGAAGCCATGAGCACCGCGGCACTGGTCCGCGCGCACACCAAGGCTCAGGTGCTGGAACAGCTGCGCATTCCGATTTCCGTCATTTCATCGACGTTGTTCCCCACCCTGGCCCTGGTGTTTTTTGTCCTTCCCCAGCAGGCGGTAACCTCCAACCCTGTTGCGTCGCTGATAGCCGTCGCCCAGCTGGCTCTTTTTGGCGTGATGAGCTCGTTCCTGTTTAACTACGGAATCGGTGTCGCGGAGGACCGGGCCAATCCCTGGAGCAGCTACGTGCGGACGCTGCCGGCCGGCGCGGTGCCGCCCACCGTGGCACGGGCACTGACAGCTATGCTGTTCGCTTTCTTTTCCCTGATCCCGGTGATGCTGGTGGGTATGTTCACCACGGCGGCACTGGATGCCTTCACCACCGGAGCGCTGGCCTGGTGGCGGGTTCCGGCGGCCATGCTGGTGTGGCTGGTCTGCGGCCTGCCGTTCCTGTTTCTGGGCCTGCTGATCGGCTATATGTGCACCTCCAAGGTGGCCATCGCCGTCACCCAGGTGGTGTTTTTCCCACTTGCTTTTGCCGGCGGGCTGATGCTGCCGCCGGAACTGTTCAGTCCGGGGCTGAATACTTTTTCCCTGTTCCTGCCCACCCGTGCTGCACGAGACCTGTCAGTGACGGTCTTCGCGGGGCAGCCGCTGAGTCCGGCTGCCATTCCCTGTCTGGTGGCCTGGACCCTGGCTCTGGGCGCGCTGGCGGTGTGGGCGAACCGCCGGGATCAGGGGCGGCGGTTCCGCTAGGGCCGTGGCCTCAGAGGGACTGGACGTAACCGTCCTCGGCGTAGTCCATGGCGTCCTTTTTCCCGGCGGGAAGGGCACGCAGCTTGCCGCGCCGCTGCACCAGGGAAGCGAGACTGAGCTGGGTCGCGTAGGGCCGCGATGCCGGGGGCCGCTGGCCCCGGGTCAGGGTCACTACGTCGCCGGCGAGACCGGCCGCAAAGACCCGGCTGCGGTCCGGAGTGCGCTGCTGAATCGAGTCCAGCTCTGCGGACAGTTCATTGATCCGGGCACGGAGTCCGGACACCTGGTTTTCCAACTGCATGATGCGCTTGATGCCTTCCAACGACACGCCCTCCTGGGAGAGCCGCTGGACCTCGCGCAGCATGTCGATGTCATGCTGCGAGTAGCGCCGGGATCTTCCGGGGGCGCGGCTCGGGCAGACGATGCCCAGCCGGTCGTATTGCCGCAGCGTTTGCGGATGCATGTCCGCCAGCTCAGCGGCAACGGAGATCACAAAGATAGGCGCGTTGACGTCTATACCCATTGTTCCTCCTTGACGCTGTTGAAGTAGTAACCATAGCCCGGTTCGGTTTCCGGGGCACCGGAAGCCGGACCGTGTTCCGGAAGCTGGCCGTGTTCCGGAAACTACAGTCTGGCCTTGGAGGCAAGGCCGGCGCGGGGGTCCTCGCCCTTGGTGGCTTCAGCGAAGGCCTCCACCGCTGCCTTGGCCTCCTTATTCAGGTGTGAGGGGACAGCGACGTCGATTGTCACCAGGAGGTCGCCGTTGCCCTTGGAGGTTTGCACTCCCCTGCCCTTAACCCGCAGGGTCCGTCCGGAAGGGGTGCCGGCGGGGACCTTGAGTTTGACCTTGTCCGCGGTCAGTGTCGGAACCTCGATCGTGGCGCCCAGCGCCGCCTCGGGGAAGCTCACCGGTACGTGGATGCGGATGTTGTTGCCGTCGCGGACAAAGAAGTCGTGCGGCGTGACGTGCACGGTGACCATCAGGTCGCCGTTGCCGGCGGCCCCGGGCTGGCCCTTGCCGCGGACGCGGATCTTCTGGCCGTCCTTGACGCCGGCGGGAACCCGGACTTCCACCACTTCGCCGCTGGGCTCACGCAGCCCAATGACGGTGCCGTTAATGGAGCCCGCAAAAGAAATAGTGGTGCTTGCCGTCCGATCGGCACCCTTTTGCGGCGGCGCCGAGCCGAACCCGCCGCCACCGAATCCTCCCCCGCCAAACAGGTCGGCGAACTCCGGCGGAATGTTGTTGCCGCCGGTGCTGTAGCTGGTGCGGCGCCCGGCACCGGGACGGGCACCCTGGCCGAAAAGCCCGCCAAAGAGGTCTTCGAAACCGGCGGCTCCGCCGGCACCTGCCCCGCCTCCGGGGCCGCCTGCGGAGAACCGTGCACCGCTGCCCATGGCGCGGATTGCGTCATACTGCTGGCGCTCGTCGGCGTCGGAAAGGACTGAATACGCTTCGGAGAGATCCTTGAACATCCGCTCGGCCGAGGGATCGTCCTGGTTTTGGTCCGGGTGGTATTTGCGCGCCAGCTTCCGATAGGCCTTCTTGATATCGGCTTCCGACGCGTCCTTGGGAACGCCCAGAATCTTATAAAAATCCTTATCGACCCAATCCTGACTAGCCAATTGGCGTCCCCTTCCTCGATTTTACTGCTCCTGCCCGCTACCCGCAGGTTGCGGACCGGACGTGCACTGCTGGAAAAAAGTACCCGGGGCCGCCGCGACGGCCCCGGGTACCCACTGACTACTGCTCCGGAACGGAGACGATAACCTGCGCCGCCCGCAGAACCCTGTCATTGGCCTTGTAACCGGCTCGAAGGATCTGCGTCACGGTGTCGAAGGTGACATCCGGGCTTTGCTGCTGGATCAGCGCTTCGTGGATGTTGGGATCAAACTCCACTCCCACCTCGTCGATCCTGCTCAGTCCGTACGCCTTCAGCGTGTTTTCCAACTTGTTGGCGATCGAGGCGAACGGACCGTCCGCCAGATCACCGTGCTGGCGTGCTGCGTCGATGTCGTCCAGGACGGGCATCACGGAATTCAGCACACCGATGACTGCCATTTCCCGGGCGACGTCGCGGTCACGCTCCACCCGCCGGCGGTAGTTCACATATTCCGCCTGGAGCCGCAGCAGGTCGTTGCGCAGTTCCGCAGCTTCCGGCGATCCGGCTGCCTGGGGCTCCGGAACACCTGCACTGTTCAGGATCTGCTCGGCCTGCGCCAGGGCGTCACCCTCAGCACCGCTGTCCGGAGTCGAAGCTCCCTCGGAAGGCGCACCATTGGAGTCCGCAGGCTCGGAGCCCGCCGGCACCTGGCCGGCGGATTCCTGCTCCTCGTTCGGCTTGTCGTTGGGGTTCTCGTTTTCAGCCGTCATGATTACTTCTTGTCTTCGTCGTCAACAACCTCAGCGTCAACGATGTCCTCGTCGCCTGCGGAGGAAGCATCGGAAGCGCCTGCGTCGCCGGCACCGCCTGCGGCACCTGCAGCACTCTCGGACTGAGCCTGCGCGTAGATGGCTTCGCCCAGCTTGGTCTGCGAGGTCTGCAGCTTCTCGAACGCCGACTTTACTTCGTCGTCGTTCTCGGTGCCTTCGAGTGCCTTCTTCAGTGCGTCAACATCGCCCTTGACCTCGGTCTTGACGTCCTCGGGCAGCTTGTCATCGTTGTCCGTCAGGAGCTTGTCCACGGAGTAGGCCAGCTGCTCGGCGGAGTTGCGGACGTCCGCAGCCTCGCGGCGCTTCTTGTCCTCGGCGGCGTGCTCTTCGGCCTCGCGGACCATGCGGTCAATGTCTTCCTTGGAGAGCGAAGAACCGCCCGTGATGGTCATGGACTGCTCGGCGCCGGTGCCCTTGTCCTTGGCGGACACGTGCACAATGCCGTTGGCGTCGATGTCGAAGGTGACCTCAACCTGCGGGACGCCGCGCGGAGCCGGAGCAATACCGGTCAGCTCGAACGTGCCCAGCGGCTTGTTGTCGCGGGTGAACTCGCGCTCGCCCTGGAAGACCTGGATGGCGACTGAGGGCTGGTTGTCATCAGCAGTGGTGAAGGTTTCGCTGCGCTTGGTGGGGATGGCCGTGTTGCGCTCGATCAGCTTGGTCATCACACCGCCCTTGGTTTCGATGCCCAGGGACAGCGGGGTGACGTCGATCAGCAGCACGTCCTTGCGCTCGCCCTTCAGGACACCGGCCTGCAGGGCGGCGCCAACGGCAACAACCTCATCCGGGTTTACACCCTTGTTGGGCTCCTGGCCGCCGGCCAGCTCCTTCACCAGTTCGGAAACGGCGGGCATACGGGTGGAACCGCCCACGAGGATGATGTGGTCGATGTCGGAAACCTTGATGCCGGCCTCGGCGATGACGTCCTTGAACGGCTTCTTGGTGCGGTCCAGCAGGTCCTTGGTCAGGTCCTGGAACTTGGCGCGGGAGAGGTGCTCGTCCAGGTGGACCGGACCCTCGGGGGTGACCGAAAGGTACTGCAGGGAGATGTTGGTGGAGGTCGCGGAGGAGAGTTCCTTCTTGGCCTGCTCTGCAGCTTCCTTCAGGCGCTGCAGGGCGATCTTGTCCTTGGACAGGTCCGCACCCTTGGCCTTGGCCTGGCTCAGCAGGTAATCCACAATGCGCTGGTCCCAGTCGTCGCCGCCGAGGCGGTTGTCACCGGCGGTGGAGCGCACCTGGATAGTGGAGAAGTCATCTTCATCCTTGCCCACTTCGAGCAGGGAAACGTCGAACGTTCCGCCGCCGAGGTCGAAGACCAGGATGAGTTCGTCTTCCTTGCCCTTATCCAGGCCGTAGGCCAGAGCAGCGGCGGTGGGCTCGTTGACGATGCGCAGCACGTTCAGGCCCGCGATCTCGCCGGCTTCCTTGGTAGCCTGGCGCTCGGCGTCATTGAAGTACGCCGGAACCGTGATTACAGCGTCCGTGACCTTTTCGCCCAGGTATGATTCGGCGTCGGACTTCAGCTTCTGCAGGATGCGGGCGGAAATTTCCTGAGCGGTGTACTTCTTGCCGTCAATGTCCACGTTCCAGTCGGTGCCCATGTGGCGCTTGACCGAGGAGATGGTGCGGTCGATGTTGTTGACGGCCTGGCGCTTGGCGATCTCGCCTACGAGGACCTCACCGGACTTGGCAAAAGCAACAACCGACGGCGTGGTCCGGCCACCCTCTGCGTTGGCAATAACGGTGGGCTCGCCGCCTTCAAGGACGGAGACAACCGAGTTGGTGGTTCCAAGGTCAATACCTACTGCACGTGACATTTGCTTCCTCTTTCCGTGGAAAACGGCGCCGTGTGCGCGGAGTTTGCACTCCCACAGCGCGTGTTGAGCGTTCTGCACTCAACTCTACTCACGGCATCTTCTTTGTCAACAAAGTTGAGCCTGACAGACTCAACTTGCCGAATTTCGCGGTAAGACCTTGACGGTCCGGGGCGGGGACAGGCCGAGCAGGTGGCCCGACACACGCCGCAAACTCCGAAGGATACGAGCCAGCCTCCGCGTATCCTCCTCCTATGGCTCCCGAACAGTACTCGCACGGCCACCACTCCAGCGTGGTTGGCGCCCACGCCGTCCGTACCGCAGCAGACTCGGCGGCATATCTGCTTCCCTATCTTGAAACGGGCATGGCACTGCTGGATGTGGGCTGCGGCCCGGGCAGTATTACCGCTGATCTTGCCAACCTGGTGGATCCGGGACCCGTGACCGGGCTGGACCAGTCCGAAGACGTGGTGGCCCAGGCCCGGAAACTCGCCGCTTCCCGGGGATTGGTAAACGCGGAGTTTACGGCCGGGAACGTGTATGACCTGGATTTTCCGGACGCGACGTTCGACGTGGTCCACGCGCATCAGGTTCTGCAGCACCTCGCGGACCCGGTAGCCGCGCTGCGTGAAATGCGGCGGGTGACCCGCCCGGGCGGGATCGTGGCGTTCCGCGACGCGGATTACCACGGCATGAGCTGGTATCCGGAGCTTCCCGAACTCGCCGACTGGATGGAAACCTATCAGCTGATCGCCCGCGGCAACTCTTCGGAACCGGATGCCGGCCGTCGACTGACATCCTGGACGCTCGAGGCGGGCTTTACCGAGTTTGAGCCCTCAGCCTCCAACTGGCTGTACGCCACCGGCGAAAGCCGTGCCTGGTTCGGCGAGGGCTGGGCGGAACGGGTGCTGCACTCGGCATTTGCCGGGCAGGCACTGGAGCGCGAGCTGGCCGACAAGCCCGGCTTGGAGCGGATGTCGGCCGGATGGCGGCGCTGGGCGCAGGCTCCGGACGGATGGTTCCTGGTTCCTTCCGGCGAGATCATCGCCTGGGCCTGACGCCCGCAGTTGACCGGCCCGCCCCGTGGGACCCCCAGGTGTCCCTGCCCCTGCGCAGCGGTGGGTAGGCTGGAAGAATGTACCGAATCATCACGGTCTGCACCGGAAATATTTGCCGCTCCCCCATGGCCCAGTTTTGCCTGGCCCGCGCATTTGACGAAGCCGGACTTGGGGCCGAGGTGGCGGTGGATTCCGCCGGCGTGACCGCATGGGAGGCAGGCCGGCCCATGGACCCACGGGCCGTGCAGGAACTCACCATTCACGGGTTCGACGCCGATGATGCGCGGGCTTTCCGCGCCAGGGAGTTCAAAGCGCCATGGTTTGCCAACCGCGATCTTGTGCTGGCGTTGGACTACGGGCACTTCAGGGAACTGCGGGGCCTTGCGTCCGGGCCAGCGGACCGGGATAAGGTCCGGCTGATCCGCAGCTTTGATCCGGACTCGGCCGATCTTTCCCCGGCAGACCAGGGCATCGAGGACCCCTGGTACGGCGACATGAGCGACTTTGAGGTGTCCTACGCAATGATCCAGGCGTCGGTGCCCGGTGTAGTGCAGTATGTTCGCGCCGCCCTTGAGGCGGTCTCCGACAAATCATGATGCCCTCCCCGACGCCGGCTGCCACGGCAGCCGCCTCCGGTGCGCTGCCCGTCCTGATCGCCGTCGACGGCTTTTCAGGCGCCGGAAAAACCACTCTTGCCACGGAATTGGCCGCGGCACTGCGCGCCCACCACACCGTGTCCCTGTTTCATCTGGAGGACGTCTATCCCGGCTGGGACGGGCTGGCGGACGGAATTGCCTACTTCCGTGACCATGTTGCCGCACCCCTTGCTGCCGGGAGGACGGCCGTTTGGCAGGCCTGGGACTGGGCAGCTGGCCGCTACGGCGAGGAGCGCCGCACCGAACCGGCGGAGATTGTCATGTTCGAGGGCGTAGGCGCTTCCAGTGCCGCGGTGCGCCATCTGCTCCACGCCGCCGTCTGGGTTGAAGCGCCCGCCGATCTGCGCAGGAAACAGGCACTGGCCCGCGATGGCGACACCTACGCCCCGCACTGGGAACGGTGGGCCGCCCAGGAACAAGACTGGGCAGCGGAAGATCCGGCACCGTCTCACGCGGACATCACAGTGGACCGGCAGCACGTCTCCGGGGCCCCCGTTGCTGCCGCCGGCCACGTCCTGCGCGCGCTCGGCGGGCTTGCCATGCCGCGGCTTGCGCCAAACTGGGCTGGCGCCAACGCTGCCGCCGCGGAGACCGTCCAGGTGGAACGGCTGGATGACTGGGCGGACCCGGAGCAGTTGTTCAGTGTCCTTTTCGGTCAGGCTCCCCGCTCGGTGTGGCTGGACAGTTCCAGCGCCGGGCAGCGCGGCGGCCTGCGCCTACCCGCCAAGGGGCCGGCCACCGGTGCTGCGGGAGACTCGGGAGAAGCGCATATTGCCGCCCGCAGCCGCTTCAGCATCATGGCCGACGACGGCGGCCCGCTAGGCAGGTACGCCGAGCACCGGGCTACGGGTGCCTATGGTCACACCGGCGGACACAGCGGCATGACCACCGTGGTGTCAGGGCCGGTGACCGTCTCCCGTCCCGGGGACTTCTTCCCCTGGCTGGATTCGGTCTGGGGCCAGCCCCGGGCAACGGTGCCCGCGGACTACCCCTGCGGTTTTGCCCTGGGCTGGCTGGGGTTCCTGGGCTACGGGCTCAGGCGTGAAACCGGCGGATCCGGCCCGCACCCGCTGCCCGGATCCGCCCCTGATGCTGCCCTGATTTTCGCCGGCCGGGCCGTAGTTCTGGACCACGAGCAGCACTGTGTTTACGTGCTGACCCTCACGGACGGCTGGTCCGGCGACGTTGACAGTCCCGGAGCTGACAGCCCCGACGCTGACCGCCCCGGTCACGAGAGCCCCAGCAACGAAACCTGGGCCGGGCAGGTCCGGCGGGCCGTGGAAACTGCGGCCGCCGCGCCGCAGGAGCCCTCCCCGGAAGCTACGCCGGTTGTCCCGGAATTCTGCGTCCGTGACAGCCGGGCCGCCTATCTTGCCAAGGTCCGTTCCGCCCAGACGGAGATCAGTAACGGCAACTCCTACGAGGTGTGTCTGACCACCGCACTTACCGCGCAACTGCCAGCGCCGTTGGACGGAGCGCAGGTTCTGGCGCTGTACCGGAAACTTCGGCGGCGCAGCCCGGCACCGTTCGCGTCGCTGCTGCGCTTTGGCGGCTTCTGTCTGGCGGGCACCTCACCGGAGCGTTTCCTCTCCGTTGACGGCGCCGGAGCGCTGCGGGCCGAACCGATCAAGGGCACACGCCCGCGAGGAACCACCGCCCGGCAGGACCGGGAGCTGGAAACCGACCTCGTCTCCTCTGCCAAGGACCGAGCAGAGAACATCATGATTGTGGATTTGCTGCGCAACGACCTGTCCCGATTCGCGGTCCCGGGATCCGTCACGGTACCCAGGCTCTGCGCCGTGGAAAGTTACGCCACGGTCCATCAGCTGGTCAGCACGGTGGACGCGCAGCTGCTCCCCGGAGCCTCCCGTGCCGAAGCCCTTGCCGCAGCGTTTCCGCCCGGATCGATGACCGGTGCGCCCAAGATCAGCACCATGGCCATCCTGGACCGGCTGGAGGGGGCCGAACGCGGCGCCTATTCCGGCGTCGTCGGCTGGTTTTCCCTCACCGGTGCCGCGGACCTGTCCGTAGTGATCCGCACGCTGGAAATCCGGAACTCGTCCCTGACTCTGGGCCTGGGCGGCGCCGTCACGGCGGACTCGGACCCGGAAGCGGAGTGGGACGAGGTCCGGGCCAAGGCTTTCGGCGTGCTCAGCGCACTGGGGGCCTCGTTCCCGGAGTAGGCACCGCGGCCGTGGGTTACTGCAGTGTGGCGGTCAGTCGGCACACGTTGTCGATGTAGCGTTCCCAGACCGGGCGCCCTACCCATTCGGAGAGCAGGAGCTCCCGGGACAGCGACCGGTAGGTGTCCTCGATCCTGCGCATGTTACCCACAATGTTCCCGTCGAACATCATGATGGACACTTCCAGGTTCAGCGAAAAGGACCTCATATCCATGTTCGAGGAGCCCAGGACTGCCACCTCGTTATCAATGGTGAAGTGTTTGGCGTGCAGAACCAGGGGCTTGGGATACAGGTAAATCCGGATGCCGGCGCGCAGCAGGGCCTCGTAGTAGGAACGCTGGGCATGGTCCACCAGGAATTGGTCGCCGCGCTCGGACACAAACAGCTCCACCTGTACGCCGCGCTGCGCCGCCGTGGTAATCGCGTACAGCAGGGAATCGTCGGGCACAAAGTATGGACTGGTGATGGAAATCCGGTCCGACGCCGAATAGATCAGGGACGTGAATAGCCGCAGGTTGTTTTCCGTGGAGAATCCGGGCCCGCTGGGGACCACCTGACAGGTTACGTCTCCGGGATGGGTGTCCCATTCGTACAGACTCAGTTCCCGTTCCAGGTTCTCATCTGTTTCGGCGTTCCAGTCGGTGGCGAACACAACGTTAATTTCATCAACGACGGGCCCTTCCATGCGGGCCATCAGCTCCACCCATTTCCGGCCCATTTTTAGGTTATGGGGCTTCCGGTACGAGGGTTCCACCAGATTTTGGGATCCGGTGTAGGCGATCTTCCCGTCTACCACCAGGATCTTGCGGTGGTTGCGCAGATCCGGCCGGCGCCACTGGCCGCGGGCCGGGAGGATGGGCAGCATACGCCGCCACTGGATCTCCGTGCTGCGCAGTTCCTTCAGCAGGTCCCGGTAGCCCTTGACCCGGAGCGTGCCGATGTGGTCAAACAGCAGGCGGACCCGCACCCCCCTGGCTGCGGTTTCCTTGAGGGCAGCGAAGAAGTCCCGGGTCACGTCGTCGTAACTCATAATGTAGAACTCAACGTGCACGTACTTCTGGGCGCCGCGCACCACTTCGGTCATCTCGCGGATGGACTCGTTGTAGTCCCGCTGCAAATCCACTTTGTTGCCGTCAAGACTTGGAAAGGATCCCAGCCGACGGTTCAGCTCGGTGGCAGAAACCACCCATTCCGGGCCGGAATACGTGCTGCCTTCAGCCTCAAGCTCGCGGGTATTTTCGCGCACCGCCCGGTTGATTTGTGCCTGGCGCTTTACCCGGTGTTCGGACAAACGGAAATTACCGAAGAGCAGGAAAAGAATGATTCCCGGAAGCGGCAGGAAAAAAATACACAGCAGCCAGGCCATGGCTGTGGTGGGCCGCCGGTTGCCCGGAACTACGCCCAGCGCAACAATCCGGATTGCGTAGTCGATGACGGTCAGCACCGTGGCGATCCAGACGGGGAGCGCCGTTCCCGTTAATGCCACCCACACACGACGCTCCTATCAGCTGATCTGTCCTTCAATAGCCTAGTCTGTCCCGGCGGCAAACTAGGCTGGGAGCATGACTGTTCTGGTGTTTTTGGATCCAATGTTCCCCGAAGGCCGCATTGCGGACGCAGCTGTTCCGCAGTTAAGGGCAACAGATCTTGGCGCAACCCGCGGTGACGGCATCTTTGAATCGATGCTGGCGGTGGACGGAGCCCCCCGCAAAATGACCGCCCATCTGGACCGAATGGAGTCCTCGGCACTGGCACTGGACCTTGAGTTGCCGGCGCGGGAAACCTGGGAGCGGGCGGTTGCCACTGCGCTGGCCGAGCTGACCATCCGGGAGGGAACAGGCGAGGCGGTGGTGAAGCTGCTGCTGACCCGCGGAGTTGAGGGAGCGGACGCTCCCACAGCCTGGGTGGCCGCCTCCCCCGCTCCGGCCGGCGCCCGGGAGCGGACGGCCCGGGGTCTGGACGTGCTGCTGCTGGACCGGGGGTATGACAGCACCGTGGCTGAGCGGGCACCCTGGCTTCTGCTGGGCGCCAAAACGCTGTCCTACGCCGTGAACATGGCCGCGCTGCGCTATGCCAAAGCCAACGGCGCGGATGACGTCATCTTCACTTCCTCCGACGGCAAGGTCCTGGAGGGCCCCACGTCCAGCGTCATCCTGGCGGTCCAGGAAGACGGACAAAAAATGCTGCTGACGCCCGAGCTGGAGAGCGGAATTCTTCCCGGTACCACCCAGCGCGCCCTCTTCGATGCTGCCGAGGCGGCCGGCTGGGCACGGGGTTACGGGCCGCTGGAACCGGCTCATCTGATGGAAGCCGACGCCGTATGGCTGGTTTCCAGCATCCGGCTGCTGGCTCCGGTAACCTCCATCGACGGCACCCCGATCAGTTCCTCGCCCGCCCTGACGGAGGAGCTCACCGAACTGCTGCGCGCGGCGCTGTAGCCGGACCGCCTCAGGTCAGGTCAGGTCAGGTCAGGATGAAGTTAAACGTTCCGGCTGCGACCGCGGCGGCCAGGGCTCCTGCGCCCAGCACCACCCCGTAGAGAACCACCCAGGCGTCCAGGCCAGTGAACACCGAGGTCCGCGCCCAGGTCCTCGTGCCGTTGCCGAAGCCTCGGGCCTCCATCGCCGCCGCAAGGCGGGTGGCCCGGCGCACGGCTTGGACCAGCAGGGCAACCGACTGGCCAAGGAAGGAACGAATACGGGTCAGCAGACCGGAATCCGCGCCCACGCCCCTCGCATGCCGTGCCATACCCAGGCTCTGCCATTCAGACACCAGCAGGCCCACCAGTCGCATTGCGGCCAGTGCTCCAAGGACAAACCGGTGCGGGAGCCGCAGTTTCTGTGCCAGGGCGTCCGCCAGGTCCGTGGGATCCGTGGAGGCCAGCAGATAGATTCCGGGCAGGGCTATCGCCAGACCGCGCAGCCCGATGGCAATGCCGGCGGCCACCGAGTCCGATGTCAGCAGGACCGGCCCCGCGTCCAGCAGGATCGACCCGGTCTTTTCCGCCAGCAGCGCCGTTCCCCAGGCGCCGATCAGCGCGGCGACGATCAGGGGCCAGGTGCGTTTGAGCAGGGTCAGCGGCGGAGTCCGCAGCAGCGGCAGCAGGAGCAGCTCCCCGGCCAGGACAATGGTTGAACTGATCCAGTCCACACTGATCAGCACCGCCAGGGTCAAGGCCGTGGCGGCGGCGAGTTTTGACAGCGGGTTGGCCCGCTCCAGCATGGTTCCGGCGGGCCGTTGGGACGGGTTGCGCAGGTCCGTGCTCAGGTCCGCTCTCACTTTCGCTTCATTTCCACGCCCGATGCGGCGGTTCCGTGCTCCACCCGCAGGACGTTTCCACCCAGCGCCTCCAGGAAATCGCCGTCGTGGGTTACCGACACCACTGAGCGCCCCTCAGCCAGCAGGGTCCTGAGCAGGTTTACGAGCTCTGCCCAGGTGTTGGCGTCCTGCCCAAAGGTGGGTTCGTCCAGGAGCAGAACGTCCGGTTCCGTGGCAATCATGGTGGCCACCGAGAGCCGGCGTTTTTCCCCTCCGGACAGGGTGAACGGGTTGGCATCCAGCAGGGCCGTTAGCCGCAGCCGCTCGGCCAGTCCTTCTACGAGATCGGTAATTTCGGCGTCGACCAGCCGTCCGGCCCGGCGGGGGCCAAAAGCCAGTTCCCCGCGCACGGTGCCGGTCAGGAACTGATGCTCAGGTTCCTGGAAGACGGTGCCGATCCGTGTCACCAGTTCCGTGGATTTCCAGCGCGCGGGGTCGGCGCCGGCGGAGCCAGCCAGCGCGGGTGCGGCCCGCAGTGTCCCTGCCACTGGTTTCAGGAGCCCGCCCAGGGTGAGGGCGAGCGTCGATTTCCCGGCACCGTTGGGGCCGGTAATCCCCAGCGATGTTCCGGACCGCAGCGTCAGATCCACCCCGCTGACAATGGCCGGTGCCCGTTTTCCCCGCCCCACCCCCAGCCCGAGGGCGGCAAGCAGGTGCGCTCCGGGGTCCTGCGGCACCGGATCGGCGACGGCCGGCCTGGCACCCGGCAGCCAGACGCCCGCAGCAGCGAGCCGGGCACGGTTCGCGGGGTCGGTCAGTACCTGTGCGGGCGGGCCGTCGGCAAGGATTCCGCCGTCGGCCGCCAGGACCACCACGCGGTCCACCACGTCCGCCCAGACGGCTACCCGGTGCTCCACCACGATCAGCGTGGCGCCGGTGCGTTCCAGGACGCGCTCGACGGCGGCGCGGACTTCCATGACACCGCGCGGATCCAGGTTCGCGGTGGGCTCGTCCAGCAGCAGGAGTCCCGGCTCCATGGCCAAAACCCCGGCCAGGGCCAGCCGCTGTTTCTGGCCTCCGGACAGCGCGGCGGTGGAATGATGCAGCGGCA
Source organism: Arthrobacter sp. UYP6 (assembly GCF_040547315.1). Taxonomy (NCBI): domain Bacteria; kingdom Bacillati; phylum Actinomycetota; class Actinomycetes; order Micrococcales; family Micrococcaceae; genus Arthrobacter; species Arthrobacter sp. UYP6. The sequence goes on from NZ_JBEPPM010000006.1 coordinate 117,414, forward strand.
CCTGCAGACCGACGTCGTCCAGGCATTTCCGTACCCGCTGCCAGATCTCCTGCGGCGGTATGCGGAGATTTTCGGCGCCAAAGGCCACCTCGTCGCCCACCCGGGAGAGAACCAGCTGGGATTCCGGGTCCTGCAGTACAAGCCCGGCCCTGCCGCGGGCCTGCAGCGGAGCAACCCCGTCCAGGGTCAAGCTGCCGTGTTCCTCTCCAGCGGCGTCCGGCCCGGTGCCCTCGCCGAGAACCCCTGCGAGGGCATGCAGCAGCGTGGACTTGCCGGCGCCGGAGGAACCCAACAGCAGCACCTTCTCGCCTGGTTCGATATCCAGGGTCAGGGAGCTGAGCGCGGGGGTGCTCCGGCCCGCATGCCGCCAGGAGTAGTCCCGGGCGCGGACGGCAACCGGAGCTGCCGCCGCGGACGTGTTAAGACCGGACATTTGGGCGCACATCCGCTGCCCGGCCCGAAGCGAATGGTGCCAGGACCCCGGTCCGCGCCAGCGCACGGCCGGCAAGCCAGGACAGCAATCCCGCCAGGACGGCACCGGACACGGCCGCAAAGAGGGTGTAAAGGGCCTGCCATTGGAAGGCCCATTCGGGCCGGTAGAGGATATTCTCGCTGACTCCCAGAAAAATACCTGACACCAGCCCGGCGAGCATTGCCACCGGCAGCGTGTACCGGAGGTACAGAAAGGCCAGAAACACCAGTTCCGCTCCCAAGCCTTGGATGAACCCTGACAGCAGCACCGACAGGCCAAACTGTGTTCCGAGCACGCCGGAGACGGCTGAGGCGAGGACTTCGCAGTAAATGGCTGCCCCCGGTTTGCGGATGATCAGCGCGCCCAGAACTCCGGCGATCAGCCAGCCGCCCGAGTACAGCCCGCTCAGCGGCGGGAACGCGAGGAACAGTACCTCCACACCGCTGTAGGCCAGCGACCAGGCCCAAAAAATGACGCCCACTGCCACGGCCAGCACGGAAGCGACCACAATATCCACCACCCGCCAGGGGCGGCGCAGGGACGCTATGAACTGCTGGGTAATGTTCTGCTGCATGATAAATTCCTCCTGGGTTGCAGGAGGGGAAGGACTCTCCACGGCGGACTGCCATGGTGCCCCATGAGATCTCGACTCCCTAGCGCCGGTACTAACCGGATCAGGTTCGAGGGTCTGCGGATGTCCGCACTCTCAGCGCCTGTTCTCCCCGCCGCATGCCGAAGCCGCGTGACGGAAAGGGCGCTCCCCTGTCGTATGTTTTGCGTTCCCCACTCTACACACGGACAAACCCTTTTGGGCGGATCGGCGGGTAGGGTTAGGGAAACGGCCCCCACAAACTAGGAGCACCCATGAACCTGATCCTTAAGCTGCTCGCAACCGGTGCGAGCGTCGGCGCGGGCATTCTGTCCGCCAAAGTCCTGGACTTCGTCTGGACACGGGTTACCGGGAACGAACCGCCCCGGGACAAGGACGGGGTGCTGGACGTCAGCCTGCGCACTGCAGTGATCTTCGCCGTCGTCTCCGGCGCCGTCAGCCAAGGCATCCGGGTACTGACCAACCGCGGAACCCAGCGCGCCATCCAGCGTTACCAGAAGACTCCGGACGTCGTCTAAGCGGCTTCCGGCTTCGCCACAGGGCGCTCAGCCCTCGGGATTATGTTCCGGGCGGCGGGCGCCCTGCGCTGTCTTCGCGCCGGGATGCGCTTCGGAGGATCCTCCCCCCGAGGGCGCATCGTCATCAAGGGACCCCTCCCGGTTGTGGGCTCCGGGGTCATCGTCCACCCGCCGGTCTTCGTCCTCGCCGTCGTCGTCGGTGTCCCGGGCTTTGACCTGGATCAGTAGTTCCTGGGCCCGGCCCACCACGTCGTCCAGCTCATCGATGGTGAGCAGCTCCGGCCGCAGGTGCTTGGTGCGGTAGCCGGCGCGCCCCACCATGTGGGCGGAAACCGGCGCGGTGAGGATCATGAACAGCCAACACACGGCCAGCACCGGCAGCAGTGCCCAGCTTTCAAACTGGACTGCCATCGCCAGCAGGAACAGCAGCAGGCCCAGCACCTGCGGCTTGGACGCGGCGTGCATGCGGCTCATCAGGTCCGGGAACCGGGTTAGCCCAATGGCCGCGGCCAGTGACATCAGCGCCCCGCCCAGCATCAGGATTCCAACAATCAGGTCATTCAGCTCCTGACTCACGGGCTACCTCCTGTCCGTAACAAAGCGGGCAACGGTCACGGAGCCAATGAACCCGATCAGCGAGATCGAGACCAGCAGCGCCAAATAGTTCAAGTTCCGGTTCACGATCATGTCCGTGGCCAGGGCCGCCCCGACAATGGTCAGCAGGACGTCGGCGGCCAGGACGCGGTCCAGGATGGAAGGCCCGCGGGCGATCCGGAAAATGGCGCCGGCGGCAGCTACGGAGAGCATGATGGCCACCAGGTACACAAAAACGCTCATCATGAGGGAGCTCCCTTGCTGGATGTGGCCGGGTCTGCGGGGAGGGCCTTCTCCGCCTTCAGCACCTCAAGGTCCTCGCGGGTCCCGATGCTGCGAATCAGCCACGACTCGGTGTCCCGCACATCCCTGCGGACCTTGTCCGCTTCCTCCGGAGTGGAGACGTTCAGGCAGTGCAGGTACAGCGTGGACGTGGAACGGTCCACTTCCACCACGAGCGAGCCTGGAATCAACGACAGCGCGTGCCCGGTGGCCGTGACCAGCAGGTCCGAGTGGCTGCGCAGTTTCACGCCCACCACGGCGTTCTTGATGTGCGGACCCTTGGAAATGGCCAGCCACAGCACTTCGAAGCTGGCATGCACCAGTTTGTAGAAGAACCGGACCAGGAAACCGGCGGCGTAGAGCGGGTTGAAACGTCCGCTCAGTTCCACGGGAGGCAGATAGAAAATGTTGGCCACCACAAAGGCGATTGCGGCGCCAAAGATCAGGTTGCCGGCACTGAAGTCCTGCCAGAGTGCGCCCCACAGGAACACCAGCCAGATCAGCAGCGGAATTTCCTTGAGCAGCGGTACGCGCGGGCGGTTGCGCATTTGGGCTCTGCGGGTCATTTTCCGGCCCCCTCTCCCAGAACGGCTTCAATGTAGGGTGTGCGGTCCAGCAAATCCTGTGCCGCGTCGTCGCTGAGCGAGAACAGCGGACCGGCCAGGACGGAAAGGGAGACGCCCAGCGCCACCAGTCCAACCGTGGGGTACACCATGGTGCGCGGCAGCAGGTCGACGGCGCCGCGTCCGGAGAACTTGCCGGTGGACTTTTCGGTGACGTCTCCGGAGGTCCGCGGCGACGATCCGTCGGCACCGGTGGCCAGGAGGATCGGATCCGGATGCACGGCGTCTTCCGGTGTGCGCCAGAATGCACGGTTCCAGACCCGGGCCATCACCAGCAGGGTCAGGAGGCTGGTGAGCACGCTGGCCCCCACCAGGACGTAGGCCAGCGGCGTGCCCAGCTCAGCGCCTGCTTCCAGGAGGCCCAGCTTGCCCAGGAATCCGGAGAACGGCGGGATCCCGCCCAGGTTGATAGCGGGAATGAAGTACAGCACCGCCAAAAGAGGCGACAGCTTCGCAAGCCCGCCGAGTCGGTCCATGTTGGCCGTGCCGCCGCGGCGCTCGATCAGGCCGGTCACCAGGAACAGGGAGGTCTGGATCGTAATGTGGTGGACCACGTAGAACACTGCGGAGCCGATGCCGATCACGGAGCCCACGGCCAGCCCGAAGACCATGTAGCCGATGTGGCTGACCAGGGTGAAGGAGAGCATTCGTTTGATGTCGGTCTGCGCCAGGGCGCCGAGGATGCCCACCACCATAGTCAGCCCGGCAACCACCATCAGCAGTGTGTTGATCCGGTCGCCGGGGAAGAGCAGCGTCTCGGTGCGGACCATGGCGTAGACGCCCACCTTGGTCAGCAGACCGGCAAACACGGCAGTCACCGGCGCCGGGGCGGTGGGATAGGAGTCGGGGAGCCAGAAGGAGAGCGGGAACACAGCTGCTTTAATGCCGAACGCCACCAAAAGCATCAGGTGCAGCATCAGTTGTGAGCCGGAATCCAAGTCTCCGAGCTTCACAGCCAGGTCTGCCATGTTCACGGTGCCGGTGGCTGCATAAATCATGGCAATGGTGATCAGGAACAGCAGCGAGGAGACCACGCTGACCACCACGTATGTGACGCCGGCGCGGATGCGCGCCGTGGTTCCACCCAGCGTCATCAGCACGTAGCTGGCCGTCAGGAGGATCTCGAAGCCCACATACAGGTTGAAGAGGTCCCCGGCCAGGAAGGCATTGGATACCCCGGCCATCAGGATGAGATAGGTCGGATGGAAGATCGAGATCGGACCATCCTCCTCACCACCGGCCATGCCCTGTCCGGCAGCGTAAATGAGCACCGCCAGGCTAACAGCCGAGGAGACCACCAGCATCAGCGCGGAGAACTGGTCCACCACCATGGTGATGCCCACCGGCGGCAGCCAGCCGCCCAGGTTCACCGCCTGCGCGCCGGTCTCCCAGACCGAAAACAGCAGGACCACTTCCAGGATCAGCGTTACCGACAGGATGGTGATGCTGATGACGCGCTGGGCGCGCGCATGACGGATCAGGATAAAGGCCAGGGCGGCGCCGAAGAACGGCAGGACCACGGCCAGGGGGGCCAGGCTTATAGTGTTCATTCCTTGGCCTCCGGGCTGGTGCTCTGACCGGTGGCGCGCAGGGAGCCCGGCGCCTCTTCAGCCTCTTCGGGCGGGGTAAATTCGGTGGTGTCCTCGGGGACATCGGCGTCGTCTTCAGCGTCGAAGCTGCTCTGGCTGGCCACGCGGCGGTCTTCGATGTCGTCCTGGACCTCGTCCTGGCGGCTCAGCACCCAGGAGCGGTAGATAATGCCCAGCATGAACGCTGTCACGGAAAAGGAGATCACGATGGACGTCAGGATGAAGGCCTGGGGCAGCGGATCGTTGTAATCCTCCGCTGCGATCTCCGCATTGAACAGCGGGGCGAGGCCCTGGAATCCGCCGGTGGAGAGCAGCAGGATGTTCGTGGCATTGGTGAGCATGGTCAGCCCCAGCACCACACGGGTCAGGCTGCGTTCCAGGAGCAGGTAGATGCCGCAGGCGTACAGCGCTCCCATGATGATCATGAAGGTGATGTTGACGCTCATCGGGCCACCTCCTCTTCTCGGCTGGTTATTTCGGGTTCGGACTCAATCAGGTCCTCGTCGTCGGAGGAACCGCCTTCGCTGCGTTCATCGATTTCCGAGCCCAGGCTGCGCAGCACATCAAGCACCAGGCCCACGACCACCAGGTACACGCCGATGTCGAAAATGGTGGAAGTGACAAACTTGATCTCACCAAAGATCGGCCAAGTGAACTTGATAATGGCGCTTTGCAGGATTTGCCCGCCGAAGAACAGCGGCACCGCGGCTGACAGGCCGGCAATGCCCAGCCCGCCTCCCAGCAGCAGGCCCGCACTCACGGGGCTTGCCTCTGCCAGTTCAAACCGGCCGCCGGCCAGGTAACGGATGGTCAGGGCAAGCCCTGCCATGAGTCCGCCGGCGAAGCCGCCCCCGGGCATGTTGTGCCCGGCCAGCAGAAGGTAGATCGAGAACAGAATCACCGAGTGGAACAGCAGGCGCGTGATCACTTCGAAGATAATGGAGCGCCGTTCCGGGGCCAGGGTCCGTCCGGCAACCAGCCAGGCATCCCGGCTCACACTGGAGAACTTCCGGGCCAGGGCAAGAGTGGCTTCCTGGCGGCCCGACGACGCAAAGTTTTCACGGCCCCGGTCCACGGAACCGGTGGCAACACCTTCGGCCCGACGACGCTTGTCGCCCCGTCCGCGGACGAAGATCAGCGAGGCCACACCCGTGGCAGCCATCGCCAGCACGGAAATCTCACCGAAGGTGTCCCAGGCACGGATATCCACGAGCGTCACGTTGACGATGTTCGCGCCGCCGCCCACCTGGTAGGCGAGTTCGGGGAAGAGCAGGGAAATCGGCTCGGCCACACGGGAGTTCATCGCGGTCATGGCGATGAACACCATGGTGGCGCCGAAGGCGATGCCAAGCAGCGCCCGCAGCATGCGGTGCCCGGCGGGCTCCCGCTTCCAGAGGCGGGCGGGTAGCGACCGCAGGGCCAGCACAAAGGCGACCAGGACAATGGTTTCCACCAGCATCTGGGTCAGGGCCAGGTCCGGAGCGCCCTGCAGGGCAAAAATCAGGGCGATGCCATAACCGGTCACGCTCACCATGAGCACAGCCAGGAAACGCTTGTTGGCGCGGGCAGCGGCAACGGCTCCCAGGATGATGCCGACGCCAATGACCGCCTGCAGCGGAGAGTCCCACCAGTGGAACTGGTCCGGAAGGGGTGCACCCCGCCATACCAGGGCGGACAGCGGGGTCACCACGGCCACTGTCAGGATCACGAAGAGATAGAACATCAGCGACCCGCGCTGCGTGCGGCCGGTGACCCAGACCGCAACATCGTCGAGCACACCAATAATGCCGCGGTAGGAACGTTCGGCGTCCAGCGGGGCGACGAACCGGGCCTGGACCTTTTCGACCCGCAGCCGCTGCCAGAACAGCAGCAGCCCTGCGCCGATGGTGATGGCCGTCAGCAGCAGCGCGAGGGTGAAGCCGTGCCACAGCGCCAGGTGCGTGGGGTCGCCGTCGGCCGGGAACAGGTCCGCGTAGGACGCGATCGCTGCGTCCAGCGGCGCCGGCCAGAGTCCAAAGACCACCGTGACGGCGGCCAGGATGGCGGGGGATGCCAGGAACGCCCACGGCACCCGCTTGAACGGAGTACTCTGGCAGCCCGGTTTGGCGGCAAACCCGCCCCACACAAAGCGTGCGGAGTAAGCAAACGTCAGGATGGAGCCAACCACAACGCCGGCCAGCAGCACCGCCGCACCAATGGTGCCCTGCGTCTGCGCAAAGTGGACAAAGGTCTCATAGACAGATTCCTTGGCCACAAACCCCAACAGGGGCGGAACTCCGGCCATGGAAGCGGCACCGATCAGCGCCACCGCAAAGAGCTGCGGGGAGGAACGGTAAATGCCCGAAAGCTTCCGGATGTCACGGGTACCCGCCTGGTGGTCAACAATTCCAACCACCAGAAACAGCGTTGCCTTGAAAAAGCCGTGGGCCAGCAGCAGGCCCAGCCCGGCCACGGCGGCTTCCCGGTTGCCCAGTCCCACCACCAGAGTCAGGAAGCCCAGCTGGCTGACCGTTCCGTAGGCCAGGATCAGTTTCAGGTCATGCTGGCGCAGTGCCCGCCAGCCGCCCAGCAGCATGGTGAACAGCCCCAAAACGAGCACGACGGCGTGCCAGTAGGTGGACTCCGAGAAACCGGGGGCCAGCCGCGCAACAAGGTAGATGCCGGCCTTGACCATGGCGGCAGCGTGCAGGTACGCGCTGACCGGAGTTGGCGCAGCCATGGCGGCCGGCAGCCAGAAGTGGAAGGGCACCAGCGCGGATTTGGAAACCGCGCCAACGAGCAGCAGGACAATGGCTATGTCCACGACGGCGCCGCGTTCCAGCAGCTGCGGGCCCATGGCCAGGATTTCGGAAATCCGCAGGGTTCCAGCGGCGTCACCGATCAGCACCATTCCCACGAGCATGGTCAGCCCGCCGAAGGTCGTGACGATCAAGGCCTGCAGCGCCGCCCGGCGGGCCGACAGCCGATGCGCCGAATAACCGATCAGCAGATAGGACAAGACGGTGGTGATTTCCCAGAAAATGAACAGCAGAATCAGATCATCCGCCGTGACAAGGCCAAACATGGCTGCGGCGAAGGCCAGCAGCTGGGAACCGAAGGCGCCCATCTGGGCGTCGCCCGGCCGGAAGTATCGGGCGCAATAGAACAGCACCAGGGAACCGACACCGAGAATAAGGATGGACAGGACCGCTGCAAGGGTATCCATCCGGAACGCGAGCTCAACGCGGAGGTCGGGAATCCAGGGGATCACAATGGACGGCGGGGCGTTGGGAGCGCCCGAGGCCAACGTCTGGTCGGCACCTGTGTACCGGGGGAACGTGACCAGCAGCCAGATGAAGGCTGCGGCGGGAACGGCTGCCAGGACGTAGAACGCCGACCGGCCGATCCTGCGGAACAATAAGGGCGCCACCAATGCCACCGTAAACAAAACGGTGAGCACAACTAGCACTAGATCTCCCGAGCTTTTTTGACAGTCTGCCAGCCGCAAGCACAGCTGTAGTTATCAAGGTGGTGGTCAGAGGGCGTATATCTATTCTACCCATGGCATACACCGGAGCCGCATTCGGTGACCTGCTATAGCATCTGGCTATGGTCTCGTACACAAGTTTGTCCAGCGCATCCCCCGGCACCCCGTCCCCTCGCACCCGAAAGCGGCAGGTCCTTGCGTGGGCGTCCTGGGATTGGGGAACCGCCGCCTTCAACGCCGTCATGACTACCTTTGTCTTTACGGTCTATCTAACCTCCGAGAGCTTCGGCGGCGAGGCCCATGCTTCCACCGTCCTGGGCTACGGCATCGCATTGGCCGGAGTGGCAGTGGCGGTGCTGGCGCCCGTCCTTGGGCAGCGCGCGGACGCCGGCGGCGGACGCCGGAAGTGGCTGGGCATCAACACGGCATTGGTGTGTCTGGCCACCGCTCTGTGTTTCTTTGTTTTTCCCCGGCCGGAATTCCTGCTGCTGGGCGTGGCGCTGATCGCCCTGGGCAACGTCTTCAGCGAATTTGCGGGCGTGAATTACAACGCCATGCTGTCCCAGATTTCGACGCCGGCAACGGTGGGCCGGGTAAGCGGCTTCGGCTGGGGCATGGGCTATGTCGGCGGCATCGCTGCCCTGGCCATGGTCCTGGTGGGCTTTATCAACCCGGATGTGGGCTGGTTCGGCGTGACCTCGGCGGACGGCCTGAATATCCGTGCCGTCGCTCTCTTTTCCGCCGTCTGGCTGGCGGTCTTCGCACTGCCGGTGATGTTTGCCGTGCCCGAGATGCCCCGTCAGGAACGGGCCGCCGGCATCGGCTTCCTGGCCTCCTACGGGTTGCTCTTTCGCCGCATTAAGGCCATCTACAAGACCAGCCCGCATACAATCTGGTTCCTGCTGGCCAGCGCCGTGTTCCGCGACGGCCTGGCAGCCGTCTTTACCTTCGGCGGGATCATTGCCGCCGGCACCTTCGGCTGGTCCCTTTCCGAGGTCATCATCTTTGCGATCTTCGGCAACGTGGTGGCGGCCGTGGGCGCCGTTGCCGGCGGCTTCCTCGATGACCGGGCAGGACCGAAGAACGTCATTGTCTTCTCACTGATCGGCCTGCTGATCTCCGGCGGCGTGATTGCCGTGCTGGGCGCCGAACCGCAGAGCTTCCTGGGGATGCAGTGGAGCGGCGACACCACGTTCTGGATCTTCGGGCTGCTGCTGTGCCTATTCGTGGGGCCCGCGCAGTCTGCATCCCGCGCCTTCCTGGCCCGGCTTGCGCCGGAGGGCGAGGAGGCGGAACTGTTTGGCCTCTACGCCACAACCGGCCGGGCTGTGAGCTTCCTGGCGCCCACCCTGTTCGCGGCGTTCATCACCATTTTTGGTGCCCAGCGGTACGGCATCCTCGGAATCCTGCTGGTCCTGCTGCTTGGGCTCCTGGCCCTGCTGCCGGTCAAGGCCCCCGGGAAGGTGCAGCGCGCCGTCGTGCCGGAGTTCTAGACTGCCGAGCGGTGGAAGTTCAGGTGGCTGCGCGACGCCGTCGGGCCGCGCTGACCCTGGTAGCGGTTGCCGTACTGGCCGGAGCCGTAGGCGTACTCCGCCGGGGAGGTGAGACGGAAGAAGCACAGCTGGCCAATTTTGGAACCGGGCCAGAGCTTGATCGGCAGCGTGGCCATGTTCGAAAGCTCCAGGGTGACATGCCCGGAGAAGCCCGGGTCAATGAAACCGGCGGTGGAGTGCGTCAGCAGGCCCAGTCTGCCCAGCGAGGACTTGCCTTCAAGGCGGGCCGCAATGTCATCAGGCAGGGTGACTGTTTCGTACGTGGAGCCAAGCACAAACTCACCCGGATGCAGGATGAAGGGCTCGTCCGCGTCCACCTCCACCAGGCGGGTCAGGTCCGGCTGATCCAGCGAGGGGTCGATGTGCGCGTACTTGTGGTTGTCGAAGAGCCGGAAGAACCGGTCAATGCGCACGTCCACACTGGACGGCTGAACCATCGAGGGATCGTAGGGATCAAGGACGATCCGCTGGTCGGCAATTTCGGTTCGGATGTCGCGGTCAGAAATCAGCACCTTCTAAAAATAGCGCATGACGACGTAGCTCTTCGCCGGGGCGGTCAGCGGCCGATCTCCGTCCGAACCGCATACAGCTCCGGGAAGAAGGTCAGCTCCAGGGCCCGCTGGAGGAATGCCGCCCCTGAGGATCCACCGGTTCCCCGCTTGAATCCAATGGTGCGCTCCACGGTCTTGAGGTGCCGGAAACGCCACAGCTGGAAGTTGTCCTCCAGGTCCACCAGCTCTTCGCACGCCTCGTAGACGTCCCAGTTGTCCGCGGCGTTCTCATAAACGTGTTTGTAAACACCCATCAGGGCATCGTTGGCCACGTGGGCCTGCCGAACATCGCGGTTCAGCAGCTCCTCGGGCACGGCGTATCCGCGGCGGTGCAGGAAGAAAATGAACTCGTCATAAATGCTGGTCTGTTCCAGCAGCTCGGTGAGCAGCGCCTGCGCGTCGGGGTCCGCTGCAAAAACCTTGATCATGGCCGCGTTTTTATTGCCCAGCAGGAATTCCACAGCCCGGTACTGGTAGGACTGGAAGCCGCTGGAAGCCCCCAAATCTCCGCGGAACTCCGCGTACTCCGACGGCGTCAGGGTGGCCAGCACCGACCATTGCTCCGTCAGCGAGCGCTGGATGTGCTTGATCCGGGCAATGCCTTTCATGGCACCGCGCAGGTCATCCGCCGCCAGTTTGGAGCGCACCGCCCGCAGCTCGTGCAGCACCAGCTTCAGCCACAGCTCGGAGGTCTGGTGCTGGATGATGAAGAGCATTTCATCGTGGTGCTCCGGGCTGCTCACCGGATGCTGGGCAGACAGCAGCTGATCCAGCGCCAGATACGAGCCGTAGCTCATCTTGTCGGTGAAGTCCCGCTCGATGCCTGGCTCCAGGTTGCGGGTGTTCCTGCTGACGCTCATCGGGGTGCTCCGTACTGCTCGGGTGGCTGGCCAGCTCCTACGGTAGCTTGATTCACCCCCCTGCCGCTGTGCCAAACTTGCCGCTGGGCCTTTGGCAGATAACCACTAGTTGAGGAGACACCCCATGGCGGAGAACACGGACAGTACAGACAGCGGCGCTTCGGGAGCGGATGCCTTGCCGGGACAGGCGCAATACCAGGATCCCGAAGGTGCCGCGGCACTTGAAGAGGCCATCGTTGCCGGTCAGGAAGGCCGGATCAGCAGCCAGGAACTGGTGGCACGCATCTGCGAGTCGGAACTGCTGAGCGTTGGCCGGCTCCTGGATGAGCAGGATCCTGCCTCTTTCCAGGCCCTGGTGCTGAAGTCTCCGGAGGGGGACACCGCCGTCGCGGCAACGTTCACCAGCGCGCAGCGCGTACCGGAACAGATCCGCGAAAAAGCGCCGGTCATGGTCAAAGCCGGCGGCGAGGCCACACTGCGCAGCATCGGAGCCGGTTACGGTCTGGCCATCAACCCCGGCAGCAACCTGGGCCTGGAGCTCGGCCCGGAGGGCGTCGCAGCCATTGTTGCCGCCTATGACCAGGCTGCGGCTCAGCAGGCCGGCAGCGGGGAAACAGGCAGCGGGGAAACAGGCAGCGGCGAGCCCCAGTAGCGACCCTTTTACCCCTCCTCCCCTTGCACTGTGGGAGGAGGGCTTTAGGCTGGGGCCACAGGCGCACCGGGGAACCAGTTCCCCGAACCTCGCGCCGTGGCATCCGGACCCTCGGAGGGCAGCATGACCTGTTCGATCGTTCCCCCTTATCTTCTGGCACGTATTGCGGAGCAGCAGCAGGACGGCTTCGGACGGGCGGCCGAAGCCGCCCGTCGTGCGCTGGCCGAAATCCCTCCCGTTCAGCAGGCCCGTGCCCAGGCCCGGAATTCTCCTTCTCCGCACCGGGACACTGCGTTGGCCCCCTCCCTCCGGCGTGAAGTCTGCGACGCCGGGGCGCGCGAAATCCTCCCGGGCACCCTGGTGCGTTCGGAGGGCGACAGTCCCACCCGCGACGAAGCGGTGGACGAGGCCTACGACGGGCTCGGCGCCGCCCACGCGCTCTTCCGTGACGCTTACGGCAGGGCGTCCGTGGATGGCGTCGGCGGTGCACTGGCCGCCACCGTCCATTACGGCCGCGACTATGACAACGCGTTCTGGAACGGCGAACGGATGGTTTGTGGCGACGGCGACGGCGAGATTTTTCAACGGTTCACCAAGTCCCTGACCGTGATCGGCCATGAACTGACCCACGGGGTCGTGCAGTACACCGCCCGGTTCGAGTACCAGGGGCAGGCCGGAGCGCTCAACGAATCGGTCTCTGACGTTTTTGGGGTCCTGGTGGAGCAAAAGCTGCTGCACCAGGAAGCGGCGCGGGCTACATGGCTGGTGGGGGCCGGATTGTTTACGGAGCAGGTATCGGGGACGGCACTGCGTTCCCTGAAGGCCCCCGGCACGGCCTACGACGACGACGTGCTGGGCCAGGATCCACAGCCGGCCACCATGGCTGGCTACGTGGAGACCACGGCGGACAACGGCGGCGTCCATATCAACTCAGGCATTCCCAATCACGCGTTCTATCTGGCGGCCACCACCATGGGAAATTACGCCTGGGAACGGGCCGGGCAAATCTGGTACGACGCGCTCACGGAACAGAACCTCCCGGTGGACTGCACCTTCACACGGTTCGCGGCCGGAACCCTTTCCGCGGCCGAGAAGCGGTACGGAACGTCGGGCGCTGAGTACGGCGCTGTGTCCGATGCCTGGAACGCAGTGGGCATTTCGCCGTGAGGATCGTGGTGGTCCGCACCGGAGGCTTCGCCGGAGTCACCCGGGTGTGGAGTACCCAGGTCAGCACCGAGGAGGCGGAGAAGGAGTGGCTGCCGCTGCTGCACGAGCCCTTGCCGGAGGCGCCCGGCGGACCCGACCGGTTCAGCTACGAGATCACCGTTGGTCCGGCTGCCGTTACCCTGCCCGAACACTGTGTGCAGGGCAGATGGCGGGACCTGGTGGAACGTGCCCGGCAGGGCGGCGTGGAGGACATCGGGGAGGGGCACGGGCAACACGGGGAAGGCAGTCAGTGACGCCGAATTCTGGTGCGGCCCCGGTTCCATGTAAAGTGGTTTTTTGTGCCGGATTGCTCCGGCGCTGCGGGCGTAGCTCAATGGTAGAGCGCTAGCTTCCCAAGCTTGATACGCGGGTTCGATTCCCGTCGCCCGCTCTGCAGAAGACCCTGGACTCCTTGTGGTTCCGGGGTCTTCTTGTGTCCGGGGAAGATGTGGCGGCCGCTATACTGGGCCGCGATGAACCGCACAATGACACTTTCCGAAGTATGCACTTCCACTGTGTCCAAACAGCTCAGTCCGCCCGGGTCCCCGGTCTTCCCGCCCACCGTGCGGATGCCCTCCCGGCGCACCGCAGACGGTCTGTAGACCCAGGTGTTGGGGGTCCTCACCGGATTCGCCGTTGTCTGGATTATCATTTTGGTCGGATACCTGATCGGACGGCTTGGCGTCCTGGGCGACAATGCCCAGCCTGTGCTGAGCCGGCTGGCGTTCTTTGTGGCCTCTCCCGCCCTACTGCTGGTAACGCTGAGCGACGCGGACCTGCACACCGTTTTTTCGCTGCCGCTGCTCATCGCCGCCGTCAGCGCGTTCCTCACCGCCGGAGCCTTCCTCTTGTGCACGCGCTGGTGGTTGCGCAGACCCTTGCCGGAGGCAGTCATCTCTACGATGTCCTCGTCTCTGGTCAACGGCGCCAATCTTGGCCTTCCCATTGCCGTATATGTCTTGGGGGACGCCGCCTACATTGCCCCGGTCCTGATCTTCCAGATGGCCATCTTCACCCCGCTCTTCCTCATGGTGATGGACACGACGACGAGCGGACGGCGCACCTCCCTGCTGCGGTTCCTGGCTCAGATCGTGCGCAATCCCATCATTATCGGCACCCTGATCGGACTGATCCTGGCCGCCACCGGGACCACGCTGCCAGTCATCATCCTGGAACCGGTCACTCTCATCGGCGGAGCCGCGGTGCCGGCCATGCTGCTGGCCTTCGGGATTTCGCTGGTGGGCTCCCGGCCGCTGACCCGCATCGGCGGGCGCCGCACCGACGTCGTCCTGGCTACCGCCTTCAAATTGATCCTGCAGCCTCTCCTCGCATTTGGGCTGGCTCACTTCGTCCTGGGTCTGGACGGGCACCTGCTGTTCGCCGTCGTCGTCACAGCCGCGCTGCCCACCGCCCAGAATGTCTTTGTCGCGGCCAGCCGCTACGGGGAGGGCGTACTCGTGGCCAAGGACACCGTCCTGCTCACCACGATCCTCTCCCTGCCCGTCCTCGTGGTCATAGCTGCGCTCCTGACCTGACCTTTCTCTGCCGCCACTCGTTTTTGGCAGCGGCTGTGACAGTGGCGCAATTCACACCTAGGGCATAGTGTCTTTTGAAAGGCTGCTTAGGGTGGCAGTCCCGTGGAAGTAAAGAGCCTCCGTTTCCCAATTTTTTGGTCTCTGAATTCCGCGCCTACGACGAGGTGGAGGCATAACACCGATGCCAATGGACGCAACACACTACAGCCGGCCCCGCAAGAGGGCACGTGCAGCCGCGGGGCTAGCCCTCGCCGTCGGAGCCACGATGCTAAGCGGCTGCGCCGCGGACGATGGCACCCCCGCCCTTATCTGGTATATCAACCCCGATGACGGCGGGCAGGCAACCATCGCCCAGATCTGCACCGACCAAGCCAACGGGGCATACACCATTGAAACCTCGCTGCTTCCCAGCGATGCGGCGTCTCAGCGTGAACAGCTCGCCCGCCGTCTCGCGGCCGGTGACGACACCATGGACATCATGAGCCTGGACCCGCCGTTCGTTCCCGAGCTTGCCGAACCCGGATATCTCGCGCCGGTGCCGGACGACGTCGTCGAGCGCACCACTCAGAATGTGGTCGAAGGCGCGCTGACCGGAGCAACGTGGAAGGACAAAGTGGTGGCCGTTCCGTTCTGGGCCAACACTCAGATCCTCTGGTACCGAAAGTCGGTGGCCGAGGCAGCGGGCCTGGACATGACACAGCCGGTCACCTGGCAGCAGCTCATCGACGCGGCCAAGAGCCAAGACAAATTCCTGGGCGTACAGGGTGCCCGCGCCGAATCCATGACGGTGTGGGTCAACGCACTGATCGAATCGGCGGGCGGTTCCATTGTGGAGAACCCCGATGCACCGGCGGATGAGATTCGGCTGGGCATTGATTCCGAAGCCGGAACCCAGGCCGCGGAAATCGTGTCCACGATCGGCAAGGAAGGGCTCGGCGGGCCAGGCCTGCCGACCCAAACCGAGAACACTTCCATGATCCAGTTCCAGGGCGACAAGGGATCGTTCATGGTGAACTACCCCTTCGTCTGGCCGGCCACCAACGCGGCCGTGGAAGCAGGAACGCTGCCGGCGGACCTGATTGATGACATTGGCTGGACGCTGTATCCGCAGGTCAACGAGGGCGAGGACACCGCTCCGCCGCTGGGCGGCATCGATCTCGGAGTGGGCGCTGAGAGCAAGCATCATGATCTGGCCTATCAGGCCATCGAATGCATCGTCAGCCCTGAGAACCAGTCCCTGTACTTCACAACCAACGGCAATCCGCCCTCTAACACCGAGGCGTATGACGCACCGGATGTATCCGAAACCTTCCCGATGGCCGAAACGATCCGTGAATCGCTGGAGCTCTCCAAGCCCCGGCCGCAAACCCCGTACTACAACGAGGTATCCACCGGTATCCAGCAGACCTGGACTCCGCCCAGTGACGTCAATCCGGAAACCACTCCGGCAACTAGCTCCGAGTTCATTCTTGCGGTCCTGAAAGGGGAGAAGCTGTTGTGAGTACTTCCGTAGAAGCTCAGCGGGGAGCACCGCCCGCGCCCAAGCCCGCCAAACCCCGGCTGAGTGACCGGGCCCGGTCCGAACGGCGGCTCGGGTTGTGGCTGGCGGGCCCGGCCTTTGTCATCATGCTGGCCGTCACCGCCTATCCCATTCTCCTGGCCCTGTGGGACTCGCTGTTCAAGTACCGCCTGACCGCACCCGCGGACAGGGAATTCATTGGTCTGGGAAATTACAGTGTCATTCTCACCGACAGCGTGTTCTGGCGCGACCTCGGCGTGACCCTGCTGATCACAGTGATCACGGTTGCAGTGGAACTGGTCCTGGGCTTCGCTCTGGCCCTGGTCATGAACAGCGCGTTGAAGGCAGTGCGCGGCTGGCTGCGAACGGCCATCCTCGTTCCCTACGGCATCATCACCGTGGTGTCCGCCTTCGCCTGGTTCTACGCCTTCGACATCAACTCCGGCTATATCAACCACTGGTTCGATTGGGTGCCGGGCATCAGCCCGGACCTGAACTGGTTCGCCGACACGTGGACCGCATTGTTCGTGATCATTGCCTCCGAAATCTGGAAGACCACGCCCTTCATTTCGCTGCTGCTGCTCGCCGGCCTGGCCCAGGTCCCTGGAGAACTGACGGAGGCCGCGGAAGTGGACGGAGCCACCTGGTGGCAGCGGATGTCACGCGTGATCCTGCCGAATATGAAGGCCGCCATCATGGTTGCCGTCCTGTTCAGGGCACTGGACGCCTTCCGGATCTTCGACAACGTCTACATCATGACCAACGGCGCCTACGGGACGGAAGTCCTTTCCCTGCTGGCCTACCGCACCTCTATTTCGCGGCTGGAGATAGGCATGGGCTCCGCTATTTCAGTCCTATTGTTCCTCTGCGTCATCATTATCTGTTTCATCGCCATCAAACTGTTCAAGGTGGACCTCACCGGTGCACGAGGGGGTAACTAATGAAATCCTCACCCGTCCGTCGAAGGCTCGTCTGGACTGTCATTTCCATAGTTGTAGTTGTCTACGCGCTGTTCCCGGTGGCTTCCATTTTCGCCACCTCCTTCAAGATCCCCAGCGACCTCACCTCGGGAACTTTCCTTCCCAGTACATGGTCCACCACAAACTATGAAGAGATCCTGGTGGGAGATGCCCAGGAGCTCTTCCTTTCGGCTCTGCGCAACTCCATCGGCATCTCACTGATTGCCACCTTTGTTGCGGTGGTGCTGGCAACACTTTGTGCCTACGCGATTGCACGGCTGGACTTCCCCGGTAAGAAGCTGATTCTCACCACTGCGCTCGGCGTCTCAATCTTCCCGGTGATCTCCATCGTGACCCCGCTGTTCAACCTGTGGCGGAACATTGGACTGTATGACACCTGGCTCGGGTTGATCATTCCGTATCTGTCGCTGACGCTGCCGATTTCCATCTGGACCCTGTCCGCCTTCTTCCGGCAGATCCCCTGGGAACTGGAACAGGCGGCGCAGGTGGACGGCGCCACAACGTGGCAGGCCTTCCGCAAGGCCATCGTTCCGCTTGCCGCACCCGGAGTGTTCACCACGGCGATCATTGCGTTCTTCATTGCCTGGAACGACTTCGTGTACGGAATTTCGCTGACTTCCACCGATGCGGCCCGACCCGTGCCCGCAGCCTTGGCCTTCTTTACCGGCGCCTCACAGTTCGAAGAGCCAACGGGCGCCATCTCGGCGGCCGCAATCATAGTCACCATTCCCGTTGTCATCCTGGTGCTGGCGTTCCAGCGCCAGATCGTCTCGGGTCTAACCCAGGGCGCCGTCAAGGGCTAGTCCCTTGCGTCCGGTCGAAGAAAAGGATTTACTCTCATGGCATCGATCACCCTCAACCACCTGGTCAAGAAGTATGGAGACGGTTTTCCCGCCGTCAATGATGTCAGTCTGGACATCGCGGACGGCGAGTTCATCATCCTGGTTGGACCTTCAGGCTGCGGAAAATCCACCCTGCTGCGGATGATCGTGGGTCTGGAGGACATCACGTCCGGGGACCTGCTGATCAACGGGGAACGCGTCAATGACAAGGCACCCCGCGACCGCAATCTCGCGATGGTGTTCCAGAACTACGCCCTCTACCCCCATCTGACGGTTTTCGAGAACATTGCGTTCCCGCTGCGCCTGGCCAAGGGCAAATACACCGACGAGCAGGTGAACAAGCTGGTCAATGATGCTGCCGCCACGTTGGAGCTGACCGAGCATCTGGACCGCAAACCGGCCAATCTCTCCGGTGGCCAGCGCCAGCGGGTTGCCATGGGGCGGGCGATCGTCCGCCAGGCGGACGCCTTCCTCTTTGATGAGCCGCTCTCCAACCTGGACGCGAAGCTGCGCGGACAGATGCGCTCTGAAATCTCGCAGATGCAGCGCCGGCTCGGCGTTACCAGTGTCTATGTGACGCACGACCAGACCGAGGCCATGACCCTCGGTGACCGCGTGGCCGTGCTCAAGAAGGGCATCCTTCAGCAGGTGGCCTCCCCCCGTGAGTTGTATGAGCAGCCCATCAACCTCTTTGTGGCGGGCTTTATCGGTTCACCGTCGATGAACTTCCTGCCGGCAACTCTGGACGGCACCGTGCTCCGGACAGCGGTGGGCGATCTCACGATTCCGCAGGAAAAGGCGGACAAGGCCGCGGGCAAGGACATTGTCCTGGTGGGCCTGCGGCCGGAGTTCTTCGAGGACGCCAAATTTGTGGATGATGCCAAACGCCCGCACGGCTCCCTGTTCACGGCGCCGATCAGCCACACCGAATGGCTGGGCAACGAGCAGTACGGCTACATTCCCTTCCATCCGGATCCCGAGGTGAAGGAGCTTCTGGACAATCTGGCACGGGACATGGATGCCGACGAGTTGCGTCCGCAGATCGTGGTCACGATCGATGCCGCTTCCCGAATCCGTGGCGGACGCGACGCCGACCTCTGGCTGGATACCCGCAAGGTGCACCTGTTCGATCCGGAGACCGGCGAGAACCTTACCCGTGATGCGGAGGCCGGCGCTGAGCTGACCGAGGAAGCCAACGCGGCACGGGCCGAAGAAATCGCCATGGCCCGCGAGAACGACAAGGTCAACACGGGATCCGGGTCCTAGACCACAGCACCCTTTGCAGAGCAGGCCGAAGCCCGGACCGCAGATCCCCCGCCGGTCCGGGCTTCCGCTGTTCTACCCGGTATCGTTTGAGCGGTGCAGGGAACAACTTCAGTAATTAAGGCAGTGGCCACGTGGCTGCTCGCGCTCATGCTCACCATCGCCGCAGCGGTGGTGGTGGTCTACTTCGTCAACGCCAAGGTCTACGGACCAGAGCATCAGGTCACCAGCTATTTCCATGCCCTGCAGGACGGTGACGGGGAACGTGCTTTGGGTTTGCTGGCTGCCAAAGTGCCCGCAGCCAATGCCGCCCTTCTGGATGACGAAGCCCTGAAATCCTCCGCCTCGGACCTTGAAATCCTGGAGATCGGGGAGCCCCGCAGCGCCGGAGATGACAGGGTTGATATCCAGGTCAGGTACACCCTTGGCGGCGAAGAATCGCAGAGTACTTTCCGGCTGCAGCGCACGGAGAAGCAGTGGCTGTTCTTCGACCAGTGGTCTTTTGTCCCGTCCACCCTGCCCACAGTGCGGGTCACCGCCGCAAACCAGCAGGAAGCAACGGTCAACGGGGTCCGAGTTGCCCTACCCGAAGAAACCACAACGTTTGCCGCGTTCTATCCAGCTCGTGTTGAGGTCTCCTACACCTCGGAGTTCTTTGCGGCGCCCGCCGAGTCAGGAATCCTGAGCTCGCCGCAGGATACTGTGGATCTGGTGCTGGCCACCGAGGCCACGGAGGCGCTAAGGACCGCGGTCGATGCGAAGGTCCGCGATTTCCTGGCCGGCTGCACCAGCGCCCAGGACCGCCTCGCTCCCCCGGGCTGCCCGTTCTTCCACTTCACCGACAACCGGGTTCAGGTACCCATCGTGTGGGAAATCACTGAGTACCCGGAGGTCAATATCCGGCCGGTGTCGGGGAACTGGGTGCTCTCCCCGCTCAGCGGGAAGGCTCGCGTCACCGCCACGCAAACTGATCTCTTCAGTGGTGTGAAGAGTCCGCTGGAAGTCGAAAAGGACTTCAGCTTCGCGGCGCAGTTGTCAGTGGGCTCTTCAGAAGTATCCGTCACTCCCCTCATCGACTAGCCCCACCCACCACCGCGAGATAGCAGAAAGGGGGCTTCCCAGCGCTGGGAAGCCCCTCTTCTGCTATCTCGGTGGTGAGTGGCCGGAGGTTAATCCAGGCCGCGCAGGTCCAGGGTCAGCACGGACTCACCGGCGGCGTCCACGGTCACCGGGATGCCCCAGTCCTGCTGATACAGGTGGCACGCCGCGTGGTCCGGTATTTCGCCGCCGGGCTCGCCGTCACAGGCCGCCGCGCGGGCGGTAATGTGCAGGACACCGCCCGAAACGGAGTCCGAAAGCACCAGCTCACGGGTCAGTCCCGTGGAAGTGCCGCCGCCGGAGACCAGCAGCCCCTCCGGGGAGGAGGAGATCTTCAGCTGCGTGGGATCTCCCCAGCGGTCATCAAGCTTCTGTCCCTTCGGCGCACCGAACCGTACAGACAGAGCCACGGGTCCCGCTGCCATAGGGCTGGTGGGCCGTTGCGTCTGCCGGGCACCCTCATCCACTGATTGCGCTTCCTTCGGGATCGGCAGGCGCACGAGCTCATGCTTATTGGCCTCGACCACAATCAGCAGCGGCTCTGCGCCGGTGGTATCCACCAGGACATCGGAGGGCTCGGAGAGTCCGCGGGCCAGGGTGGACACGGTCTCCGTCACGGGGTCATACCGGCGGACCGCTCCGTTGTAGGTGTCAGCGATCGCCACCGAACCGTCCGGCAGCACGGCAACACCGAGCGGGTGCTGCAGCCGCGCGTCGCCGGCGTCGCCGTCCCGGAAGCCAAAGTCGAAGAGCCCGGCGCCGACGGCGGTGCCCACGGACACCCGGGTCCCGCCATCTGCTTCCGTGAAGCTCAGCCGCCGCACCGCGGAGGTTTCCGAGTCGGCAACCCAAATGTTGCCGGCGGTGTCTTCGGCCAGGCCGGAGGACTGGGCAAACCAGGCCTCGGCTCCGTCGCCGTCCAGCAGCCCTTCCAGCCCGGTGCCGGCCAGGATGCCCACCGCTCCGGTCAGCGGATCAAAGGTGAAAATCTGGTGCGTCCCGGCCATGGCCACCACCAGTTGTCCAAGCGCCGTGGACCAGGTGAGGTCCCATGGGGAGGACAGGGAGATCTCCAGGGCGTCGGTGCCGAGCAGGGCGGGCACGTGCCCGGATCCCTGGAGACTGGCAGCGGAAGCAGCCGGGCTGTCGGCCCCGGGGCTGGCTGCGGCTGCACGGGCTTCGGAGGGGTGGACCTCCCCCGGGGTCCGCTTTGTCTGGTTTCCGGCGTCCAGGAGCCGCTGAACGCCGTTTCCGGCCACAGTCCTCACCGTTCCGGAGGCCAGGGACACCGCGCGCAGGCGGTGGTTAACGGTGTCCGCCACGACGACGTCGTACCCTATCTGCTCAGCCACGGCGGCTGGCAGGACGGCTACACCCTGGGGCTCGTTGAAACGTGCGGTGTCCGGGGTGCCGTCACGGAAGCCCTTGGTGCCGTCACCGATCACGGTGCGCACAGTGGCCAGGTCCGCTTCCAGCTCCACCAGGCGGTGGTGGCCGGTGTCAGCGACCAGGAAGGTCCCCTCGGGCAGCGGAACCGCCTTGCCCGGAAAACGCAGGTTGCCGGCGGTGGGTTCGGCCGGAACATACGGACCGTCGCCGCGATGCAGCGTGCCCTTGGCCTCATGCTCGGCAATCAACTCACCGATCAGTGATTCCAAGCCGGCGGCGTGGCCCTCGCCGGAGAGGTTGGCCACGATGTAGCCCTCCGGGTCCAAGACCACCAGGGTGGGCCAGGCGCGGGCAGCGTAGGCCTGCCAGGTCAGCAGTTCCGGATCGTCCAGGACCGGGTGGTGGATTTCATAGCGTTCCACTGCCGCGGCGAGGGCCACCGGATCAGCCTCATGCTCAAATTTGGGCGAATGGACCCCTACTGTCACCAGGACGTCGGAGTACTTCTCCTCCAACGGGCGGAGCTCATCCAGGACGTGAAGGCAGTTGATGCAGCAGAACGTCCAGAAGTCCAGGAGCACGATCTTCCCGCGCAGGTCTTCCAGCCCCAGCTGGCGGCCGCCGGTGTTCAGCCAGTTGCGGCCTTCCAAGGCGGAGGCTCGCACCCGGTATCCGGCGCGCACGGTTTCAGTCATTAACGGTCTCCTTCAGAGCTGCTGGCATCCCGCTTGGCCAGGTTGGCGAACATGTTGTTATAAGCAGCCAGCTCAGCCTCATTATTCCTCTCGGCTGCCCGGTCTTTACGCCGTGTTTCACGTGCGTCGGTCTTCGACCACTGCAGCGCCACACCGATGGCCACCATCACGGTGGGAATTTCACCCAGTCCCCACATGATGGAGCCGCCCAGCTGCTGGTCCGCGAGGGCGGACAGCCCCCAGTCCCTGCCCATGTTTCCGAAGTAGGAGGCCTGGATCAGCGAGGTGCCGCCCATCACCGCCACACCGAAGAAGGCGTGGAAGGCCATCGTGGCCAGCAGGATCACCAGCCGCAGCGGATAGGGCGCCCGGTAGGGCAGCGGATCGATGCCGATCATGGTCAGGACAAAGATGTATCCGGTCAGCAGAAAGTGCACCACCATCAGTTCGTGGCCCACGTGCTGGCGCAGGGCGAAGCCGAAGAGCTCCGAGTAGTAGAAGATCACAATGGAGCCGGCAAAGTTCACGGCGGCGAAGACCGGGTTGGTGACCAGTTTGGAGAAGCGCGAATGCACTCCGATGAGGATCCATTCCCGGATGCCGCGGGTGCCGTCCCCGCGCGGTGTCAGGGCCTTCAGTGCCAGGGTCACCGGGGCTCCGAGGACCAGGAACAGGGGAATCACCATGGTCAGGGACATGTGGCCCAGCATGTGGGTGCTGAACAGGACCATGCCGTACACCGCCGGAGCACCCGAGGTGACGTAGGTGAGCCCGGCCAGGCCAACCAGCCAGCACATGGCACGGACCACTGACCACTGGTCGCCGCGCCGGCGGACCTTGATCATGCCGGCAATGTAGGAGACGGCCAGGACAAGGACAATCGCGACCCACAGCCAGTCGAAGCGCCATTCGGTGAGATAGCGTTCGTTCGTCAGCTCCGGCGGCAGGTCATAGCCGGTGAGGATGCGCGCCGGCGAGGCGTTCGGCGGCAGTTCCTCCGGCCGCGGCGTGGCGGTGCGGCCCAAGGCCACAGCAACCCCGGAGACGGCAGCCATAATCAGCAGTTCCACGCCGATCAGCTGCCAGAGGATGCGGTTGGCGCCTTTAGCCCGGGGGCCGCCCTGTTCGCTGGCGCCGGCAGCGGAACCGGGAACCTTGGCCGGGAGCTGGGGGATGATCCACCGGCGGTGCAGGAACCCGATCACGCCCAGCAGCAGGGTTGCCGCAGCCTTGAAGATCACCAGGGTCCCCCACTCGGAGTTCAGCTGGGACAGCGAGGTGATGCGCAGCGAGGCGTTGACGACGCCGGAAAGAAAGACCAGCGCAAAGGCGAAGCCGGCCAGGGCGGAATAGCGTCGGAGCACCACCCCGGTGATGGGGCCCAGCTGACGGGAGATCACGGCCAGCACAATGATCCCGCCGATCCACAGGCACACCCCGGCCAGGTGCAGGCCGATGGAATTCACGGCGGCGCTGTGGTCGTCTCCACCGGCCGAGTGCCCCACCAGGGCAATCGGGACGATGGCCCCGGCGGCCAGCACCGTGGTGGCAGCCAGCGCGTTGAGGGACCGGACGCCGAAGGCCAGGGTGGTCACCACCGCCGCGATGATGCTCACGGCCAGCCAGGCGCGGCCGGTGGAAAAGTCAGTGACGAAAGACCCCAGGCCCTGCGTGTAGGCGGCGTCGGCACTCAGCGGGAGCCCGGAGACGTCCGAATAGGTGAAGAGCAGCACGGCAACCGCGGCGAGTGTCCACACCGCCGAGGCGACGCCGGCCAGCGACAACGCCCTGCTGAAGGCCGGATGTTCCGGTTCACCCGCCTGAACCTTGCGGGCACGTGAGAGCTTCAGGGATTTGGGCAGGATCACCACCGAGAAGACCAGTGCGCCGATGACGGCCGCCATGGCGCCGTTTTGCACGGCTTTGGCAACCGGCAGGGCCCAGCGGGTCAGCGCGCCGGGATCGGAGAGCTGCTGCGCCGCGGCGGCACCGGAGAAGAGCAGGGCCCCTACCAGCGCCAGCATCATGACCGCGGCGGCGGAGATCAACCAGCCGCTGCGGACTGCCGGAGCAGCCTGAGGTGCGCGGGGACGAGTACGGGCGTCTGACGCCCGGTCGGCGCCGGAGGTGTCAGTGTTGGCAGTTGTAGGCACGTTACCTATTCTCTACCCACGGTAGAAAATTGGGCTAATTGCGCAAAAAGGCCGGCGCCCTGAGGCGCCGGCCCTTGTCCTGCGAAGGAGTCCTGCGAAGGAGGTTACTTCTTGGTGGAGACGGCAGCCTTCAGCTTGGAGCCGGCGGTCAGCTTAACGCTGTGGCCGGCGGGGATCTGAATGGTTTCGCCGGTCTGCGGGTTGCGGCCGGTGCGGGCAGCGCGGTCAGTGCGCTCGACTGCGAGCCATCCGGGGATGGTGATCTTCTCGCCGTTGGCAACAGAGGTTGCGAAGATTTCGAAGACAGCGTCAAGAACGCCGTTCACTGCGGTCTGGCTGTTGCCGGACTTCTCTGCCACTGCTGCAACGAGTTCACTGCGGTTCATAGCCAATTTATGTCCTCCTGGACTAGGGGTTAGCTCGAGCGGATCACGGATGCGAAACCGCCACTGTTGGAAAACTTACCAGTCCGGCACCCAAAATCCGGCGAAATCCGCTGTTTTTCGCGGATTTTTCCGCTCTAAGCCCAGAAAACAGTGCCATTTGCCCCTGCCCGCCGTTTACGGTGCTTCCCAGCAACGGCGCGGATTTTGCCGTCCATCGCCACCCCGGTGGGTCCGGACACGAAAAAGGGCGGCAACCCGAAGGTTGCCGCCCTTTTACAGCTTAGTTAAGCAGTGCTTACCAGCTGGACTTCTTGACGCCCGGCAGTTCGCCTGCGTGGGCCATGTTGCGGAAACGCACACGCGAGATACCGAACTTCTGCAGGGTACCGCGGGGGCGGCCGTCAATCTGGTCGCGGTTGCGAAGGCGAACCGGGGAAGCGTTGCGCGGAAGCTTCTGCAGGCCGAGGCGTGCAGCTTCGCGGGCTTCGTCGGTGGAGTTCGGGTCCACCAGAGCCTTCTTCAGCTCGAGGCGCTTTGCAGCGTAGCGCTCAACAATGACCTTGCGCTGCTCATTGCGGGCAATCTTTGACTTCTTTGCCATGTTTAGCGCTCCTCACGGAATTCGACGTGCTGGCGGATCTTCGGGTCGTACTTCTTCAGGACCATACGGTCCGGGTCGTTACGACGGTTCTTGCGGGTCACGTAGGTGTACCCGGTGCCGGCGGTCGACTTCAGCTTGATGATCGGACGTACGTCCTTGTCCTTAGCCACTAGAGCTTCACACCCTTCGCGATAAGGTCAGTGATGACGGCGTCGATTCCGCGCACGTCGATCGTCTTGATGCCGCGGGCCGAAACCTGCAGCGTCACGTTGCGGCGCAGGGACGGAACCCAGTAGCGCTTCTTCTGAATATTCGGGTCGAACCGGCGCTTGTTGCGGCGGTGCGAGTGCGAAATGCTGTGACCAAAGCCGGGGATGGCTCCGGTTACCTGGCAATAAGCTGCCATGATCTCTCCTCCAGTTGTAGTAAATATGACGGTCCTCAAAAAACAGACACAGGGCGTTTGCCTAAGCACCTGCCATAAAGAGCGTCCCGCCACCAGTTTTGACACCGTTATTACTGCGACTTTCCGGAGGTGAACCTGGCGGGGTGAGATCCAGCCGAAGTGCCTCGCCGCGGGGAAGACGGTGAAGTTCAGGATGCCAAGCAGTATCTACCGGGACAGCCTTCAATTCTAGGTTTATACGGGTGGCCGCGCAAATGTCCATTGTCCCTCTGTGGAAGCGGGCCCTCTGGGCATAGGCGCAACTTAACGCCTCTCTATCCTAGGGGCAACCCGGCTTTCATTCAAACCGGAGGGATACTGTACCCGGAAAAAGTGCCTGAGCTCACGGCTAGGACGACGACGACGGCTTTTCCACTGCGCCGTCCGCCCCGATAACCACCACGGAAGCGTCCGGTTCCAGTTCAGCGCCGTCCAGTTCGGTCCCGCCACCGATCACTGCACCGGCATCCACAATGGCGTTGCGGAGCTTGGCGCCGGAACAGATCCGCACATCTCCCAGAAGAACGCAGCCCTCAACTTCCGCCCCGGCTTCAACCAGTGTCCCTGGGCCCAGCACGCTGCGGCGGACGCTGCCCTCCACTCGCGAACCCGGTGCGAGCAGAGTGCTGGACACCCGCGCCGTTTCCCCCACAAAACCGGGCAGACGCCGCGGAGCTGCACTGAGGATCGGCCAGCTCGGGTCATCGAAGTCCAGGCCGCGGCCGTCAATGAGGTCCAGGTGGCCCTGGTGGTAGCTGCGCGGGGTGCCCATATCCCGCCAATACCCGTCCAGCCGATGCTCGGCCACCTTTTGCGTCGTGACGAAGTGCGGAATGAGCTGGTCACCGTAATCTTCCAGCTGACCGTCGCGCTCCATCAGCTCATCCATGGCATCCAGAAGCGCAGCGGCGTCGTAAAGGAAGATTTCAGCGGCCACCAGGTCAGTCTTCGGGGTCTCGGGCTTGTACTCGAAGCCGGTGACCATGCCGCCCTCAGCCTCCACCACTCCGTGGTCGGAAGGATTGTTGCTGATCTTGGTGGTGACCACCGTCAGCGCCGCCCCGGTCCGCTCATGCGTAGCGAGGACATCCCGGTAATCGAGCCGGTAGAGGTGATCGGCACTCAGGACCAGCACCAGGTCCGGATCGTAGTCCCTGATGTAATCGGCCTGCCGGTAGAGGGCGTCGGCGTTGCCCCGGGCAAACCCCTCCCCCTCGCCGCCCTGATAGGGGGGCAGCACCCGCAGCCCGCCGTTGGTTCTGTCCAGGTCCCAGGGGCGGCCGCTGACGAGATGGTCGTTGAGGGATTTTGGCTTGTACTGCTCCACAATCCAGACATCGGTCAGGCCACTGTTGTGGAGATTGGACAGCGGAATATCAATGAGCCGATAGGACCCGGCCACGGGCATGGCGGGCTTGGCACGGTGGTCGGTGAGGGCACCGAGGCGACCTCCGGTGCCGCCGGCAAGAATGAGGGTCAGGATCCGGGGGGCATGCATGGGGATTACCTCTCGATGGGGGCGTTGTATCGGCTCACCTTTTGCCCAAGGCTAACAAAGGCCGTACTACGGACTGTTGTCCTCAACGATGCTGTTGCCGGGCTCGATCCGACCCAGAATGCGGCGGCCGATGCGTTCGAGGTCGCTCACGTCCCGGGCGTCGAGTCCATCAAAGACCAGATCCCGCACAGAGCGGACGTGGTCGGGAGCCAAGCCCTCCAGGGCGGCCATGCCTTCATCGGTGAGCGCGGCGGTGGTCACCCGTGCATCATCGGGCGACGGCGTTCGTACCATCCAGCCGCGGGCCTCCAGCTTTTTCACCACATGCGAGAGTCGGGAGAGCGAAGCGTTGGAGCGCGCCGCCAGTTCGCTCATCGGCAGCGCACGCTCCGGCGCTTCGGACGTCATCGCCAGGACGTGGTAATCGAAGAGGGTGATCCGTGCCTGTTTGAACAGCTCCGCGTCCAGAGTGGGGTTCAGCCGGGTGGCAACAGCGTAAAGCGCCAGCCACGCCCGCCGTTCATCGGAGCTCAGCCACGGGACGGTAGAGAACTCGGTATCGCTCATTTCCCTATCCTCCCATGATTGCTTGAGCCTTCAACGAACACCGGGCGGGGTTGGCCCTTACAGGTGGATTACTTGGCCGGTTCTGATGCTTCAGTGCCAAACGGCAGGGAATCGACGTCCAGCCGGGGATTCTCATCCTGGGTCGCCACCAGTTCCCGGGCTTCGGCCTGCGTGTCCACGCTCGGCATCGACCCGGGCATGGGTCGGTTGGCGGACTCCTTCATGATGAACACCGCGACGGCGCCAACCACGGAGGTAGCCATCAGCCAGAACGCCGGCATCAGGTCATTGTCGGTCAGGTTGATCAGACCCTGCATGATCAGCGGAGCGGTGCCGCCGAAGATCGCCACGGCGAAGTTATAGGAGATGCCCATGGCGCCGTACCGGCTGGCAGTGGTGAACAGCGCCGGGAGCGCGGAGGCCAGATTGGACACGTAGAGCGTCACGGGTACAGCCAGCAGGATCAGACCCAGCAGGGTTGACCAGATGGGGCCGTGGGCGATCAGCAGGAACGCCGGAACGGCCAGCACAATGGTGGACCCGGCACCCATTAGCAGCACCGGACGGCGGCCGATGCGGTCCGAGAGCTTGCCGCACAGCGGAATGCACAGCGCCATCAGCACCAGGACGGGGATGGTCAGCAGCGTCCCGTGGAGGGCGTCATAGCCCATTGAATCCGTGAGGTAGGAAGGCATGTAGGACGTCAGGGTATAACCGACCGTATTGGCCGCAGCCACCAGCACCATGGCAACAATGATCGGACGCCAGTAGAGGCCGATCATGGCCAGAGTGCCGGGAGGTGCTGTTTCGGCGTCAGGGTTCCCGGAGGCCGCATTTTCCTCCTGGGCATCCAGGGTTGCCTGGAAAGCCGGGGATTCCTCGATTTTGAGCCGGAAGTAGATGGCGATCAGCCCCAGCGGGCCGGCGATCAGGAACGGAATGCGCCAGCCCCAGTCGAGCATCGTTTCGGCGCTGAGGGTGAGCTGCATGATGGACACGACGCCGGCACCGAGGGCGAAGCCCATGTAACTGCCCAGATCCAGGATGCTGGAGAGGAAGCCGCGGCGCTTGTCGGAGGCGTACTCCGTCACGAAGGTGGTGGCGCCGGCGTACTCGCCGCCGGTGGAGAAGCCCTGCAGCAGCTTCATCAGGATCAGAAGAACCGGAGCCCACATGCCGATCTGGTTGTATCCGGGCAGGAGCCCGATCACGAAGGTTGAACCTGCCATCAGCATCAGAGTGGTGGCGAGCGTCTTCTGGCGGCCCAGACGGTCACCGAGACGGCCGAAGACGATGCCACCCAGCGGGCGGGCCAGGAAGGTGGCGGCGAAGACACCCAGACTGAAGATCAGCTGGGCGGAGGCATCAGCCTCGGAGAGGAACACGGCGCCCATGGTGACGGCAAGGTAGCCGTAGACACCGATGTCGAACCATTCCATGGTGTTGCCGACGACGGTTCCGCCGACGGCCTTTTTCATCATCGATTTATCGACGACATTCACGTCGTCAACCCTCAGGCGCCGGCGCCTGAGGACCGGGCGGCGGAGAGTCGGTGCATCTTTAGGCATGTTGGCTTTCTTTCCTAGAAGTCAGCTGCGTGTATCGGAAGCAACCGGCCGGACGCCACATTAGGCGTCAGGCAGACCATCAAGTTTAGGAAAAACAGCGGGTGTTACCGAATTATCAGTGCACTGAGGAGCCTCCACGCGCCCTGTTGCCGCAACAACGGCTATGTAATCACTGGGCTCAGGGGAAAATCTGTGAAACACCTCACCATGGCCGTTTGAGGCCGTTCCAGAGCCCTTTCAGGGCCGGGCCGATGTCTGGAGGCGGACCGGAACGGGGTACTTAGGCGTGAGATTGTCCCCCGAAGAAACTCCCCGCAGCCGGCGTCCAACCCAGGGCCCCAGATGCTCCCTGGCCCACTGCGCATCACGGCGCAGCTGTTCGGCCCGGGTGCGGGCAGGCCGCTCATCCAGCTCCGGAACATCGATGGCGTCAGTGCGGCGCAGGACCTCCAGAACTTTCTTGGCGGTGAGCATATGCCCGGCAGCAGACATGTGCAGCCGGTCGACGTCCCAGTACCTTTCGTCCTGCAGTTCCTTCATCCGCCAGTAGTCCACCAGGACCGCGCCGCGCCGGTCGGCGGCTTCGCGCACCAGTTCGTTGTACAGGGCCGTCCGCCCCCGGGTGGCTCCGAACACCGAGGAGCGGCCGGAGTCAAAGCCGGTAAACACGAGTACCGCAGCACCGGAGGAACGCAGGGCGGCGATACCGGCGTCGTACTTGTCCACCAGCGCATCGATATCCACTTTGGGACGCAGGATGTCATTGCCGCCTGCGTAAAGAGTGATCAGGGTTGGCTTCAGCGCCAGCGCGGCGTCCACCTGCTCCGCGAGGACCTGGTGGAGCTTTTTGCCGCGGATCGCCAGATTGGCGTACCCCCAGGACTCGTCAGCCAGGGCCAGCTGCTCCGCTACGCGGTCCGCCCAGCCCCGCACACCGTTGGGCCGGGAAGCATCCCAGTCGCCCACGCCCTCAGTGAAAGAATCACCCAATGCCACATAGCGAGAAGTAAAAGTCACTCCCACAGGGTACAAGCCCATTCCGCACCTGCCGCATCGGCCTCCGCCGCCGACTTTGCGGGGCGGTTGGGCGGATTAGACTCTGAACAAGCTCTCACGCCGCAAACAAAGGAACCCATGGTCAGCTCAGCCGCCGGAACGCGCCAGCGCGTCGCCGTCATTGTGAACCCCATCAAAAAAACGGGCGTGGATATCCGCGTGCTGATTGAGGGGATTTGCCGCGATGAAGGCTGGGCGGAACCCCTGTGGCTGGAGACCACCAAGGAGGATCCGGGCCGCGGCATGGCCCGCCAGGCACTGGACGCCGGGGTGGACCTGGTGATCGCCGCCGGCGGCGACGGGACGGTGCGCTGCGTCGCCGCCGAGCTGACGGGCACCGACACTCCGCTGGGGCTGCTGCCGCTGGGAACCGGAAACCTGCTGGCCCGCAACCTGGACATTGCCATCGATGACCCGGCTGCCGCCGTCGTTGCCGCCCTCACCGGCACGGACCGCAGGATCGACGTGGTGCATGTCACGCTGGACCGGGCCTTGAAAGGCGACGTGTTCCTGGTCATGGCCGGTCTGGGGTACGACGCGGCCCTCATGGGCGACACGAATGACGCCCTCAAGGACCGTGTGGGCTGGCTGGCCTATGTTGATGCCGGCGTCCGCAACCTGCCCGGCAAACCGGTCAGGAGCACCATCCGGCTCGACGGCGGCAAGGAAATCCCGGGCCACCCACGCAGCGTCATGGGCGGAAACTGCGGAAAAATCATGGGTGGACTGGAGATTTTCCCCGGCGCCCGCATCGACGACGGGCTGCTGGACATCATGACCATGGCACCCAGGGGACGGCTGGGCTGGCTGGGCGTTGTGGCCGGCCTGCTGCGCCGCGGGAAGGGAAAAGGCACCTCGGTGGAGTATTTCCAGTGCAAGGAGGCTGAAATCTTTACGGAAACCCCGCAGGACTTTGAGGTTGACGGCGACCACCTGGGCAAAGTCTCCCATGTGGCCTTCCGTGTGGATCCCAGCGCGCTGCGGGTCCGGATGCCGCACGGGCGCAAGGACGCGGCCGTCCTCACCGACCCCCGGGTCTAGATAGCCTGGTCCAGGAAGCCTGGTCCGGGAAACCGGGCCTGGGAAACCGGACTCTAGAGCCCCAGCCAGACTGCTGGATCCTGGTACTCCCCGTTCAGGAGCACCTCAAAGTGCAGGTGCGGTCCGGTGGAGTTCCCGGTGCTTCCGATGGCGCCGATAACCTCGTTGGCGCCTACTTCCTGTCCCACCTCCACAAAGATGTCATTCAGGTGGTTGTAGGTGGTCTGGACCCCGTCTCCGTGGTCCACCACGATGCGCAGGCCGCCGTACTGGTGATACTCCGCGTAAACCACGGTGCCCGGAGCGCTGGACTTCACCGGGGTGCCCAAAGGAGCACCGAAGTCGATTCCGGTGTGCCATTCCAGTGCGCCGTTGCCGAGCAGCGGATTCTCGCGCCATCCGAACGGGGACGTCACGCGCAGCTCATCCAGCGGCATAGCCGGGCCTTCAGCGGCCGGTTCCGGGGCCGGTTCCGCGGGAGCTTCCACCGGCGCCGTCGAGCCCTGCCCGTTTTCCCCTGAGGCATCTTCGCCGGGGGTGGCTCCCTCTTCCGCCGGAGCCAGTTCGGCCACTGCTGCGGTGCGTTCCAGGGACACCGAGTCCTGCGACGCGGTGGCGGTGCCCATTACTGCCGAGCCCAGCACCAGCACTGCGCCTGCGCTCACGGCGCAGGTGCGGCGGGCCGGAGAGGACAACCGGTGCGGGTCCAGCTGCCGCGCCCAGTGGCGCAGGTTCAGCTGGCCGGCTTTCACGGCCTGAGGCAGATTTTTGGACAGGTTCTTCGCCCGCTTCTGGAGTCCGGAGACATAGGGCAGAGTCTGAGCTGAGTGCTTTTTCATCCATCACCTCTGTGCAGTTGTCGGCAAAGGGGTAGTGAACACAAAGATCTCTCATGGTGCGGGAGCCCTGCTCCCACCGGGATTTAACGTTACCGGCGAAGCACCCGGCGCCGAAACAAAATGTGACCAATGACAGGCACCTCTCGGCTCCGGATCACACTGCCGCTGGATAACGCTGCCGCTGCATAACACTGCCGCTGGCACCCTTGCGGAGCCGGCGCGGAGCCCTAGGCTTCGGCGCGGCCGCTGCGCCAGTACCCCATGAAGGCAACCTGTTTGCGGTCAATTCCCGCCTCGGTCACCAGGTACCGGCGCAGTCCGCGGACCACAGCGGCTTCGCCTGCTATCCAGGCGTAGAACGGGAGGGCGCCGGCAGGGGTGTGCGGGTTGGGCGTTGCCTGCACAGCTGCAGCGGTCAGCCGCTGAGGTGTGTCCCAAAGAATGGTCTCGTCCACGTTGACGTCATCAATCTGGGGACGGGGCGGCACTGGTGCGCCTTCCACCGAGGCCCAGCCGGGAAGCACGACGGCGCTCCGGACGGCAGCGTCCAGCAGTTCGCCGTGGGGGCGGCCTCCGCGGGGCAGCCAGGTCACTTTCACTGAGGATTCGGTGGATACCGGCAGCTCGTCGGCTGCAGCGGGCACCTCAAGGAGCGCGTGGCCGGTGATATCCGCGGGCAGGCTTTCCAGGATGGCGGTGATGGCCGGAACCGCGGTTTCATCGCCGGCCAGCAGAATGTGGCGGGCCATTCCCGGACGCCATTCAATGCCGCCGTAGGACTCGGCCGTGACGCAGTGTGCGGCGTTCGGGCCAATGATGCTGACCCGGTCGCCCGGCTGCGCTGCGGCGGCCCAGCTGGAGGCGGGACCGCCCTTGCCCTCCTCGTCGAAGTGCAGAACAAAATCGACGTCGATTTCAGGTTCCGCGCCGGAGCAGCGGGCTGCCCTGACGGTGTAGGTCCGCATGGAACCGCGCACTGCCGCGTCCAGCTGCAGCCAGTTCCGGTACCAGGAGGTGTCGCTGCAGTCGAACTCGGGCAGCGGGATCTGCTGCCCGTCGTCGCTGACCGAGGGCACCACCACCTTGATCCGCAGGTCGTGGGTCTGCCCCTGCACGCCGAACTCCGCCAGGCAGGAGCCGGCAAACGTGATGCGCTGGAAGTTCCCGCTTAAGAGCTGGACCCTGCGTACCTGTACATCGAAGCACATGACGGCCCCTGCACTGGAGGCACGGCGTGCCTTGCGTGGTACCGCTGTTGCTCCGGTGCGGGTACTGACCTGCGTCATGATGCGGCCTCCAGGCGGGTTTTCGGTTGGCGTGCGGTGTGGACGTCGTGCGGATTGGGCAGGTAGCCCGCCGGTTTGGCCGGGTCCTCATTGGCCGGCGGCCGGGCATGATGGCGACCCAGGGGCACCACCATAGGAGTTCCGGAGACCGGGTCGGGAATAACCCGGGATTCCAGACCAAAAACGTTCCGAACCAGGTCCTCGGTGACGACGTCGGACGGTGGCCCCTGAGCGGAGATGGCACCGGACTTCATGGCAATCAGATGGTCCGCGTAGCGGGCGGCAAGGTTCAGATCATGCAGCACGATCGCCACGGTGGTGCCGGCCCGCCGGTTCAGGTCAGTAACCAGGTCCAGCACCTCGATCTGGTGGGTGACGTCCAGGAAGGTGGTGGGCTCATCCAGCAGCAGGATATCCGTCTCCTGGGCCAGGGCCATGGCAATCCACACCCGCTGGCGCTGGCCGCCGGAGAGCTCATCGACGTTCCGCTCCGCCAGGTCCAGGGTGCCGGTTGCTTCCAGCGCGGCGGCAACGGCGTCGTCGTCGTCGGGCGTCCACTGGCGGAACCATCCCTGGTGCGGGTAACGGCCGCGGCCCACCAGGTCCGCGACGGTGATGCCGTCCGGTGCAGTGGGTGTCTGGGGCAACAGCCCCAGGGTACGGGCAACCTCGCGGGCCGGCCTGGAATGGATGTCCTGCCCGCCCAGCAGCACCACTCCGCCGGCTGGCTTGAGCAGGCGCGAGAGCCCGCGCAGCAGCGTGGACTTGCCGCAGGCGTTGGCGCCCACAATGATCGTGATCCGGCCGGCGGGCAGTGTGACGGAGAGTCCGTCCACCACCACCCGCTCGCCGTAGGAAAGCACCAGGTCCTGCGCGCTCAGGGTGTTTGCATCGGGGGTCTTGCCCATTTCAGCCTCCTCGGCCTACACGGTTGGAAGTGACCAGCAGCCACAGCAGGAACGGAGCGCCAAGGACGCCGGTCACTACGCCCACGGGCAGCGATATTCCCGGCACCAGATTGGCTCCGGCAAAATCGGCGGCCAGGACGATGACAGCGCCTACCAGGGCTGACACGGCCAATGAGTTGCGCCCGCCCAGCAGGCGCCGGGCAATGGGGCCGGAGAGGAACGCGATGAAGGATACGGGGCCGGCGGCGGCCGTGGCCACGGCGGCCAGGGCCACACCGGTTGCGAGCAGACCCAGCCGGGACGCCTCAACCCGCAGGCCCAGGCCTGCGGCTGTGTCATCACCGAGTTCAAGTCCGCGCAGGTGCCGCGCGAGCACCGCAGCAGCCGGGAGCAGAACGAGCAGTGAGAAAGCCAGCGGGATAGCGCGGTCCCAGCTGCTGGAATTGAGGGAGCCGTTCAGCCAAACCAGGGCCTGGGAAGCCGTCCGCACATCGCTGCGTGTCATCAGGAAGGTGACCACTGACTGCATGACGGCGGCAAACCCAATGCCCACCAGGATCAGCCGGTAACCTGCCGCGGCGCCGCCCCGGGAGAGAAGGTAGATGGCCAGCGCCACCACCAGCGCTCCGCACAGGGCAGCCAGCGAAACGGTTGATCCCGCGGCGCCGAAGACCACAATGGCCGTTACCGCGCTGGCGCTGGCGCCGTAGCTGATGCCAATGATGTCCGGGCTCGCCAGCGGGTTTCGCAGCATGGTCTGGAAGATGCTGCCGGAGATCCCGAAGGCGGCACCCACCATCAGGCCGATGACGGCCCGGGGCAGTTTGCTTTCCATCACAATAAATGTGGCCCCGGGGATCTGTTCCCCGCCCAGGATCCGGAAGAAGTCCGGAATGGTCACCGTATATGTGCCCAGCAGGATATTGACGGCAAAGAGGACGACGACGGCGGCGGCCAGCACCGCGGCCACAGTACGGCTGCGCCGGGCGGACCGGCGGCGGGCGGTCCGGACCAGGGCAGCTCCGGCTCCGTTGTCCTTCCGCTGCGATGCGGGAGTGCGCGCCCCCGAGGCCTCCGCTGCGCGGTCCAGCAGTGCCCTCACAGCTGGGCCTGCTTCCGGCGCCGGACCAGCCAGATGAAGACGGGAGCACCAATGATTGCGGTCATGACGCCCACAGGAATTTCACCCGGAGGCAGGACCAGGCGCCCAATGATGTCCGCCACGATAAGCAGCACCGGCGCCAGGACCAGCGAAAAGGGGAGGATCCACCGGTAATCCGGGCCTGTGAGCGAACGGACCATGTGCGGGATGACCAGGCCAACAAATCCAATGGGGCCGACGGCGGCCGTGGCGGCGCCGCATAGCAGCACCACGCCCAGCGCGGTGATGCCCCGGCTGAGGCCCACCCGCTGCCCCAATCCGCGGGCCAGGTCATCGCCGAGGGACAGCCCGTTCAGGGCCCGGCCGGCACACAGAGTGATGGCGGCTCCCACCACCAGGAAGGGAACGACGGCGGTAATCACATCCCAGCCACGCCCGGAGAGGCTGCCTGCCTGCC
Source organism: Arthrobacter sp. UYP6 (assembly GCF_040547315.1). Classification (NCBI taxonomy): domain Bacteria; kingdom Bacillati; phylum Actinomycetota; class Actinomycetes; order Micrococcales; family Micrococcaceae; genus Arthrobacter; species Arthrobacter sp. UYP6. The sequence goes on from NZ_JBEPPM010000006.1 coordinate 153,618, forward strand.
AGAACCGGAAGATGTCCAGGGTTTGCTGGCTGTAAACCAGCACTGCGCTCATGAGGGAGCCAAGCCCGGCGGACAGTGCGGCACCGGCCAGGGCCAGTTTGACCGGGGTGGCGCCTTCGCGGCCCAGGCTTGCCACGGTGTAGACCAGCACGGCGGCCAGTGCGGCGCCTGCCAGCGCAAACCAGATGTAGCCAAGGAAAGTGGAAATACCGAAGCCGTAGATGCCAAGCACCACAAAGAACGCGGCACCGGCATTAATACCGAGGATTCCGGGATCTGCCAGCGGATTGCGTGCCACACCCTGCATGGCGGCGCCGGCCAGCCCCAGTGCACCGCCGGCCAGCAGGCCCAGCACGGTGCGGGGAATCCGCGACAGGACCACCGCGTGGTCGCCGTTGGCCGGATCGTAGGCTGTCAGGGCCTCAAAGACGGTTCCGAAGGACAGCGCGCGGGCGCCGAAGGCGACTGATGCCAGGCAGGCAAGGACCAGCACGGCCAGCGAGGCAGCCAGCAGGACCGCGCGGCGCCCATTCCGGGACGGCGCTGCCGCGGACGCTGCCTGCCGCGCCGGCACGTCGAAACGGATATTTCGCGGTGCCGGTGCGGGGGAGCTGATGTTCACGCCCACGGCGGCACCTCCTTAAGACGGACTGATCTTAAGTAAGGCTAACCTACAGTCCCGGTGGTTAAGAAACACTTCTGTGCCCTATTAGCAGTGCGCCGACTTATTTACCGGATGTGCGCCGGCGCACCGAACAAATCAGCGTGCTCCGTGCCCTTCAGCCACCTCTTCACCGGCGCGGACCGGGCCCGGCGCAGTGCCGTCGCCGAAGGGCCGGCCGCCGAGCTGCTCGCGATGGTGCTCCGTGAGCCAGCCCGACAGATCCGGGCCCTTCGGCACAATCCCGGTGGGGTTGATGTCCTCGTGAACGATGTAGTAGTGGGCCTTGATCTGCTCAAAATCAACGGTGTCGCCGAAGCCGGGGGTCTGGAAGAGATCCCGGGCGTAGCCCCAGAGGTTGGGCATCTCCGTCAGTTTGTTCCGGTTGCATTTGAAGTGGCCGTGATAGACCGCGTCAAAGCGCACCAGGGTGGTGAACAACCGGACATCAGCCTCGGTGATGGTGTCGCCGATCAGATAGCGCTGGCGGGACAGCCGGTCCTCGAGCCAGTCCATCGCCGCCCACAGCCGGTCGTACGCGGCGTTGTAGGCTTCCTGCGAGCCGGCGAAACCGCAGCGGTAGACGCCGTTGTTGATCTCCGTGAAGATGCGCTTGTTCACGGCGCGCATCTCGTCCATGTGCTCGGCCGGCAGCAGGTCCGGAGCTCCGTCACGGTGGAAGTCCTTCCACTCCGTGGAGAAGTCCTCGGTGATCTGTGGAAAATTGTTTGTCACCACGGCACCGCTGGGGACGTCCACGATGGCCGGAACCGTAATGCCGCGGCTGTAGCCGGGCGTGCGCCGAAAGAAGGCCTCCTGCAGTCGCTCAATCCCCAGCACCGGATCCTTCCCATCGGGGTCCAGGTCGAAGGTCCAGCTGCGGGCGTCATGGGTGGGGCCGGGCATGCCCAGCGAAATGGCGTCCTCCAACCCCAGCAGCCGGCGCACGATGATGGTCCGATTGGCCCAGGGGCACGCCCTGGCCGCGATGAGCCGGTACCGCCCGGCTTCCACCGGATAGCCGTCGCGGGCATCTCGCGTGATGCGGGTTTCAATGTAGTTGGTGTCCCGGGTGTATTCAGATCCGCCGGTGACATACGCTCCGCGTGTGCTGAAATCCGAGCCGTTGTCCTGGTCTGTCGCAGTACCCTCAGCCATGGCGCTCCCCGTTCTGGTGCGTTTGAGTCTTACTTAAAACTTCGCTCTCCACACTATCCGCTTCACAACGTGGATCTCCTTTCCAACGGGCCCTGCCCGCTCTGCTCTCTTGCCCACCGGCACCGGTAGAGTCAAAGGACAACGCCTGCTTATCCACGATCATCATCAGCAGGAGGATCCGCGGCCCGGAACCTCCGTCAGGGAAGGACCCAGCCAGATGCGAGTAGCTGTTATCGGAGCAACCGGAAATGTTGGCACAGCCTTGTTGCGCCGGCTGGCCCAGGCCCGCAGCGAACGTCCGGAGGGCCTGGAAATTGTGGGCATCGCCCGGCGGCTGCCTGACACCAGCGCCCACCCGTACAACGGCGTTCAATGGCACAGCATCGACATTGCCACCGGTGAGGGTCGGCAGAAGCTGACGGAGGCGCTCCGCGGAGCCGACGCCGTCGTCCATCTGGCCTGGGCCATCCAGCCCAACCATGATGAGGCGGAGCTGCACCGCATCAATGTGCACGGCACTGAAAACGCTCTGGCCGCCGCCGCCGCGGCGGGCGTGCGCCAATTTGTCTGCGCATCCTCGGTGGGCGCCTACTCCCCCGCACCAAAGGACCGGCTCACCGATGAGTCCTGGCCAGCGCGCGGGATCGCCAGCTCACACTACAGCCGGCATAAGGGCGAGCAGGAAGCCCTGCTTGATGCGTTTGAGCGCGAATATCCGGAAATTCCCGTGGCCCGGCTGCGGCCCGGGCTGATCTTCTCCTCCGACGCCGGGACCGAAATCGGCAGCTACTTCCTGGGCCCGCTGGTGCCCAAGTTCATCCTGAACAAACTGAGGCTGCCGTTGATCCCGCTGCCCAAGGAGTTCTCCTTCCAGATTGTCCACGCCGATGATATGGCGGACGCGTACTGGCGGGTTGTGGACCAGCGCGCCGAGGGCGCCTTCAACATCGCCGCCGACCCGGTGATCACACCCGAGCTGCTGGCCGGAGTGCTCGGTGCCCGGCGCCTGCTGAACATCCCCCTGAAACTGGTGCGCGCCGTCGTCGGCCTGACCTGGGCCGCGCGCCTGCAGCGCACCGATCCGGGATGGATCGACATGGCGGCCGGAGCACCGCTTATGGACACCACCAGGGCGCGGGAGCTGTTGGGCTGGAATCCGCGCCGCACCTCCGTGGAATCGCTGAAGTTCGTGCTGGACGGCCTCACGGAGGGCGACGGCGTCAAAGGCTCACCGCTGCTGGCTCCCAGGCGCTAAGCAGCCCCGCGGTCAGCCTTCTGCGGCACCACGAAGATATTTGGGACAGAAGAGGCCGGCCCCTTGCGGGTGCCGGCCTCTTCTGTCGGTGTGGTGCGGTCAGGTCGCTGTGATGCTGTCAGCTAGTGCAGGTCATCGTCGTAGTCCTTGCCCGCGTGCTGCTGGCGCAGTTTGCGGCCCTGCTCAATGTCTTCTTCGATCTGCTCCTGACGCTTCTCACTCTGGCGGGTATCGCGCGGAGGCAGCTGGACGGTTTCCTCGGCCTGGATGCCGGCCTGCAGCTCGCGGCCGCGTTCCACCTCGGCGTCGAACTCGGCACCGAACAGCAGTGAGAGGTTAGCCAGCCACAGCCACAGCAGCAGCACGATCACGCCACCAATAGCACCGTAGGTAGCGTTGTAGCTGCCGAATTTGGACACGTAGAAGCTAAAGCCAAAGGTGGCAGCACCCAGCATAATCAGCGCAATGAAAGCGCCCATGCTCATCCAGCGGAATTTTGGCTGTTTCACGTTGGGGGTGGCGTAGTACAGGATCGCGACGAGCAGGACGGCGAAGATCAGCATCACCGGCCATTTGGCGATGTTCCAGACCAGGACCGCCTCCGCACCAAGTCCAATAAAGTTGCCTATGGTCTCGGCAATGGGTCCGCTGAGCACCAGCATCATCAGCAATGCGGCGACAAGAAGGATGAGCACCAGTGTGACCAGGAGCTGCGTCGGGAGCAGCTTCCAGGCCGGCCGGCCTTCATCCACTTCGTAGATGCGGTTCATGGACCGGCCGAAGGCTTTGACATAGCCGGAGGCGGACCAGAGGGCACCGGCAATACCGACGATCAGGGCGAAACCGGCGCTGCCCGAGGACGTCAGCTGTTCGATGGGGTCTTTCAGCACATTCATGGCGCTCTCCGGGGCAAATTCCCCGAGGAGGTCCAGCATGGCCTTGGTGGTGCTTTCGGCCTGACCCACCAGGCCCAGGATCGATACGAGCGCCAGCAGTGCCGGGAAGAGGGCCAGGACGGTGTAGTACGTCAGCGCGGCGGCAAGGTCGGTACATTGATCCTTGCCGAACTCCCGGAGTGTTTTCCGCAGGATGTACTTCCAGCTGGGTTTTGTCACCTCCGCCGGGGTGTCCGGCTTGCTCGCGTCCTCCGGGCTGGGAGCCGTTTGAGCCCTTCCCCCACTGTTCTGCTCCGCCATCACGGCCTCCTGGTGCGTAGAATTACAGGTTTTCATCCTATTGGTAAGGGGGCTTACTACCAAAGGATAACCGGCAGGGCCGCAGTGTTATCCTGCCTCAGATCGTCAGAATTTCTTGTAATAGTCCGTCAGCAGCGTTTCTTCTTCGGGACTGAGTGCGCCGTCGGGATCAACCTGGGGCGAGTCATCCACGGCCTGCCGGCTGTAGTTCACGTAGATGTCATCCTCATCCCGGCGGGCGCCGGCCAGCGGAACAAAGTGCTGGCGGGTTTCGAAAAGCCCGAGTGCAACGGTAATCCATTCCGGCGCTCCGGTGGACCGATCCAGGTGCACCTGACCTACCAGCCCCAGACGCTCACCATCCTTGGCCCACACGTTGGAGCCCTGGAGCTCATGGACCACAAATTCATCTGCCATAACAGTTCCTCTTTCCGCGCCGCGCTCAGCGCGGGTTCGTGGCTTGGGTCTGCACGCGGATCGAACCGGCCGCACAGTTGTTCAGTCACACAGTTGTACAGAAGCCCAGCCAGCCAGACGGCATCCGGCTTGTCAACCGATGGGACCCGGAACAGAGGGAATCCTACGGGCGCGCCTAGTCCTCAGCGGAGGTTTCCTCACGCTCTTCAAAGACCTCTTTGCCCGGCCCCGCGAAGGAGTGCCGGCGGTCCACGGCCTCAAGGGAACCGGTGAAGAACTGGGACGTGCTGGTGTCCGACGGGTCCCCGCCGCGGCGCGAACGCCGGTCCCGGTGCACCTCCGGAGCCGCGGGCTGAACTTCCTCCCAGCGCTGGCGTGGAAGAGCGCCCGGATGCCATTCCTGCAGGTAGGTCACCATGGCTTCGCGCACCAAGCAGCGCAGGTCAAAGAGGGCGCCGCTGTCAGCGGCACTGACCAGGATGCGCACCCGCACCAGGCCGTTGACGGCATCAGTAATCTGCAGTACGCCGGTGCGGCCGTCCCACAGCTCGGTGCCTGCGAGGGTTTCCTTGAGGCGGGTGCGCAGATCACCCACCGGCGCCCGCCAGTCCAGGTCCAGCTCCACGGTGCCCAGGATGGCGGACTGCTTCCGTGTCCAGTTCTCGAACGGTGTGCTGGTGAAGTAAGCGGAGGGCAGGATCAGGCGCCGGTCATCCCACAGGTGCACCACCACATAGGTCATGGTGATTTCCTCGATGGTCCCCCATTGGGATTCCACCACCACCACGTCATCCACCCGGATGGCGTCAGTGAAGGCCAGCTGCATCCCGGCGAAGACGTTGGTCAGGGTGCTCTGCACAGCAAGACCCGCAACAATGGAGATCAGCCCTGCGGAGGCAAGGATACCGGCACCAAGCGCCCGCACCTCGGGAATGGTGAGCAGGACGCAGGCCACGGCAATCGTGATGATGACGGCCACACCTACGCGCCGGCCCAGCATGACCTGCGTTTTGAGCCGCCGCATGCGGCGGTTGTCCCTGGTGTCCGTCTTGTACTTGGACAGGAGCATCGCCTCAATAATGAGCAGCGTGACCACGGCCAGCCAGCCCAGCGAAGCGATGAGGCCCAGCGTCAGGACGTAGTTAGCCGCAGGGAACCACTCGGCGCCGGCCACAGTGGCACCCATGGCAATCCGGATGCCAATCAAGGACAGGACCAGACGGAGCGGATTGCGACCCAAAGCCGTCACTTCACGGATCCGCGGCACGCGGCGGAAGATTTTGGCGGTGGATTCACGTACTACCCGCGCCAGCAGCAGGGCCGCTCCCACTGCAATAAGAACCGCGAATAGTGGCTTGAGACTGGAGAGAGCAGAGAGCACATCTTGCATACCTTTGATCGTGTCAGCTCCCCCGGGGGTCCTGTCCAATCGGCAGCCGAACACTTGTGGTGAGATCTGTAACTGCCCGCCATGCAAAAAAGCATCCCGGCGGAATGAACCGGGATGCTCTTTTCTGCAAAGCCTAAGTGCTGCGGGGCTTGCTTGGCTGCGGGACCTACTTGGCGGCGGCCGTAGCGGCTGCCTCTGCGATCATCGGCACCACGTTCTCCAGTGCGTACGGGACGCTCAGGACGTTGATGGCAGAGACGGAGAAGACGCGCTCGGCGTCGGAATCCGCAACCAGAGCACCGTTCTTAACCGCCGGGATCTGTCCCAGCAGCGGATCGGAGGCAAGGGACGCGGCAGCGGCGTCATCCGCAACCCAGGTCACAAAGATGTCGGAGTCCAGCTGATTGGCGTCTTCATCCGCCCACGGGAAGTAGAAGGCGTCTGCGGGTGCGTTTTCATCCACCACCGGAGCCTGGACCATGCCCAGCTCAGTCAGGAACTTGGGACGGTTGTCCAGGGAGGTGTAGACGGAGGAAGCGCCCTTGGCGAGGTTGCCGTAAATAAAGGACGTACCATCAAGCTCCGGATACTGGGCCGCGGCGTCCTTGATGGACTGCTCGGTGTCGGCGACCAGCTGGTCAGCCTTGTCGCTCATTCCCAGCGCCTTGCCGATCATGGTGGCGGTGTCCTGCCATGAGGTTCCCCAAGGTGCATCGGGGTAAGCGACTACGGGAGCTATTTTGGAGAGCTTGTCATAGTCCTCCTGCGTCAGCCCGGAGTAGGCCGCGAGGATCACATCGGGGTTGGTGGCCGCAACATCGTCAAAGGCAATGCCGTCAGCTTCGGAGTACTGCACCGGAGCGTTTTCGGACCCGATTGTGGCATCGTGTTCTTCCAGCGCGTCATCGATCCAGGGCGTAGTGCCCTGCTCATTGCCGCCGTAGACGATGGTCGGCATACCCACCGGAACAACACCCAGGGCCAGCGCGGTTTCTGCATTGGCCCAGGCGACGGTGGCTACGCGCTCGGGGGCGGACTCAATGGTGGTTTCACCGTAGACATGTTCAATGGTGACCGGAAACGTATCAGTCGCCGCAGCCGAGGCACCGGCGTCGCCCGCTTCGTCGGTGGCGCCGGTAGAGCAGGCAGAGAGGGACAGAACGGCAACAGCGGCAACGGCCGCAGCGCGGCGCATCCGGGACAGGGCCATGGGGGCTCCTTGACTAAGGGTTCGGAATTCTTGAGGCAATCCAGCGCCCGGAAAAACCGGACAAAGTAAGGCTAACCTATCCTTAGCATAATTACGCAACGTGAGTCTTGCGTAATCAAGAGTCAGACATGAAGTCCCGGGACGCCACCGGCGTTCATTAGGCCCTTACACAGGGGACTCCCCGGGATACAGGTACACCTCGCCGTCGCGCACTTCCACCCGGTGGGTCTTGGCGTTAATCAGCGCGGGCAGGCACAGTGCCTCTCCGGTGCGCAGGCAGAAACGTGCCGAGTGTAGGGGGCACTCCACCTCGGCGTCTTCGATCCATCCTTCCGACAAGGACGCTTCCTCATGCGTACAGGTGTCGTTCAACGCATAGAAGCTTCCATTGTCACTGTGGAACACGGCAATATCATCCGCAGTGCCGGCCACCTCGGCATCGACCTTCACCGCAGTTCCTTCGTCAATCTCATCAGCGGCAGCAACTCGAATGCCTTCACTCATCATTTACCCTCTTCCGGCCCCCGGCCGTGACGACGTTCCTCTTTGTTCATCAATCACGTTACCCGGCACTGGCCGCCTGCTGCACGGAAACTAGAGCCGAGCCGAGGCGCCGGCGCGGTGAACTTCAAGTTCCCGGATCAGCTCAATGAGCTCGTTGCGGAGCTCGGGGCGGATGTCGGCACTGAATCCCGCCCGCTCAATATGATCGGCCCGCTCCAGCATCTGCCGGCCAAAGTCTGAAATATCCACCACCCTGCGGGCGGACCCGTCTACTGCAGGGGGAAGTTCACCCACCAGGTCCTGGCGGGCCATGGTGACCAGGGACGCTCCCAGCGTCTGCGCCGTGACCCTCAGCCGGCGGGCCAGCTGCGCTCGCTTCATCGGCCCTTCCGCCGCCAGCACCCGCAGCACCGTGACCCGCTCCTGCGTCAGGCCCACGTCCCGTAGCCGGTTGTCCACTTCCCTCCGCACCAGCCGCGCTGCGGTGGAAAGCAGCCGAACCGCTTCCCAATCCCCCTCGTTCTGCATTTGCCTGCTTCCCTGTGCATGTCTCCAGTGAGCATCAAAATAATCAGTGTGCTTACCATTCCAACGTTAAGAAGGGGGGTCTTGTCAAGAATTCAGATGTCAGGGCGATTGGGCGGGGTCATCTTCCAGGCACCCTTTGTGGCTGTGCGGACCGCGCGTAGGCTGAGCCGCACAGCCAACGGAGGCTGCCTGGAGCAGCCCGGAGCGAGGGGAAGTGCCATGAGCACCAAGGACCTGCAGGATGCCCGCAGTACCGGGGACGACGGCGCTCGGAAGGTCAAGGAACGGGTGGTCACCGCCAAGGATGCCCGCGCTCTGGCCGAGGAGTCCCGGATTGCGGAGGACCGGCGCCCCAGCTTTGCCAAGGGCATTTACATGGGCAGCTACAACCTGGACCTCATCCGCCCCCAGCCGGCGGACCCCGAAGAGGCCATCCGCGAACGCGATTTCCTGGACCGGCTGGCAGCCTTCTGCACCACACTGGATGGTCAGGTGATCGAAACCAGCGGCGTGATTCCCGATGACTACTTGCGGGGACTGACGGAATTGGGGGTCTTTGGAATGAAGATTCCCCGCCGGTATTCCGGTCTGGGGCTATCCCTGCTTGCCTACGGCCGCGCCCTGATGCTGCTCGGCTCCGTGCACCCGAGCCTGGGCGCGCTGGTCTCGGCACATCTGTCCATCGGAGTTCCGGAGCCGGTCAAAGTGTTTGGTACCGAAGCACAGAAGGAGGAGTACCTGCCGCGGTGTGCGGCCGGTGCTATCTCCGCTTTCCTGCTTACGGAGCCCGACGTCGGCTCCGACCCGGCCAGGATGCGGGCTACAGCCGTCCCCTCCCACGACGGCAGCGAATATGTCCTCGACGGAGTGAAACTGTGGACAACCAACGGGGTAATCGCAGAGCTGGTGGTGGTCATGGCCGCCGTTCCGCCCCATGGCACGGAAAAGGGTGGAATCAGCGCCTTCGTGGTGGAAATGGACACCCCGGGGATCACCGTAGAGAACCGAAACAACTTCATGGGTCTGCGCGGTATCGAGAATGGGGTGACCCGGTTGCGCGGCGTGCGCGTGCCGGCTGCCAACCGGCTGGGCCGGGAGGGCCAGGGCCTGAAGATCGCCCTGACTACGTTGAACACCGGCCGCCTGTCCATTCCCGCCCTGTGCGCCGGGGCAGGAAAATGGTCCCTGAAGATTGCCCGTGGATGGACGGGAACGCGGGAGCAGTGGGGCCAGCCCATTGGCCGCCATGAGGCCGTGGCGAAGAAGGTGGCTTTCATCGCCGGCACCGCATTTGCCCTGGAGAGCGTGTTTGAACTGTCTGCCTCCATGGCCGACGCCGGCACCAAGGACATCCGGATCGAAGCGGCGCTGGCTAAGCTGTGGGCTTCGGAGATGGCCTACCGGATCGGTGATGAGCTGGTGCAGATCCGCGGCGGGCGCGGGTTTGAAACAGCAGCTTCGCTGGCTGCCCGCGGTGAACGTGCAGTCGCCGCCGAACAGCAGCTGCGTGACCTGAGGATCAATCGGGTCTTTGAGGGCAGCACCGAAATCATGCATCTGCTGATTGCCCGCGAAGCGGTTGATGCCCATCTGAAGGCGGCCGGCGATTTGGCGGTTGCCGATGCACCGCTGGGAAACAAAGCCCGGGCAGCCGTGAAGGCCAGCGGGTTCTACGGCCGCTGGCTTCCTACCCTCGCTGCCGGAAAAGGGTCCGTACCCACCGCCTATGCGGAATTCGGGCCGCTCTCCGGTTACCTGCGCTACGCGGACCGGTCCTCGCGCCGGCTGGCCCGTTCCACGTTCTACGGGATAGCGCGGTGGCAGGCGCGGCTGGAACACCACCAGGTGTTCCTGGGCCGGATTGTGGACATCGGAGCGGAACTCTTTGCCATGTCCGCGGTGTGCATGCGCGCGGAGAACATACGCCTCAAGGATCCGCGGGAGGGCGCCCAGGCCTATGAGCTGGCCGCGGCTTTCTGCGCACAGTCACGGGTGCGGACCGACACACTCTTTGACGATCTCTGGCGCAACTCCGACTCCGAGGACCGCCAGCTCGCCAAGGGAGTACTGGCCGGCCGCTACACCTGGCTGGAGGAGGGGGTGCTGGACCAGTCCGAGGGCACCGGCCCCTGGATTTCCGCGTCGGCCAACGGCCCGGAGGCCGGCGAGAACCTGCACCGCAGGTATCGCTGACCGCGCTCCCTGCGCGCTGTCAGTGACCTACTGCTGCGCGCGCAATCACTATGTAACGGGCGGCCAGGTCTTCGGGGGACAGCTCACCGGCGGCGCGGTACCACTGTGCGACGCCGGTGCACATGGTGATCACGGCCCGCGCCGAGTCGACCGGAAAGGGTGTGGTGAAGACGCCGGCGGCCACGCCGTCGTCCACTACCTCCGTCAGCAGCCGCTGCTGCCTGTCGCGGGCCGCAAGGTGGGCAGTGCGGGCCTCGCCGGCCAGGCTGCGGATTTCAGACGCAGCGATGAAGGCGTGGTCGCTGCGGTGGGCGTGGAAGAGAACCAGGCATTCAATGAGCAGCCGGAAACGGTCCTCGGCCGATGGGCCGGCCTCGGCGAGGGCAGCCTGGCTGCGCCGGAACAGGTCTGCCATGGCACGCTGTGCAATGTCCACAAGCAGGGCGGACTTGGAAGGGTAGTGGTGATAGACCCCGGGCACGGAGAGCCCTGCGCGCCCCGCCACTTCCCGGATGGTGGTGCCGTGAAAACCCTGTTCCACGAAGCACTCCAGCGCGGCAGCCAGCACCGGCGGCAGCTCTTGGTCGGAGAAAATCCGCCAATCCGTGGCCGCTTCGGTTATCCGCACGGTTCTTTCCCCAGCCATTGCGCTCCCATCCAACCCAATCCCCGCCAGTCGTGGTCGGGCCAAAGTGACCCTTGACACACTTTTACCTCTACATCAGACTTAGCATACCCGGGCACCATACCGAGCGGTTGCTCGGTTTACGCCAATCCGGACCACTTTTTACCCGAGGAGCTCCATGCCCCAGAACAGCGTCCATGCCCGCCGGCTGGAAGGAAAGACGGCCATTGTCACCGGTGCCAGCCGAGGCATTGGACTGGCGGTGGCCCAGCGTCTGGTGGCTGAAGGTGCCCGCGTCTGCATCACGGCGCGTAAACCTGAACCCCTGGCAGAGGCTGCGGCATCATTTCCGGAAGGCTCCGTCCTGGGCATCGCGGGCAAGTCGGACGATGCCGAGCACCGCGCCGAGGTTTTGGACACGGTGGCAGCGGAATTTGGCCGGCTGGACATTCTGGTGAACAACGCCGGCATCAATCCGGTGTACGGCCCACTGATGGATCTGGAGCCGGATGCGGCCCGCAAGATCATGGAGGTCAATCTCTACGGCACTCTTGGCTGGGTGCAGGCGGCGTACCACCACCAGAAGCTGGATTTCGCCGGCCGCGGCGGATCCGTCATCAATCTGTCTTCGGTCAGCGCCCAAACGCCATCCCCGGGCATCAGCTTTTACGGGATCAGCAAGGCCGCGATCGAACAGCTCACCCGTTCCCTGGCTGTGGAGCTTGGCCCTGCCATCCGCGTCAACGCGCTGGCCCCCGCCGTCGTCAAGACGCAGTTTGCCCGGGCGCTCTACGAGGGACGGGAGGAGCAGGTAGCTGCCGCCTACCCCCTGGGCCGGCTGGGAACCCCTGAAGATGTGGCGGCTGCAGCCGCTTTCCTGGCCTCCGATGACGCGGCCTGGATTACCGGCCAGATCCTGAATCTCGACGGTGGCCTGCTGGCTGCCGGCGGCAACGCTTAAGTACCCAAAGGACACAGTCCCATGAACACCCTTCCCCCTGAGATCGAAGACCTGCGCCTGCGCACCCGGGACTTTATCCGTTCCGTCGTCATCCCGGCCGAGCCCTCCCCCGGCCAACGGCTGTCGGAGGCTGAACGGACCCGGCTGCAGGCCGCAGCCAAGAGCGCCGGGGTCTTCGCGCCGCATGTGTCAGTGGAATACGGGGGGCAGGGTGTGCCGCTGCAGTTCTGGTCCCCCATCTTCCAGGAGGCGGGGTACTCTCTGATCGGGCCCACTGTGCTCAACTGCCAGGCACCGGATGAGGGCAACATGCACATGCTGGAGCTCATCGGCACGCAGGCACAGAAGGACCAATACCTGCGTCCGCTCGTCTCCGGTGCTGCGCGCTCCTGCTTCGGGATGACAGAGCCGCACCCGGGTGCCGGATCGGATCCCGCCGCCTTGCAATCATCGGCATCAAAGGTGGACGGCGGCTGGGTGATCAACGGGCACAAGCGCTTCAGCAGCGGTGCCAACAACGCAGCGTTCTGCATTGCAATGGTGCGCACGCCGGCCCTGGATGCGGCCCCCGGCGCTACCTCCCCCGCCACCTCCCCAGCCGGCGCTACCATGCTGCTGGTGGACATGGACACGCCGGGAGTGCGGATAGGTGAGCAGATTTCCACCATGGACCGCGCCATCGGCGGCGGACACCCCCACCTGCACTTTAAGAACGTCTTTGTTCCCGACTCTGCCGTCCTGGGCTCCCCCGGACAGGGATTCCGGTATGCACAGGTCCGTCTGGGCCCGGCCCGCCTGACCCACTGCATGCGGTGGCTCGGACTGGCGCGGCGTGCCATGGACATTGCCCTGGACCGGACCAATACCCGGGAAATCTTTGGCTCCGCCATGCACGAGCTCGGCATCGCCCAGGACATGCTGGCGCTGAACGTGATGGATCTGGAAACGTCCGATGCGATCATTTCCAAGACCGCCGCGCTGCTTCACACCGATGCCAAGGCAGGGTCCGCACTGTCCTCGGTGGCCAAGGCGCACACCTCCGAGGCCGTGTACCGGGTGATTGACCGCTCGCTGCAGCTGTGCGGCGGGGACGGCGTCTCCGACCGCCTGCCGCTGGCGTCCTACCTCAATGAGGTGCGGGCCTTCCGCATCTACGACGGCTCCAACGAAACGCACAAGTGGGCCATTGCGCGGCGGGCTTCCTCTGCCCGACGGCGCGAGGTGGAAGCGGGTGCGCCGTTCCAGGCGTCGGTTGACAATGCTCCTTCCTACAGCTCTGCGCAGGCGTAAGGAATGAAAGCCGGCGAGCCTTCCCTGCAGTCAGTCCCCGACGGATCCGAGGTGGTGGCAACCGCAGCCGACGCCGCCGCGCTCGCCTCCCCGCCGCTGCTGATCCTGGATGCCGTCACCGCCTTCCTGGATGAGCACAACCTTGGATCCGGCCCTTTATCCTGGGCCCAGATCGGTGACGGGCAGTCCAATATCACCTACCGTATTGAACGCGGCAGCGAGGTGTTTGTGCTCCGCCGTGGCCCGCGGCCGCCGCTGCCCCGCTCGACACACGACATGGTCCGCGAGGCGCGAATTCAACAGCTCCTGCAGGGCCGCGGCATTCCGGTCCCCACCATCCTTGCCGTGTGCGAGGACGAGTCTGTCCTGGGTGTGCCCTTCTACGTGATGACCTTCCTCGAAGGGCTGGTTATCACCAACACCATTCCCGCGGTTCTGGATGCGCCTGAACAGCGGCTGGCAACCGGCAATGCCGTGGTTGACACCCTGGTGCAGCTGCATCAGGTGGACGTGACCGCCGGCGAACTCGCGTCCTTCGGGCATGCCGACGGATATCTGCGCCGCCAGGTGGAGCGCTTTTCCGTGCTCTGGGATATCAACACCACCCGCTCGCTGCCCGATGTTGCCGTGCTGGGCACCTGGCTGGCCGATAATTGCCCCGAAAGCCAGCAGGCGTCGGTGCTCCACGGCGACTACCGCCCCGGCAACCTGATGTTCCAAGCCGCCGCGCCGGCACGTGTCACTGCGGTCCTGGACTGGGAGATGGCGGCCGTTGGCGATCCGCTGGCTGACCTCGGCTACCTCACGGCAACGTATGCGGAGCCGGACAGCCCACCGAGCCCGCTGGAGCTGACCGCCGTCACCCGCAACCCGGGATACCTGAGCCGCGCACAGCTTATTGCCCGTTACCGGGAGCAGACCAGCCTCTCCCTGGACGCCCTGCCCTGGTACCAGACTCTGGCGCTGTGGAAGGCCTCCATCTTCTGCGAAGCGATCTACAGCAGATGGCTGAAGGGCGAACGGCCCCACGACACCCGGTTTGCGCCATCGCTGGAGGCAGGAGTGCCGCAACTGCTGGCGCAGGCCCGTGTCTTTGCCGACCTATCGCCGGCAAAGACGCGGTAGGACACATCAGCCGAACAGGGCCGAGGCCTTGGAGAGCGTTTGGAAGACCCCATACGCCAAAGGCACACCCACCAGTAGCCAGCTCACGATAATACGGATGCGCGCGCTGTCCGACCGGGCAGCGGCGCCGCCTGATCCGGAACGGTCCAGGGATTCACTCATGTGTAGTCCTCCTCCAGCTCAGCATCTTTCGCGGCACCGGCGCTGCCGGCACCCCGCGGTTCATGGTGTTTGGTATCAACCGGACGGATCATCAGATTGGCGATGAACCCGATGACCAGCAGCCCAACCATCGTCAGCAAGGCGGGCTGGTACGCCCCGGCATCCAGCTCTCCGGGCGTTCCCTGGGCGTCCAGGAACGAATTAACAATCAGCGGACCGGCAATGCCGGCAGCCGACCAGGCCGTCAGCAGCCGGCCGTGGATGGCGCCCACCTGGAAGGTTCCGAACAGGTCCCGCAGATAGGCCGGAACCGTGGCAAAGCCGCCGCCATAGAAGGACAGGATCACAAAGGCCAGCAGGACATACAGGATGGTGGAGGTGTTTCCGAATAACGCGAGCATCAGATAGAGCACCGCACCCGCACCCAGATACACCATATAGATGCGTTTTCGGCCGATGATGTCCGAAGTAGCCGACCAGACAAAGCGCCCGCCCATGTTGCCGATCGAGAGCAGCCCCACGAAGCCGCCGGCAACGGCGGCGCTCACCAGGGAAACGCCGTCGGGCTGGCGGAAGAAGTCCTGGATCATGGGCGAAGCCTGCTCCAGGATGCCGATCCCGGCCGTGACGTTGCAGAAAAGGACAATCCAGACCAGCCAGAATTGCCGGGTCTTGATGGCGTTTGCAGCGGACACGTGCGCCGTGGTGACCAGAGCCTTGGAGGTTACCGTTGCCGGGTCGAAGCCTTCTGGCCGCCATCCTTCCGCGGGGACCCGAATGGTCCATGCGCCATAGAGCATATACACCAGATACACCGCGGCGAGAGTGAGGAAGAGCTTGCCGACGGCGTCGCCCGCGTCAGCGCCGGGGGTGCCAAAGTTGGGGTCGTAGAAGGTCAGCAGGGCAGAGGACAGCGGGCTGGCGATCAGCGCCCCGCCCCCGAACCCCATGATGGCCATACCGGTAGCAAGCCCCGGGCGGTCCGGGAACCATTTGATGAGGGTGGAGACCGGTGAGATGTAGCCGATGCCCAGGCCGATGCCGCCAATGACTCCGTAGCCGATGTAGAGCAGCCACAGCTGGTGGGTAAAGATGCCCACCGCGCCCACGAGGAACCCTCCGGACCAGAAGACCGCGGAGACAAACATCGCCTTGCGCGGCCCGTTCCTGTCCACCCAGGTGCCCATGACCGCTGCGGACAGTCCCAGCATCACGATCGCCACCGAAAAGATGATCCCGATCTGCGTCAGGCTGGCGTTGAAGTGCTCCACCAAGGCGTTCTTATAAACACTTGTGGCATAAACCTGGCCGATGCACAGGTGGACGGCCAGTGCCGCCGGAGGGATGAGCCACCGGTTGAAGCCCGGCGGCGCAATGATGTTTTCACGGTCTAGCCAGCTCATCCATAACTCCTCGTGATGGTGAAGCACGTGCGTAACTGCTGTGGCAGTCAGCATTCACCATGAGCGGCGCGACGGCTGCAGGGACACGCCGCAAATAGTTCTCCGTAAGAGTTTCGACCCGCAACCTACCGGCCGGTAACTTTTTTTCAGCAAATCCTTGCTTTGTTACCGACCAGTAAGTTAGATGTAACAGACATCACACTATGTCGGGGGAAAACGTCATCAGAGCAGAGGCGCTTTCGGTCCGGCACCACCGAACGCGACAGCCCACAGGCGCTCCTCGCTGCCCATCCGGTCTCTGGACCGGAATATGACAAAGGAATTTCAATGACGAGTTCTCCGTCCGGCCGGGAGAGTTTCCGGCCGCATACACTTTTGACAGCCCTGCTGGCTCTATTCCTCATCCTTCTTCTGGCTTTCTTTGTCCTGTTCTCCAGCAAAGTTGCCGCCGGGGCGGTGCAGCTTAGCGACGGCGCCGTGCGGGCCTCCACCGGTGCCGGGGACCTTAAGGACGGTGCCGCGAAGGCCCAGGCCGGTGCCGCCGAGGTGGCTGCCGGAACCAAGAAGGTTGACGATGGCGCCAACACCTTGGCCAAGGGCATCGCAAGCGCCAAGACCGGCGCGACGTCGTTGAAGGACGGCGCGGTCTCCCTCGACGAGGGCGCGGTGAAGCTCCAGACCGGCGCCGTATCCGCAGCTGAGGGCGCGTCGAAACTCGCCGCGGGAGCCGGAACGGCCAACGCAGGCGCGGGGCAGCTCGCCAGCGGAGGCATCCAGCTCCGTGAGGGTGCGGTTCGCGCCTCCGACGGTGCCCAGCAGCTTGCTGCCGGTTCCGGGGAGCTGAACAAGGGCGCACTTAGCGCCGCCGAGGGTGCCGGCGCGCTGAAAGTCGGTGCCGGCAAGCTCAACGACGGCGGCCTGGCGCTTCGCGACGGTGCCGGAAAAATTCTCGGCGGAGCGCAAGCGCTGAACGACGGCGGCATTAAGCTGCGTGACGGATCCAAGGCAGCCACTGCGGGCGCCGGCCAGCTGGCCACCGGAGCCGAAGACCTCACCACGGGCGCTCTTTCAGCCAAAGAGGGCGCCGGCCGGCTGGCCGCAGGTGCCGGTGCCGCCAAGGACGGAGCCGACCAGGTTTCTGCCGGCGCAGGCGCCATCGCAGACGGCGCATCTGCGCTCAAGGACGGCAGCACCAAACTGGAAACCGGTGCCAGGACTGCAGATGCCGGCGCCCAGCAGCTGGCCGCCGGCACAACGAAACTGAAGACCGGTGCAGCGACAGCTGCAGCTGGGGCCACCATGCTTTCCGCCGGTGCTGTCCAAGTCAATACCGGTGTTTCCAAGCTAGCCAAAGGCGCCGGGGACCTCCGGGTAGGGGTCGTCACTCTGTATGACGGAACCGGTGAGGCGGTGGCGGGCACTAAAGCCTTGCTGGATGGCGCCAACCGAGTGCATGCCGGAGCATCCGCTCTCGGGGCCGGCGTCAATGATGCCGCTGGCGGCTCGGCCGCGCTCGCAACCGGTGCGCGGAATCTCTCCAACGGCATCAACGCTCTGGTCAACGGCGGACCGCTGCTGCGTGATGGTGCTGCCGATCTCGCAACCGGCATTCCCTTGGTCGATGGTGGTGCAGCCGCCCTGGCAACCAGTGCCGATGGGGTGGCGGCCGGTGCGACAAGCGCATCAGCAGCCGCAGCTAACATGGTGGCCCAGCTGCAGCAGCTGCAGCTGGATGCGCCCTCCCTGACCGGGGTTCAGCTTGCTGACCGTCTGGCAACCGTCATTCCACAGGCGGAGGGCACCAAGGCCGGCGTTGACGGCATTGCAGCCGGTGCCACCGGCTTCAGCAACGCCTACACCACCCAGCTCAAGGACGGACTGGAGCAGGTTCGTTCCGGCGCGGTGGATGCAGGCGCCGGCGCAGCAGCACTGGCCGCCGGAGTCCCCGCGGTGCAGGACGGCGGCAAACAGGTCGCCAACGGCGCCGAGACGCTGAATACGGGAATCCTCACCATCAAGGCCGGCTTCGACGGCCAGAACACGGCGGAAGAACCCGGCCTGCTCAAAGGTGCAAAGGGCGTGGCCGACGGTGCCGCAGCGCTAGCCGACGGTTCCCTGCGGCTCCAGAGCGGAGCAAAGCAGCTTGTGGAGGGGACCGAGGCGCTGGAAACCGGCATCGCGGAGCTGTCAGCCGGGACCGGCGCATTGGAGGACGGATCCGCTGATCTCGCCACAGGCAACGGACAGCTGGCCGCCGGCGTTGAAGAGCTAAACACCGGCGCCAAGACCCTCGCCGCCGGAACACCGTTGCTGTCCTCCGGCGCAGGCGATCTCGCCGCAGGTGCAGGAGAGCTGAACGCAGGCGCAACTGATCTGTCCACCGGAGCGTCAGGCCTCTCCACCGGGCTTATCACTCTGCGTACCGGTGCCGGCAGCCTTGCCGCAGGGAACGGGGCCATTGCTGAAGGCGCCGGGAAGTTGAACGCCGGCGCAACAACACTTGCTACGGGCACCCAGGCGCTGGAGACGGGTGCCGGGCAGCTGGCAACCGGTGCCGGCACCCTTTCCACGGGTGCTCAGACTCTCTACGCCGGAACAGGAGAACTCTCCACCGGGCTGGGCACGCTGCGAAACGGTGCAGGAAGTCTGGCCACCGGCAACGGTGCCATCGCCGACGGCGCGAAGAGGCTCAATGCAGGAGCATCCGAGCTGGCTGCGAAAACTCCGGATCTGGTCACCGGAGCGGGCAAGCTCGCCACCGGGGCGCAGACACTGTCCAGTGGCCTGGGCACACTGCAGACCGGAGCGGTGACGCTCTCAGAAGGCAACGACAAGCTGGCCGTCGGCGCCACCACGCTGGCGGAAGGCACCAGCAAGCTGGTCTCCGGCAGCGACTCCCTCGCCGAGGGCACTGTCAAGCTCGACGACGGAGGCAAGACGCTCACCGAAGGTACCGGCAAGCTGAAGACCGGTGCCGAAACGCTGGCCGAAGGAAACACCAAGCTGGCAGAGGGAAGCATGACGCTGGCCGACGGCAACGGAGAAATCTCCGAAGGCGCCGACACCATGCGGGCCAGCACCACCGCTATGACCCCGGGCCAGATCGCCACTTCCCCGATGGTCCTGGCAGTACTTATCCCGCTGCTCCTGCTGATCATTCCGCTGGTCATGCTGTTCTCAGGGCGCTCACGCAACACGCAGAGCTAGAACGGACTCAGCACCAGACAAGCACCACCCCAGAAAGGGCGGAGCCGCACTGCGGCTCCGCCCTTTCTGCTGTGTTCTTCAGGCCGTGTTCTTCCGTCCGTGGCCGCTCACGAGGTTATCGGGCCCGGCCCGCTGGCCAGCTCAGCATGGACTGCTATGGTATTTGAAATATTTATTTCGTCTGATGAAATAAGCGACGCCGGTAATTCACAGTCGGCACGATTCACAAGTGCTTTGTTACGGGATTCTTGATCCTCATTGGAGAGGCAACACATGAGCGAAGACACAACGGACATCCTGAGCGGGTTGACCAACCAGCTCCCGGACCGTGACCCCGAGGAGACCGCAGAATGGATGCAGTCACTGGATGATCTGATCCGTTCCCAGGGCACCGAAAGAGCCCAATACATTATGCGTTCGCTGCTCCAGCGCGCCGGTGCGCAGTCAGTGGGCGTGCCCATGGTCACCACCACCGACTACGTGAACACCATCCCGGTGGATCAGGAACCCGAGTTCCCCGGTGATGAGGAAGTCGAACGCCGGTACCGTGCCTGGCTGCGCTGGAACGCGGCGATCATGGTCCACCGCGCCCAGCGCCCGGGCATCGGGGTGGGCGGACACATTTCCACCTACGCCGGTGCCGCAACCCTGTATGAGGTGGGCATGAACCACTTCTTCCGCGGCAAGGACCATCCCGGCGGCGGAGACCAGATTTACTTCCAGGGCCACGCCTCCCCGGGCATGTACGCGCGTGCCTTCCTTGAGGGCCGCCTGTCCGAGGAAGACATGGACGGGTTCCGGCAGGAGAAGTCCCGCGAGGGACACGCCCTGTCCTCCTACCCGCATCCGCGCTCAATGCCGGACTTCTGGGAATTCCCCACCGTATCCATGGGCATCGGCCCGATGAACGCGATCTACCAGGCCCAGTCCAACCGGTACCTGCAGAACCGCGGCATCAAGGACACCTCGGACCAGCACGTCTGGGCTTTCCTGGGTGACGGCGAAATGGACGAGCCCGAATCCCGCGGCCTGCTCCAGCTCGCCGCCAACGACAAGCTCGATAACCTCACGTTTGTGGTCAACTGCAACCTGCAGCGCCTGGACGGTCCGGTGCGCGGCAACGGCAAGATCATGCAGGAACTGGAAGCGTTTTTCCGCGGTGCCGGCTGGAACGTCATCAAGGTCCTCTGGGGCCGGGAGTGGGACTCCCTGCTGGAGAAGGACCCCAACGGGGCGCTGGTGGACATCATGAACTCCACCCTCGACGGGGACTACCAGACGTACAAGGCCGAGAACGGCGGATTTATCCGCGATCACTTCTTCGGCAAGTCCCCCGAGACCAAGGAACTGGTCGCGAACCTCACCGATGAGGAAATCTGGCAGCTCAAGCGCGGCGGCCACGACTACCGCAAGGTCTACGCCGCGTACAAGGCTGCCACCGAGTTCAAGGGCAAGCCCACCGTCATTCTGGCTCACACGGTCAAGGGTTACGGCCTGGGCACCCACTTCGAGGCCCGTAACGCCACGCACCAGATGAAGAAGCTGACCCTGGAGGATCTGAAGGCCTTCCGGGACCACCTGCGGATCCCGGTCAGTGACGAGCAGCTCGAAGCCGATCCGTATCAGCCGCCGTACTACAACCCGGGCCCTGACACCCCGGAGATCAAGTACATGCTCGAGCGCCGGCGCGAGCTCGGCGGCAACGTCCCCGAACGCCGGGTCAAGCACGCCCCGGTCACCCTGCCCGCCGAGGGTTCATACGCCGTCGCCAAGAAGGGCTCCGGCAAGCAGTACGCGGCCACCACCATGGCCTTCGTGCGCCTGCTTAAGGACCTGATGCGGGACAAGGACTTCGGTGACCGGCTGGTCCCGATCGTCCCGGACGAATCACGGACCTTCGGCATGGACGCTTTCTTCCCGTCCGCGAAAATCTACAACCCTGACGGCCAGAACTATCTCTCCGTGGACCGCGACCTCATGCTGGCCTATAAGGAATCCCCCGCAGGAAAGCTGATCCATCCCGGAATCAACGAGGCCGGGGCGGTAGCTGCCTTCACCGCCGCGGGCACGGCCTACGCCACCCACGGCGAACCGCTGGTCCCGGTTTACGTGTTCTACTCGATGTTCGGTTTCCAGCGCACGGGCGATTCCTTCTGGGCAGCGGCAGATCAGCTGACCCGAGGCTTCGTGATCGGAGCTACCGCCGGCCGCACTACCCTGACCGGTGAAGGCCTGCAGCATGCCGACGGGCACTCCCCGATCCTGGCCTCCACCAACCCGGCGGTGAAGACCTACGACCCGGCCTACGGCTACGAGATCGGACACATCATGCGTCGCGGCCTCGAAGAGATGTACGGCGAGAGTTCAGCGAACCGGAACCTGATGTATTACCTGACGGTCTACAACGAGCCGATTATCCAGCCTGCTGAGCCGGAGAACCTGGACGTCGAGGGAGTGGTCCGGGGTATTTACCGCGTGTCCGAGTCGGCTGCCGACGGGCCGAAGACCCAGATCCTGGCCTCGGGTGTTTCCGTTCCCTGGGCGTTGGAGGCTCAGAAGCTGCTCGCCGAGGACTGGGGCGTGTCTGCTGATGTGTGGTCCGTGACGTCCTGGATCGAGCTGCGCCGCGACGGCCTGGCCGCCGAGGAGGAATCGTTCCTGCACCCCGAATCCCAGGCACGCGTGCCATTTGTGACGCACCAGCTCGCCGGGGCCGAAGGCCCGATTGTCGCCGTCAGCGACTATATGAAGGCCGTGCCGGACCAGATCCGGCAGTTCGTTCCCAACGAGTTCGCGTCGCTGGGCGCGGATGGCTTCGGATTCTCCGACACCCGCGCTGCGGCCCGCCGGTACTTCAAGATCGATTCGCACTCCATGGTGGTCCGCACCCTGGAAATGCTCGCCCGCCGCGGCGAAGTCGATGCCAGTGCACCCACCGAAGCGATCAAGAAGTATGACCTGCTCAACGTGAACGCAGGAACCTCCGGCAACTCCGGCGGCGACGCCTAACTAAGTTCGCAGGCCGCCTTCACCGGCGTCAGCCTGAAGAAGGGGCCGCCGCACGCCATGTGCAGCGGCCCCCTCTTTAACGCTTGTCTTAGCTGTCACCGCGTCACAATCCCAGCCATTACTCCTCCTGAGCCCTAACCGTTGACGAAGTCGGGCCGACATGTGATAGTCATCACATTCCTTAATGTGAACTTTCATTCTCGCATTACGGAACCTTCATTGAATCCCACTTGTGAGGGTTACTACCCATGAGGAGCAACGGTGCCCCAGGACAGTACCCAGCAACCCCGTGTTGCACCCACAGATTCGCTTGCCATGCAGATTGAAAAGTCTTACCAGACAATCGGAGTAACCAAGGCGCACCGCCAGGTGGTCTTCATGATCCTGCTAGGCGTCTTCTTTGACGCCCTTGAACAGAACGCCGTGGGAATTACCGGCCCGGTGCTGCGTGAGGCTTGGGGCCTCACCGGTACGGAAATTGGCCTCCTGAACACAATGACGTTCACCGCCACAGCCCTGGGCCGACTGGCAACCGGCCTCATCATGGACCGCTACGGCCGCCGCAACATGCTCATGATCAACCTGATCATTTTTGCTGTGGGCTCGCTGGCCTGCGCCCTAGCCCCGAACTACGCCATCCTGGCTGCCGGCCGGTTTGTGGTGGGCTTCGGCCTTGGCGGCGAAATCGCTGTCGCAGTCATCATGATGGCCGAATTCTTCTCCGCCCGGCACCGCGGCACAGCTGTGGGCCTGATCAACGTCACCGCAGCCGGACTGGGCAATATGCTGGCACCGGCCTTCGGGATTCTGGTCTTCACCCTTTTTGACGGCCCCGACAAATGGAGGTGGGTATTCGGCCTCCTGTTCATCCCTGCACTGCTGGTGATGTGGTTTCGTCGCTACGTCCCTGAAACTCCCCGGTACCTTGCGGCAACAGGAAAGCTTGATGAGGCCAATATGGTCATCACCCGCCTGGCACGCGGCAAACTCTCCGGACCCATTCATGACCCGCAGACCTATCTCACGGCCTCAGTGGCTGGCGCCGCTGACGGCATAGTTTCTGCCAGCGGTGCCTGGAAGCAAGTGCTCCGCGGCACATTACTCCGCCGCACCCTTCTTCTCGGTGTCGCGGTGACCATGTCCTACGCCGCGCAAATCTCCATGCTGACCCTGATGCCCACCATCTTGGTCTCACGTGGTTACAACATCAACACAAGCCTCTGGTTTACCTTGATTATGCAGTCCGGCTCCTTGATCGGCGCTGCAACAGCCGCCTATCTGGCTAGTAGGCTCCCACGAAAGAAGGTTCTCACCGCAGCAGCCATCTTGGGCTGTGCCGCCGGGCTGTCCATCGCGTTCCTTGGCACCAATATTGTGATGATCCTAGTGTTTGGTGTGCTGTTCAATTTCTCCGTCATTATCCTGAACACCACCATCTGGCTGTTCGCCCCGGAACTGTATCCCACCCGAGTGCGCGGTTTCGGTACCTCGATCATCCTCGCCGCCGGCTCACTGGCGGGCGGGCTCTTCCCACTGATCTCCGGGGCAGTGTTCGATACTTCCGGCACGTTCGGGATGTTCACGGTCTTGGCGGCGCTATTTATCGTCCTGGCGATTGTGGTGCAGTTCCCGCCGGAAACTTTCGGAAAGCCGCTGGAGGAAGACGAGGAACCCACCTATGTCCACTAACACGGCCACGGACCAGCCCCGGATTGTCCTGCTGATCAACCCGAACACTAACCAAGACACCACAGCCATGATGGGCGGCCTAGCAGCCATCGAACTGGCCGGTACGGATCTGGAAGTTGTGGGTATTACTGCAGCGCTCGGGCCCCGAATGCTCATTGAGCCAAATGCCCTGCGTGACTCCGCAGAACATGTATGCGAAGCGGTCAGGAAGTATCTGGCTGGACCATCCGGCGCCCGGGTTGCCGCCGTCATTGTGTCAGCAATAGGGGATCCCGGAAGAGCCGAGCTGGCAAGCAGTCTTAGCGTTCCCGTGGTGGGCATTGGACAGGCCTCAATCTTGGCCGCTTCGGCTGACGACCGAGCCTTTGCCATGGCGACCAGCACCCCAATGCTCGCCGATTCACTTTCAGAACTGGTCCAGGCCGAAGGTCGATCGGAGTATTTTCTTGGCATTTCGCTGACGGAGTCCGGGCCGCTGGAACTTGCCGCAGATCCGGAGGCCCAGTTCCATGAATTACATGCAGCGGTGGGGCGAGCTGCGAACGACGGAGCCAAGGCAGTCATCATCGCCGGCGGGCCACTGAGTGAGACGGCCCGCAGGCTGGCCGTCGAGGGGCTGGCGGAGATCATTGAACCGATCCCCAGCGCATGCCGATTGGTCCTTACCCTCTTAGCCGCAGGCTAAGGAACCGCCAAACACGAAGGTAAAGCAGGGCCGGCCATACGGCCGGCCCTGCTTTACCTTTGT
This sequence comes from Arthrobacter sp. UYP6, assembly GCF_040547315.1. Classification (NCBI taxonomy): domain Bacteria; kingdom Bacillati; phylum Actinomycetota; class Actinomycetes; order Micrococcales; family Micrococcaceae; genus Arthrobacter; species Arthrobacter sp. UYP6. The sequence goes on from NZ_JBEPPM010000006.1 coordinate 178,349, forward strand.
CCTTTTACGGGCGGCGCAGCCCACAGCCGCTAAGCGCCCGGATGGCGCCCAGGCTTTCCAAAAACGGAGCGAAGCGCAGAGATTTTGCGTATCCGCTGGACCAGGCTGCGGCCTTCCCTGCGCGGTGGGAAATAGAAATCGGGATCAGAACCACCGGTTTCATAAACGGGCTCGGCACTTGCGACGTGATGGGGAGGGAGCGCCCTCGACGGCGTTGTCTTCATGGTCGACCTCTCAATCCAGGGAATACGCGATCATCTGTCTTCGATCATCAATATTTGATATCCGATACTTGCTAGCCAATACTTGCTATCCAATAATTTCGGTATGCGGAAACCGTTTATTGCTATACGGAAACGCTAGGCCACGCAACTCCTGCGGTCAAGGGTTGCCCGGACCTCAATGGCACAGCTGCATCCACAACCGACCACTCCGGAAAAATGATGTGCCGGAACCCTTGACAGTCTTCATGTGACCCGCGTTACACTAATTTGAAATCAATTTTCCGCATTGCAGAAACATCGAATCAAGTCGATCCGTCGATGGTCAAGGGTGTTCAGCGCTGCAGTCGGAGGCACCACAACGAAAGCTGACACCCCTATGGAACTGCACTCTTTTAACGCCTCCTCACCCGCGGAAGCAGCAGCAACGCTGCGGCCGTGCGTGGATATCGACCGCTGGGTCCAGGAGATTGTCGACGCCCGGCCGTTCAGCACAACAGCGGAACTCACGGCCTTCGCAGCCACCGCCGCTCCGGACTGGACCGAGGCCGAAATTGACGCCGCACTGGCCCACCATCCCCGCATCGGCGAGCGCGCGGCGGGGGACGGCGCCGAGGCCCGGCTCTCCCGAAGGGAACAGTCCGGCGTCGCCGTCGTGCCGGAAACCACCGAAAAACTTGCCCGTGGCAATGCCTCCTACGAGGAAAAATTTGGCCGCGTCTTCCTCATCCGCGCCGCCGGCCGCAGCGCAGACGAGATCCTTACCGCATTGGAAGAGCGGCTGTCCCACACCCCGGAACAGGAACAGCCCATCATCGCCGGCGAACTGCGCCAGATTGCGCTTCTCCGGCTGAAAGGAATGCTCGCCTCATGAGTGTCAGTCACATCACTACCCACATCCTGGACCAGGTCACCGGCCGGCCCGCAGCCGGAGTGGGCGCAGTCCTTTATTCCGTAGCGGACGACGGCGGTGCCGAGGTTGTTGCCAAAGGCGTCACCAACGCCGATGGCCGGATCAAGGACCTAGGGCCCGAAGAGCTTCCTGCGGGCACGTATCGGATCGAATTTGCCACCGGGGACTACTTTGCCGCCACCGGCACCGCGACCTTTTATCCCACGGTCGCCCTGACCTTCAGCCTGGACAACCCAGCTGAGCATTACCACGTACCACTTCTTCTGAGCCCGTTTGCCTTTTCCACCTATCGAGGGAGCTAGACATGACTGCTTCAAGCACCGCCGCTGAAACCGCTACCGGCAACGACGCCGCAGGCCGCATCATCCTTGGCAACAACCAGTACGGCAAGGCCGAAGTCCGCCTGGTCAAGATCACCCGGGACACAGACCGCCACGAGATCGAAGACCTCAACGTCTCCTCACAGCTGCGCGGAGACTTCGAGGCCGCCCACACCGAGGGCGACAACGGCCACGTTGTAGCCACCGACACCCAGAAAAACACGGTGTACGCCTTCGCCCGTGACGGCGTCGGCTCCCCCGAAGCATTTCTCCTTCGCCTGGCCGAGCACTTTGTTGCCGGTTTTGACTGGGTAACCGGCGGCCGGTGGGAGGCAGAACAGTACTCCTGGAATCGAATCCACGACCACGACCACGCCTTCTCCAAGGACAAGAGTGAAACCCGCACGGCGGTTCTGATCGCCGACGGCGACACGCGCCACCTGGTGAGCGGCCTTCAGGGGCTGACCGTGCTCAAGTCGACCGGTTCGGAGTTCCACGGATTCCCGCGGGACCAGTTCACCACTTTGGGTGAGACCACTGACAGGATCCTCGCCACTGACGTCACGGCCCGCTGGCGCTTCGCGGACAACGTGGTGCCCGCAGACTTTAACGAAACGTACGACGGCGTCCGCGCCCTCCTGCTCAAGGGCTTCGCCGACACGCACTCACTTGCGCTGCAGCAGACCATGTTCGAAATGGGCAGGCTTGTTCTTGAGGCCTACCCCGATATCGAAGAAATCAAGATGTCCCTGCCGAACAAACACCACTTCCTGGTTGATCTGGCTCCCTTTGGCCTGGACAACCCCAACCAGGTCTATTTTGCTGCAGACCGCCCCTACGGCCTGATTGAGGCCACCATCCAGCGTGAGGGCACCACCTCCGATCACACCGTTTGGGAGAGCATTCCGGGCTTCTGCTAGCCGCAAGCCGCAGCGGCGCCGTCAGCCGGACTCCTCTCTGTAGCCGGCGCCGCTGCCCCACTTTGCATCACCTTTTTGCATCACCGGTCATTTCCGACCCCATACCCTGTTTCGCAAGAGCTCATGAAGCCGACAAGGGAGTCTGCTATGAAATCTCAACGCGCCACCAAATCGTCAACAGCGTCCCCTTCCGCGGGACCGCCGCGTCCCGAAGACGAGCGGCTGCCGCTGGGCCGCACGTTCGCCTACGGCCTGCAGCACGTCCTGACCATGTACGGCGGAATCATTGCTCCGCCGCTGATTATCGGCACAGCGGCCGGACTGGAGCAGAGCGAGATCGGCCTGCTCGTGGCCGCCTGCCTGTTCATCGGCGGTGCGGCAACCATTCTGCAAACCATTGGCGTGCCCTTCCTGGGCGCCCAGCTGCCCCTGGTTCAAGGCACCTCCTTCGCCTCCGTAGCCACACTCGTGGCCATCGTGAATGGTGAGGGAGGCATCCAGGCCGCCTTTGGCGCTGTTCTTGCGGCAGCACTCATCGGTCTAGGAATTGCTCCGTTCTTTGCCAAGATCATCCGCTTCTTCCCGCCGGTGGTGACCGGAATCGTTATCACCACCATCGGGCTGACGCTGATGCCGGTGGCCGCCAACTGGGCCATGGGCGGCAACGCCAAGGCGCCGGATTACGGCAGCACCTCCAACATCGGTCTGGCTGCCGCCACGCTGGCTATAGTCCTGCTGCTGAGCAAGGTGGGCAACGCTGCAATCTCGCGCCTGTCCATCCTGCTGGCGATTGTGCTGGGCACGGTCCTGGCCGTCTTCCTGGGCAAGGCCGATTTCTCCGGCGTCAGCGAAGGACCTGTGGTTGCCTTTCCGACCCCCTTTGCCTTCGGCCTGCCGACCTTCGAACTTGCCGCCATTATTTCCATGACGATTGTGGTCCTGGTGATCCTGACGGAAACCACCGCCGACATCCTGGCCGTGGGGGAAATTGCCGGCACCAAGGTCGATTCCAAGCGCATCGCCAACGGCCTGCGGGCGGACATGCTCTCCAGCGCGGTTGCTCCGGTGTTCAACACCTTCACCCAAAGCGCCTTTGCCCAGAACGTGGGACTGGTGGCCATCACGGGCATCAAGAGCCGTTTCGTGGTCAGCGCGGGCGGCCTCATCCTGGTCATCCTGGGTGTGCTGCCCATCCTCGGCCGCGTGGTCACAGCCGTTCCTACGCCCGTTTTGGGCGGTGCCGGCGTGGTGCTCTTCGGCACGGTTGCCGCCTCGGGCATCCGCACCCTGGCGAAGGTTGATTACAAGGACAACATGAACCTGATCATTGTTGCCACGTCCATCGGATTCGGCATGATCCCCATTGCCGCGCCGGCGTTCTACGACAACTTTCCGGCATGGTTTGGCACTATTTTCCACTCCGGGATCAGCTCGGCAGCCGTCATGGCAGTACTCCTGAACCTGCTGTTCAACGAACTCAAGGCCGGCAACCGGAAGGACTCCTCGGTATTTGCTGCCGGCCCGGCCCGCATGGTCCGTGAGGACGAGCTGTCCGGCCTCGAGGATGGCGACTATTTCCAGGGCGGGAAACTAATCAACCGCGACGGCGAAGAAGTGCCTATCCTCCCCGCTGGTGCTCTTGCTCCCGCTCCGGAACAGGACGGCCCGCTCCCGCCGCGCTAGGTGTACTCAGACGGCACGTTAATTACACCGGGTGATCGGTGCTTTGCCTCCGAGGCTGCCGTGTGGCCGGTGGTTGTTGTAGAAGTCTAACCACGG